>SLIN01000058.1 GCA_007135605.1 Spirochaetales bacterium | reverse complement strand
TGAGCTTTGTCAGCATGGACGGCGATATCGGCTGTATGGTCAACGGTGCCGGACTCGCAATGGCGACGATGGATATCATCAAACTCTATGGCGGAGAGCCGGCGAACTTCCTCGACGTCGGCGGCAGCTCGAACCCGGAGAAGGTCGTGGCGGCGATGAAAATCATCACCGGCAATCCGAACGTGAAGAGCATCCTCATTAACATATTCGGTGGAATCACCCGCTGTGACGATATCGCAAACGGATTGCTGGCTGCATTGAACCAGCTCGACGTGAGGGTGCCGATCGTCGTGCGTTTGATCGGCACGAACGAGGAAGAGGGGCGTCGCATTCTTACGGATGCCGGATTCGAGGTCGCCGAGGGACTCTCCGAGGCGGTCGAGAAGGTTGTGAAACTCGCCTAAAGGAACACGCTGAAGACAATGAGTATATTGATTGATGAGAACACGAGCGTAATCGTTCAGGGTATTACCGGGCGGGACGGCAGTTTCCACACACGGCAAATGATCGCCGACGGAACGAAGATCGTCGCCGGGGTTACGCCGAAAAAGGGTGGTCAGGAACTCGACGGAATCCCGGTTTACAACAGCGTTGCCGACGCGAAAGCCGAGCACAACGTCGACGCCACCGTTATTTTCGTGCCGCCGCCGTTTGCCAATGCCGCGATCCGGGAGGCCGCCGATGCCGGCGTTGCGCTGATCGTCTGCATAACAGAGCATGTACCCGTAAACGAAATGCTCGCCACCTATCATTATGTGCGGGGCCGGGGGTTGCAGCTCATCGGTCCGAATTGCCCCGGCCTGATCAGCCCGGGGAAGTCGAAAATCGGGATCATGCCGGCCCGAATCACGAAACCGGGGCGCGTCGGTGTAATCTCGCGTAGCGGCACTCTCACGTACGAAGTTGTCTACGCTCTTACGCAGGACGGTCTCGGTCAGAGTACGTGTATTGGAATCGGGGGCGACCCGATTATCGGCACGAGCTTCATAGACCTGCTCGAGATGTTCGAGAACGATCCGGAGACCGATGCGGCGGTGCTGATCGGAGAAATCGGTGGAGAGGACGAAGAAGCCGCCGCCGACTTCATTCGAGACAGGCTGACAAAACCGGTAGCCGCATTCATCTCCGGTCGTACCGCTCCTCCGGGTCGGCGAATGGGCCACGCAGGTGCTATCATATCGGGCGGCAAGGGTACGCCCGACGCGAAAGTAAAGGCACTCAACGATGCCGGTGTGCCCGTAGCGGACAAACCCGACGAGATTCCGGGCCTGATTCGCGAGCGCCTTTGACGGCGGACGCTCGGAGCGGTCGGGAGGGCGGTACGCATGCGCCCGCCGTTACCGGAGATGGCACGCCGCGTCAGGAGGATGCGGAAATGCAGATCAGCGAGCTTGACCTCGATATTACCAATGCGCGCTTCGTAGATGAGCTCTACGAAGCATATCGCGAACAGCCGGACTCCATAGATAACGAGTGGCGGGAGTACTTCAAGAGCTGGGAGTCGGGTGCACCGCACGTCTCGATCCCGGGTGAGCGCCGGAGCGCCGGCGGAAACGGTGAGGCGGTGAGCCGGAGCGCTGCCGGAAACGGTCATGCAGCTACCGCCGTTCGACCTCCCGGCGACGGGTATGCGGGCGAGACGAATCGTTCGTCCGCAACCACACCGATCCTCTCCCGGCATACCGCCGATCGAGTCCGCGAAGCGGTAGACGAGTCGACCGAGGGCGCAAAGTCCCGAGCGTACCTTCAGAGCAGGGTCGACACGCTTCTGTGGGCGTACCGTGACGTCGGTTACCTTTACGCCGATCTTAATCCGCTCGGCGATTATATGACCCCCGAGATGAGGTATATGTTCTATACCTCGGAGGGATACTACCAGAGCCTGGAACCGAAGGCGTTCGGCCTGAGCGAAGAGCACCTGGATGTTGAGTTCAGCGCAGGTAAGTATTTCAAGCCCGAGCGTGCGCCGCTGCGCGACCTTATCGAAGTGTTTCGCAAGACGTACTGCGGCACGATGGGCGCCGAGATTCTCCACATTCAGAATAAAGTCATGCGTCGCTGGCTCATCGAGCGACTCGAATCGCCGTCGAAACGACGAGTATTTACCGACGAGGAACGTCGGCTTCTCCAGCGCGATCTGATACGCGCCGAAGAGCTCGAACACTTCGTCCATTCCAATTTTATCGGGCAGAAGCGGTTCAGCCTGGAAGGTAGCGAGGTGCTGATCCCGGCGCTGCGCTACCTGACGAGCTCGGCGGCTCAGCATGGGTTGCAGGAAATCGTTCTCGGCATGGCCCATCGCGGTCGGCTGAACGTATTGCTGAACGTTCTCAAAAAGAAGCCGGCCGACATTTTCGCGATGTTCACCGAGAACTATCAGCCACACATGGTCGGTGGTAGCGGCGATGTGAAGTATCATCTCGGGCACAGCCTCGATATCGTTGATGAGAGCGGGGCGGTTATTCATGTAAGCATGGTCGCCAACCCGAGTCATCTCGAGGCGGTCAATCCGGTGGTCGAAGGCAAGGCTCGCGGTATTCAGC
>SLIN01000099.1 GCA_007135605.1 Spirochaetales bacterium | reverse complement strand
TACGAGGCGGATGTGCTGCGCCGCGCCGGTGCAGCGATCACCTCCACCCTCGATGTCGACCGTATGATCTCGTTGATTCTCGATCAGGCGAAGGCGGTCGTTCCGTACGATACCGCCTCAGTGCAGCTGATGCGCGAGGGCTATCTGGAGATCGTGGGCGGTGCGGGATGGGAGCGGATCGAAGAAGTGCTCGGCATACGTTTCGAGATTCCCGGCGACAATCCGAACACGCGTGTCATGCAGAGCAGAATGCCGCTGCGCCTCGATGAGATGCACTCGCGCGAGGGACCGCCGCCGCCGGGCTGCGAACCGGCCGCGCCCTACGCCTGGATGGGAGTTCCGCTGATCGTCCGCGATGAGCCGATCGGCATGCTCACCTTCGACAATCGCCGGCCCGGCTACTTCACCGAAGCACATCTGCGGCTTGCGGTGAGCTTCGCCGACCACGTTGCGATCGCCCTGCACAACGCACAGCTCTTTGACGAGACGCAACAGCTGGCGATGACCGATTCGTTAACCGGCCTGCTCACCCGCCGGGCGTTCTTTCTCAACGCAACGGCGTTTCTCGAGCATGCCCGTCGATACGGCCATACGGTCGCGCTTCTGCTCATCGACATCGATTACTTCAAGGGGATTAACGACAACTACGGACATCGAAAGGGGGATGCGGTCCTGCGGCAGGTTTCGCAGGCGATCTCCGAAGTGCTGCGCGACTCGGATATCGTCGGCCGGTACGGCGGCGAGGAGTTCATTGCGATGATGACCGAAACGACCGCCGAGCATGCGGTGCAGGTAGCCGAGCGCGTTCGCCGGACTGTAGAGACGCTCGCGTTCGACTCGGTGGACAGCACGGTGACCGTGAGTATCGGAGTGGCGCCGCACGAGGGCGGGCCGGGCGCGAGCCTCGAATCACTCATCGAAGCGGCCGACCGCGCGTGCTACCTCGCGAAATCCGAAGGCAGAAACAGCGTGCGGCGTGCCGATCGATTCTCCGCCGGGTAGCTGCTATAGACGATTCGGCGTGAATTCGTCACTCTGTAATCAGTGTGGTCGTCGCGTGCGAGCCGATCGTATCTCAAGCGGCTGCACCGCTTGACACCCGCGGCGGAGAAGCGTATTGTGACCATAAACGATAATTTTTATCGTTTCAGGGAGAGGATAGATGACTGAGGTGCAAACGAAAGCGCTCGCGGGCATCCGGGAGCAATTCCCGGTTCTCGAGCGGGAGATGCGGGGGAAGCCGCTCATCTATCTCGACAACGGTGCAACCTCCCTGAAACCGAAACGCGTCATCGATGCCGAGCTCGGCTACTATCGTACCAACTCGACGAACATCCACCGCGGCGTGTATGAGCTCAGTGAAGCGGCGACCGAGCAGTACGACTCCGCCCGTGCGGCGGTCGCCGGTTTCGTAAACGCCGCCAATCCGCAGGAGATTATCTTCACCCGCGGAACCACCGAGAGCATTAACCTCGTGGGATACTCTTGGGGCAGAACGTTCCTCGAGGCGGGCGACGAGATCGTCACCACCGAGCTCGAGCACCATTCGAACCTCGTGGTCTGGCAGGAAGTTGCGAATGCGACCGGCGCAGCGCTACGCTTCCTGCCGTTGCGCGACGACTCGAGCGGACTCGCCGACGGAGCTGTGGAGGCGACGATCGGGGAAAAGACGAAGCTCGTGGCGATCACCGGTATGAGCAATGTCACCGGCTATATGCCGCCGCTTGCCGACATTATTGCCCGGGCGCACGCGGTCGGAGCGGTCGTGCTCGTCGACGGCGCGCAGCTGGTCGCTCATCACCCGGTCGATGTGCAGGCGCTCGACATCGACTTTCTCGCCTGGAGCGGGCACAAGATGTGCGGGCCGAGCGGCATCGGTGCGCTCTACGCGAAAGAGTCGCTTCTCGAGCGGATGCCGCCGTTCCACTACGGCGGCGATATGATCGAACGCGTGTGGGCCGACCGGGCAACCTACGCACCGTTGCCGGAGAAGTTCGAGGCGGGTACCCCGAATATCGCCGGGGCTATCGGCATGGGCGAGGCGGTGCGCTTTCTCGAGTCGGTCGGGCTCGATCGGATCGCCGACCACGAGCACGACCTGATCGCCTACACCCTCGAACACGCGCGCCGGCACTCCGACCTGACCGTGTACGGTGGAACCGGCTCCGCATCGCGGGGCGGGATCTTCAGTTTTAACCTGGGGGATGTTCACAGCCACGACGTCGGTATGATTCTCGACAGTGCAGGAATTGCGGTACGCGCGGGATTTCATTGCGCGCAGCCGCTCATGCGGCGGTTCGGCATTCCGGGCACTGTTCGCGCGAGCTACTACCTCTATAATACGCGCGAGGAGATCGATGCGCTCTTCACTGCGTTCGACCGCGTACGGGAGATTTTCGGCTGACATGGACATAGGCGACGAACTGTACAAAGAGATAATCCTCGACAACTACAAGGCGAAGAAGAACCGCCGGCGACTCGAGGACGCCGACCTGAAACGTGAGGGTTTCAACCCCAGCTGCGGTGACGATATCGAGCTCTTTCTCAAG
>SLIN01000302.1 GCA_007135605.1 Spirochaetales bacterium | reverse complement strand
TGGGCGGCTCCGCTCCGTGGACGGCTCTTGGTTCACTATCCGTCGCACGAGCGCCACCTGCGAGCGCTCGATCTGTCGGTCTTCTCCTACGAGTGGAGCTATCGCGGCGACACCGCGGAGGTGCAAATCCGACACGATGTCGTAGAGGGTGAACACGGCACCGAAAGTCGGCTCATCTACGACCTCGAGTATGACGTCGCCGATATCGGACAGGGCGGCGGCCGGGCGCAATCGATACACTCTCCCCGACGTTCGAGCAGTCCCGGACTACCCGACCTGTGGGGACGAAACTTCGATCGGGTGGTCTATAATCCGTTTGGAGTTCTGAACGAAATCCTGGACCTGACGCTTCTGATCCGTGATGATGTCGGTTCGGTGCAGTTCCACCCCATTCACCGCGGAACGCGGCCGGGCAGAATCGGCCGGTCGGATGCCACGATCCACACGTTTCGGATGGAGGCGACGGACGGCAGCGCGAGCTATGAGTGGGAACTGGCCGATCTCGGACCTATTGCCCTGTTCAGCTCCTGGCAGCTCCGCGACCCGGAGGGCGAGTTGTATACCTTCCGCCTGACGGATATCGCCCCGAGATGATACGCTGGGGTTCGGCGCTGAGCTATCCACCGTAGGGTCGTCGTGCTGCAATAGAAGAGTGAGTGACGAACGGGCCGTGTCCGCGACCCGTCTGCGTGTGGCACTCACGCCAAGTCGACGATCGGCTTCGGGGTTACGCGCGTGATCGCCAGCGGCGCGGGTTCTTGCTGGTGTGGAAGCAGGAGATCGCCTCAATGCCGCCGTCCGGTTGGATTATGAGCGGACGCATCAGATGGAGTCGAGCAGCCGCGCCTTGACTTCACTCCAGGGTGTCCCGACGCCCGGATTGGTTTCGGCATCGGCAAGCCGCCGGTCGAGTTCCGCCCGCTGCTCGTCTGCGAGCGGGAACGCGTCCGGCTCGGCGGCGATGCTGTCCCCGATGTCTTCGACGACCTGGATGGGCTTTGAGACGCTGAGATTCAGGTTCTCGGGAAGCGGGTTCGAATCCATGTCTCTATGGTACGTGTAGGCGGGTGGGCGTGCAAGATGAGACGTGACACCCGGAGGGCGAGGGTCGGCTGGGGCGATTTATGCTGCCTAAGCAGTACGTTATATCGGCTTCGACCGTGCGCTCTTCATGCAGTCCATTACGGTTCGTTTCCTTTGTGTGCCGGCTCCACAATCAGGAAGCGGTTTCCGTCGGGATCGCGGAAGGAGAACTGTGGCGGCATCGGATCGTTTACCGTGATCCTGGTCGAGAGAAGTCCCGGTCTGCTTGTACCTTTTCGCCCAATCTCTGCATCTACATCGACGCCGTTGGCACGCAGCTTGGCGTAATCTGCTTCGATGTCCTCGGTAGAAAACGCGCAACGAGTTGTGCTGGTGACAGCTGATTCACCTTCGCTCGGTGATACCAGAGCAATCGCGATCTTTGAGCCCGGCGGTGCGACCTCAATCCAGCGCATACCCTCGCCGTATGCGAAATCGCTTCGTTTCTCGAACCCAAGCTTCTCGAGGTAGAACTCGAGCGCTCGCTTCTGGTCGGTGACCGGTACGAAGACGGTCCCAACCTCTTTCAATTGCGGAGTCATATTGGAATCGACCATGCATTCACCTCATTAAGTACTTTGCCGACAGACCAGGAGGGGGCGTTCACGTTTCCCCATCCTTACCGAAAGTTTCCGTGACCAGTTCCGTATCCATGTACTCGCGCAGCTCGCGTAGTTTGCCATCTGCGAAGCGGCATACCCAGCAGTACTTATTATTGTATGGTCGTCCATCTGATGTCGTGTTGCGTCCGCTGTGTTCGATGACCACAACGTCTCCCTCTGCAATGAACTGATGGGGGATCACACCTGAGGACTCAGATAGTGTTTCTTTCACCGCGGCGAATAATCCGTTGACCACCGACTTCTTTCCCTCAAACGTGTGGGACCATCGGCCGGTACCCATCCAGGTCCAGCGCATATCTTCGGCCATGATGTCGAAGAAGGGCTCGAGGTTGCCTCGAGACATTTCAGAAAAGACTTCCTGCATGAGTCGTTTGTTGTCGATTGCACTCACGGTTTCGCACCTCCTTTATCAGGCGACATGACCCATCTCCGAGTCAGTGCGCGCGCCGGTAGTGCATGGCGACCGCGCCGTTGCGGAGCGGCGTCGCCGAGATCAGCTCAAGCTGTCGCGTGCTCGGCAGTCCACTCTCGTACAGGGTCGGGCCGTGGCCGGCGATCCTCGGATGAACGAGGATCTTGTATTCGTCGATCAAGTCCAGCCGGTCCAGCTCGGTCGCGAGCTTGCCGCTACCGAGGAGCACGCCGCCCGGGGTCGCGTCCTTGAGCTCCTGCACGCTCGTGCGCAGGTCGCCGGCGATGTGGTGGCTGTTGGTCCACCGGAAGTCCGTTCTCGTCGAGGTCACCACGTACTTCGGCTTGGCCTCCAACTTGACCGCCCACTCGCGCACCGCCGGCGACGCCTCCTCGTCACCGCGAGCGACCGCAGGCCAGTAGCTCTCCATCA
>SLIN01000059.1 GCA_007135605.1 Spirochaetales bacterium | reverse complement strand
GCCTCCGGTCCTCGCCGGCCGTTCGTACACCGGCACTCTCGGCCAACAGCGCTCTCGCGCGCTCGTAATCATCGCGGTCATTGGCGTTAAAGAGGGCGTCGAAGCGTTCCGGTTCGACGATCGCCGCGCCTCCGTTGCGGAGGATCCAGCGCGGGCAGCTCGCTCCGTCGACAAGAAAGGTCAGAATCCGTGTACGGGCATTCGGTTCGTAGATCGCCGCGAGCGGCTCAGGCATTAATCGCTCGATCTCTCCCGTGTTCGTCGATTCGGCGGAAGAATCGGCCCGGATGTGGCCTTGCGGTGCATCGGGCGGTGTGCCGAAACAGGTCGCGAGCTTCTGCGGATTGCGCTCCGCCGCGAGCTGTGCCACATCGCCGGCGCCAAGCAACGGAAGGTCGCAACTGAGCACGAACCATGCAGTCGACGCCTCCACGTCGAATGCGCTGAGGATCCCGCCGACCGGGCCCAGCTCCATGTAGCGGTCTTCGATTACCGGGAGTGTGGCCACATCATCCGGCAGCCGCTGTCCGCTGCGTGTCGACAGATAGACTTCGTCACAACAGCTCGCGAGAAGGTCGGCCGAGCGTCGCGCCTGACTGATGCCCGGCACGTACTCGATCGCGGCCTTGTCGCCTCCCATACGGGTGCTTCGGCCGCCGGCGAGCACCAACCCTTTCAACCGGGGTCGCCGCGACCTCCACGAACGGCGGATCACCTCGAGAATCGCATCGACGTCGGTCCTCGACACGACCGATGCATCCGGGTATGCGGCTTGGAATCGCAGCGCACGCTCTCGTTCTCCTTCGGGGTAAACGATCGCAAGTACCTCGGAGAGCTCTCCGCGCCCCAGCTTCTCATCCGCTTCGTCGCGCGGGTCGAGGAGGAGGAGCTTCGGAATCGGCAGATGCTTACGCCCCTCGACGAAGACCGCGGAGAAGGGGGCCATGACCTGTCGGACGAGTGAGAGCTGCGGGCCGAGCGGACCGTGTTCGGCCAGCAGTGCGCTGTGCGTTCGGTCGTCGATGGTGACTGCCCCCGCCCCGGCGCACGCAGCACGCCACGTGTCCTTGCCCTCCCGGTCCATCTCGAAAAAATGAGCGTCCCGCTTGACGTAGCCGCACTCGATTCCATCCGCCGACAGGAGGGCGAGCACCTTCTCGGCGAGCGTCGTTTTGCCCGCCCCCGAGAAGCCGGCGATACCGATTTCGTACGGGTGGAAGAACCACCCTCCCGGCGTCGGTTTTAAGCTCATCTGATCTGCTCCCTGGCGCACCGTTCGTGCGCGAGTCCGCCCGATTCGGCGCGGGGCCTTTCCGCTCACCCGCTTCCGCGCCGCCAGTCACGGCGACCCCCGCTCTTCTCGACGAGCTCGATCGGCCCGATGCGAATACCGTGAGTCACCGACTTCCCCATATCGTAAATCGTCAGACACGCCGCGCTGACCCCGCACAGCGCCTCCATCTCGACACCGGTTCGTGCGGTCGTCTCCACCGTGCAGCGCACGCGCAACACCGTCGATTCGGCCGCAACCACCGATTCGGATTCGCCGTTGCTTCCGGGTTCATGTTCGGCCGGAACGCGTTCGACGGTCACATCGCAGCTTGTCAGCGGCAGTGGATGGCACAGCGGAACGGTTGTGGCGGTCGCCTTGGCGCCCTGGATCCCGGCGACGATCGCCGTCTGGAAGACCGGCCCCTTGGCCGTCCACCATTCAGTGTCGCTCGGAGAGCTCTCGAGCCCGACGGGTACCGTGACGGTACCTTCGGCCACCGCCCGGCGCACGCTCGGCGACTTCGCCCCGACATCGACCATCCGCGGTCGACCCTCCGCATCGAGATGTGTGCCCATCAGGTGCCTCCTCAGCCGCCCATGCGAAACATTTCCACCCGCTCGTCGCGCCGGGTTCCGTCCTGCGGCCGGTCATGCCCACGCAGCTCCGAGTAGCGGTCTTCACGGCCGGCCCAGAACGTGCGAAGCTCGCGCGAGAGCGCGCCGGTGCGCTCCTCGTCGGTCATCTTCTCATCGCGGAGGATGGCGCGCAGGTCGAGTCCGATTCCGGAGAACAGGCACCGGTACGCCTTGCCGTCGGCCGACAGCCGCAGTCGTGTGCAGCTGCCGCAGAACGGCTGACTCATGCTCGATATGAAACCGACTCGGCCCGCCCCGTCGCGGTATGCGTACGTTTCGGCTACCTCGTCGTTGCGCGTGGCGGTGAGGGGTTCGATGCCGAACGTCCGATCGAGCTGTTCGCGAATCTCGCGGTTCGGTACGACCAGCGACCCGTCGAAATCGTGCCGGCGTCCGACATCCATGTACTCGATGAAGCGCAGCTCCAGACCCCGCTCGCGCGCGAATCGCGCCATATCGAGGACCTCCCGGTCGTTTACGCCGCGCTGGACGACCATGTTCACCTTGATCGGAGTGAATCCGGAAGCGTGCGCCACATCGATGCCGTGCAGCACCGAGTCGAGGCCGTGTACACGGCCGGCAATTCGGGCGAACGTATCCGGATCGATGGTGTCGAGACTGATGGTAATCCGGCGGAGTCCGGCT
>SLIN01000184.1 GCA_007135605.1 Spirochaetales bacterium | reverse complement strand
TGACGATCACGTCGCGCATAACGCGATGAGCACGACGGGTGATCTCGAATGGATCATGCGTGAAACAAATCAAGGGCAGGAAAACCTCGACATCGAAATGGCCGGTCAGACCGGCGACAGAGTGGTGCTCCGAATCCATAACAGAGCGGACTCCGACCATCCGATGCATCACCCGATACATCTGCACGGGCAGCGGATGGCGGTCATCACCCAGGACCGCGTACCGAACGACAACCTGGCGTGGAAGGACACGATCACGGTTCCTGTCGGAGAAACGTGGGATATCCTCGTCGAGCTCGGCGAACCGGGCCGGTGGATGATCCATTGCCACATTCCCGAACACATGGAAGCGGGAATGATGGCGTGGTTCGATGTCGCCGACGAAGACGGGAATGTGCCGATGCACCAGGCCGAGCTGCCGGGGCACGGCGGCCACTGAGTGGTGCGGGTGAACCACGAATGCTGGAGTTGAGGCGAGCGCGAATTCGTGGCGTGCGGCTGCGGCGCCGCGCGCCCGATACACGTGCGATCGAACGGTACTGACGACAAGGAGGAAGGAGTATGTTCAGACGATTTTCGACCGGTATGCGACAGCAGGTGATTTCGGTCAGCTCCGGATTGGCGACATTGCTCTGCGCCCTGATTTGGGCGGCGTTCGGAGCGCTGGTACCCGAAGCGGGCGGAGCGCACATTACGACCGCCGAAGCGGTTCGAGCCGACGGCGTCGATGCAGCAATGATACGCGACCAGGTCGAAGGGTGGATCGACGTCGCCGAGCAGGACGAGGACGGATACTACATCGCGCACGAGTGGTATCTGCCGGTGCTCGTCGATTCATTCAGCTTCGCGCCGCAGCGGGTGAAGGTCGAGGTGGGACAGCAATACTACGTTCAGGCGGCGAGTGCCGACGTGAGTCACGGTATCCGATTTCAGCTTCCGGGCGGCGGGTCGAGAACCTGGACGGTATCCCCCGGCCATGGAGGTGCGTTTCTGATCACGTTCACCGAACCGGGAATCTACACGGCTGTCTGCGACGTGTTCTGCGGAATCGGACATCACGAGATGACCATGGAGTTCAAAGTTGTGGAGGACCTCGATGCGTAGATCCGCTGCGGGGAGTCAACCATGCTCTTGCCGGCTAAGCAAGTAAGGGGGTAATGCGAATGAGTTTCGTTCAAACGCTATGGGATAGAATCGACCCTGAAGACCGGAAACTGGTGAAAGCGTTCTTCTATATGCAACTGCTGGTGATCGGTCTCGGTGGTCTGTTGGCCATATTCGCCGCCGCGAGCCGGGTGCCGGTGTTGGGCGGTGCGCTGCAGGATCAGTTTTATAACTTCATGACCGGGCATGCGACGCTCATCTTCTTCTACGGAATGGGCTTGTTCTCGATCATTCTCGTTCTGGGATTCGGACTCGGGCTGCTGGAGACGAATACCAAGCTGGCAGGAGGGACCAAGCTGGGATGGGTGTCGTTCTGGCTGATCGCCATCAGTCTGGTGCTGAGCATCGTTGCATTCCTGCTCGGCGCCGATACGACCTATATGGCGAATCCGGTAACCTCGCCGTTCCAGTACACGTGGATCCAGCACCTGTCGTACACGATCCTTTCCTTCGGGTCGATCATTATATACGCGCAGTTCATGGTAACCGCGCTGCGCAAGCGGCCGAAGCGAAACCTGAATCACCTGGCATTCGCGTGCGGCATCGTGGCGCTGCTCGGTCTCTTCGGCTACGTGGCGGTTCTCTATACTATGTACCTCGGTCTCGGTCCGCTTGTCGGGATTTCCGATCCGGTTGCCACCGGTGACTGGGACCATGCGTTCCACTTCTATTTCCATATAATCCACTACGTTCCGCTCGTAGCGATGTACATCGGAGCGTTCATTATCGCGTATCAGTGGAACGTACCGACTACCAGTGGAGAGAAGTACCTGCGTGCTGTGTGGGGCGCATACATGTTCCTCGTACCGCCTACCTGGTTCTACCACTTTCTGCTCGATCCGGCGATTCCGCCTGTCGAGCGGGCGACCGGATCGGTCCTCGCGTTGCTGGTCGACGTCCCGCCGATCATCCTCTTCTCCACGTGGCTTGCGGCATGGATCATCCTCTTGAGAAGCAGGACGAACGTTAAGGGCGGCTGGCTTCGTAATCTGCCGTGGGGCAGCCCCGACTTCGCGTGGATCATCTGCGGCTTCATTATCATGGCGATTCCGGGAGCGCTCGCCGGCGGGTCGCTGATCGCCGCGGGGATAGCCGAATGGCTCAGTCATTCCTGGGCTGTTCCAGGATACTTCCATCCGGTGGCCGGGGCGGTGCTCATGTCGTTCTTCGGCATAGCCCATTACCTGATTCCGCTCATGACCAAACGGAAGACATGGAATCCGAAGCTTGCCATTGCGACGCCGTATATGTTCGCCGGCGGCATGGTCTTCTACGGTCTCGGTGGAATCGTTTCGGGGTACTACGGGCTGCCTCGTCGTTTCGCAGACATTACCGTCGGTGCGGAGGCCGGGGTGACGCCGCCGTGGATTCCGTGGATGAACGTAGCGGGAATCGGAATGCTTATCACCATAATCGCCGGAGTGTGTTTCATGACCGTCATGGTGATGACCGCCCTGAAAGGCGAACGGGTGGAAGAGGCCGGAAAGGAATATGCCGGAGTCGGTTTCGGCGAAGCCGAAGTGATTCCGAAGTACCGGCCGCTCAGTCAGTGGGCGTATACCGTGGCTCAGATACCGGGAATCGTCGTAGTGCTCATGATCTGGGGCATTGCGCTGATATCGCTGATTCTCATGACGTACTTCCCGATTATCGGATGAACAAGGGAGTGATGACGATATGAACGTATTTGCGAGGAATTGGCATGGATTCGCGTACCTGATTCTTGCGATTCAGGCGGTAGCGTGGCTCATTGCCGAGATCTTTCTCCTGCGGTGGTTCGGGTATCCGATCGTTGTGCTTATGTTGATTCTCTATTTCGTGCACGCGCTTGCCGGCTACCAGGATGACGAACCGGAAGCCGAGGAGAACCAGGAGCAGGAGAAGCTTGCGGGGTAGGTCGGCGGCCACCGAGGTGTGAACCTGCCCGATTTGAACAGCAACGAAGGGGAGAATACGTGAAATTGAAGTTGAACTCACGAATCGTGTTCGCCGCGGCAGTCGCCGCGGCGGCACTTCTTGTTCTGGCGTGCGATCCGCCGCCGGAGGTGGATGAGACGGCTGAGGGATTCAAGCGTGTCGAGACGATCGGTATGACGCTCGAATGGCGGGTCGACGGCGATATGGCCGAATTCATCGTGACTTCGCCCGCTCAAGGGTGGGTCGGTGTCGGATTCGATCCGGAGACCGCCATGCGCGGCGCCGATTTCGTCATTGGCTATGTCGAAAACGACGGGAATGTGGTTATCGAGGATCACTACGGCGATCGACTGACTAATCATACCGCCGATACCGAGCTCGGCGGCACCGACGACGTGGAGCTGATCGCCGGAGAGCTGACCAACGACGGTACCATGTTGCACTTCCGGCGTCCGCTCGATTCGGGCGACGAGTACGACAATCCGCTTACCCCGGGGGAAACCCACACGATTCTTCTCGCCTACGGAAACGCGAACGACCTGACCTCCGACCACGGGCCGGATCAGCGGACGTCGTTCGACGTGGAGTTTTAGGGCTATGGTGATGGGAATTCGCCGGCGTGCTATCGCCATAGATCTTGTGGCCGCCGCTCTGACCGGTGCCTGCTCCGGTCATGGCGGCCATGGCCGGGAACCGTCCCCCGAGGTCGTGACCGGCGAGGTTCCGGAGGCGGAGAACCCGTACAGTGAGTACGTCGAACGCGAGATTCGCGCACTGCCGGAGAGCGATATCCATGCGCTTCTCGACGGTGAGGGCGCGGGGTTCGCGCTTTCGGCGGAGCTGAACAGCTATCCGGGACCGCAACATGTACTGGAGCACTCGACGGACTTGTCTCTGTCCGACGATCAACTGGAAGACACGCGTTCGGTTTTCAGGTCGATGCGCGAAAGTGCCCGGAATCTCGGAGCGCGTGCGGTGGAGCTCGAGGCGGAGCTCGAAGAGCTCTTCAGAAGCGCGAGCGTTGACCGGGAGAGTCTCGATACGTTGCTCACCGAGCTGCACGCCGTGTACGGTGAGCTTCGCGGAGTTCATTTAGCCGCTCACATCGACATGGTCGATGTTCTCTCGGAGCGACAGATAGACCGGTATAATGAGCTTCGCGGATACCATAGCGGCGAGCCCGGCGAGCACCGGGATCACGATCATCACGATCACCAACGGCACGACCATTAGTAGTGAGCGTACGCGGGCACAGAGGCGTCGCGTACGAGCTTTGACGTAATTCCCGGAGGCGGGTGGCGGACGGTTTCGTTTGACCCATCCGTCATAACAACTTATCCTTGAGTATCGGGGTTTGCTTCGTGTTTGGACCGTGCGTGCGTTTTCGTGCCGTGTTTACCTTGCTTTTCCTCTGCCTCGTCGCCGTCACGGTTGTCGGCCAGGAGTACGGTCCGGTAGACGACTTCGATGCAGTCTGGCAGGCGGTTTCGGAGTCATATGCGGATCCCGACTTCGACAGCGACTCGTGGGAAACGCTTCGCGACGACTATCGATCCCGTGTTCGGAATACCGAAGACGAGGAGAGAGCCTACGAGCTTCTCTCCGAAATGCTCGGCCATCTCGACAACGACGAGCTTTTCGTAATCGCACCGACGGTGGTGCCGCAGCTGCTGCAGGCGGCGCCGGGGCAACCGGAGCAGGAGTACGCCGGTGTCGGAGTCATGATCGCCGAGCGGGAAGACGGGAGTGTCGTGGCGACGGGGACATTTCGCGATGCTCCGGCCGAGGAGGCGGGAGTGCTACCCGGAGACGTCATCGTCGCCGTCGACGGTGAGCCGTTGCCGGCCGAAGGCGCAACCGACGCCGCGGTCGAGCGCATTCGCGGCCCCGTCGATTCTGAAGTTACGCTGACTTTGCGCGACCCCGACGGCGAAATGCGCGACGTTACGATCACGCGCGGACGAATCGATTTGCGTCCGAGCGTGGAGGCACAAATGGAGCGTCCCGGGATCGGGTATATCCGGATCCCGACTCTCAGCATCGAGCTCGTCCAGGAGGCTTCACGCGCTTTGCCGTCGTTAATGTCGGCGCGTGGAATGGTACTGGATCTGCGTGCTGTCAGCGGCGGCATGCCGGAGGCGATGGTTATCCTCGCGACGTGGTTTCTCGGTTCGGCCGAGGTAGGCTCGATCGTTACGCGGGAAGAGAGGCACCCGCTTCCGCAGCGCCCGGACTCGATTGCCGCATTTCGGCAACCGCTTGTCATTCTCACCGACGGCCGTACCTCCGGGGTGGGGGAGGTGCTCGCCGAAGTGCTGCGTGAACATCGAAGAGCGACGATTCTCGGGGCCACGACCGCGGGCGGCTCGCAGATCGGGCAGTTTCTCGAGCTTCCGACCGGCGGTCTGTTTCATCTGATAATAGGACAGTACGAAACGCCGCGGGGGCGATTGCTCGGATCGGACGGAATTGTTCCCGACGAAGAAATCGAGCCACCCGACCTTGCGGCGATCAGAGCCGGCGAGGACCCATACCTCGACCGCGCAGAAGAGATAATCCGGCAGGGCGGGCGGTTGTAATGCGTCGTTGGGTGTGCGCGACTTACGTCGTACTGGGACTTCTGTTGGCGGCGTCGCCGGTTGTGGCGTTGGGTATCGGCGAGACCGAGGAACGCGAGACCGAGGAGCGCGAGAACGCCAACGACCGGCCGGACGATCCGGCGCCGGCGGAGGAATCCGACCCCGGCGATCGGGACGAGAGAGTCGAAGACAACGGTGACTCCGAAACGCCGCCCGACGAGTCCGACGAACCGCAGCCCGAACGGAACGACATCGAGAACGACAATGAGAGTGTCGATGAGCCGGACGAGGAGGAGGCGGCCGACGAGGATGCCCTCGACCGGATCGTCATCGACGACGTCATTATCGATATCGGCCGCGCTCCGATCGAATACGAGTGGCCCGGCGCCGGCGCCGATCTCGAGGTGCGTCTGGAGGCCGATCGACGATTGCTCGCCGAGCTTCGCAAGAGCATTCCGATGGACCGGATCGAGGCGAAGCTCTATCTCCGGCGCATTCGCGAACTCGCGGCGATCTCCGACCCGGTTTCGCTGGTCCCACTTGCAAACAATGTAATCCGTCAGGCACCGGCGCTCTATGAGTGGCTTGAGACCGAGTACGACGACCCGGAGGAGCGGGCACGCGACTACTACATCGGGGGCTCGTGGGCCTTCCATCGGCGGTTTGAAACGTTTCGTAAGGCGGTGCTGCTCACCGTCATCAAGCGGCTCGACGTCGTGAGCGATCGGCTGCAGGGAGAGCTGTAATGATTAGAAGGTCTCACCGGGCACCGCGCGTGTTCGTGCTTGCGTGCGTGTTTGCACTAACCACCATGAGTCTCGCCGGCGAACCGCGCTTCCCCGAGCCGCGGCAGCCGACCGATCGAAGCGTCCATCTTGTCGGGAGTATCGGACTGGTAAAGGATTTCCTCTCCGGGCGTGCGTGGCTGACGATGGAAGGGCTCGACCCCGGGCTCTATATCAGGCCGGGGTATAACACCCTGACCCGCATGGATTGGGACGGCATCGGCGACCATCTCTATACTCCGCCGAATCTGCCGGAGGGGCAGGCGGCGCCGATGCAGTCGCCGGCACTGCAGGCGATCGGAGGAGGGCTGCTCGTTCCGTTCCGCGATCCGGCGCCGGCGTTCAGCCGCGATCTCCTGATAACGCGCGATTTCAGCGCGACACCGATTCAGACCGAGCCGCACATCGCGGTCAATCCGAATGATTCCGACCACATCGTCATGGGCACGATCGACTACAACTTCCCGGCGGTTTCGGCGTACGTGAGTATCAACGGCGGGGTATCGTGGGAAGGGCCGTTCCAGGTGCCGTTCATGCTCGACGACCGGGTCAGCGGCGGTGATCCGGTTCTCCAGTTCGATCGCGACGGGAACGTCTACTTCGCGATGATTTCGATCGGAATCGACGAGTTTGCCGTCGGACCGCTGCAGCTGGCGGATATCGTTTCGAGTATGGCGGTAGCGATCTCCCGTGACGGCGGTTACGGGTGGGAAGAAACGGTGTCCGCCGCGCGAAGCGAAGTACGACTCGAGAATCAGGAGATCGATGCCTCCGGACGATTGCGGGGCGAGATCGTCGCCGGTTTTCTCGACAAACCGTGGCAGGTTGTGGGGCGGCATCACCGCGACGAAGAGCGCGATGTCATCTATCTCGTATACACCGACTTCGAAATTACCAGCGAAATATTCTGGATCGGAGAGCTGCCCACGCTTCTACCGCGTGAGATGACAACGACAATCCGGTTGGTTCGCTCCGAAGACGAAGGACGAACGTGGAGCGATCCGGTTGCAGTCAGCCCGAGCGTTCGGCGAGTATTCGGCCAGGCAGGCGACGGTGTCACTCCGGGCGTCTTCGGAACCGACCGCGTGGTGCAGGGCGCTCAACCGCTTGTCGGATCGGACGGAACGGTCTACGTCGCGTGGCTCGACAGCACCGACGACGGCAGCATGGAAGGGCTTGCCGAAATCCACGTCGCGCGGTCGACGAACGGCGGGCGCAGCTTCACCACACCGGTCATCGCATCGGTTTTCAACGAGATCGGCTTCCGCCCGCGCAACGCCTTCTTCCGCTACTGGGGTGCGGCATTTCCGCAGGTCGCTATCGGCCCGGAAGACGAGCTGTATATCGTGTATACCGCCCGCCCATCCGACCGGTCACAGGACGACGGCGATATTTTCTTTATCCGGTCGCTCGACCGCGGCGAGACGTGGAGTCGCGCCGTGCGCGTAAACGACGACGATACCGATCGCCTCCAGTTCTTTCCGGCGATTTCCGTTGCTCCCGACGGAACGCTTCACGTTATGTGGGGCGATATGCGCGACGATCCCGCGCACATCCGCTACCACATCTACTACACGACCTCCGAGGATCAGGGCCGAACATGGGGCTTCGAGATCGAAGAGTTCGGCCATCACGTCGGAGACACGCGGGTGACCGATTTTCCGTCGAATCCGAACCGCGGGTTCCCGCACGGGCTGTTCATCGGCGATTACTTCGCAATCGAAGCGACGAGCGACGATGTCTATATGGTATGGGCGGACACCCGTCTGGCGGAGTTCGGAGGCATTAACCAGAAGATAGGATTCGCACGCCGTCGCCCCGTTCGCTCTCCCGACATTTTCGTGTCTCCTCCGGCCGGCGCCGGAGGTCAGAATATCTCGATTCAGGGCTTTAACTTCCAGCCCGACATGACCGTTTTCGTAACGCTCGAGGATGCCACCATCGCCTCTGCGCGCACGAATCTCGAAGGGCGCTTCACGTCGAGTCTCTATATTCCGATTACCGGCGAAGGACCGCAGCGGCTTGCGGTGTACGACGAATCGGGAAACATGGCTTCCACCTCCTACTATACCGAGTTCGGCTTCGGAACGCTCGAAACCATGTACCACGATTTACTCGATGAGGTCCGGCGGCTGCGGGAGGAGATCCGGGGACAGGAGTAACGCATATGAGCGGGAATAGAGTATGGGCGGCGGTGGTCGCAATAGGCATTGTGTGTTCGAGTACGGCATTCGCGGAGGTTCCCCATACCCGGCCCGGTCCGGCCGCGGACACAATCCAGTTCCGGGCATTCGATGTCGACCGCGCGCCGAGGGACCTCGAAGCCGACCGGATGGATCTCTATCTCTACAGTCTGAAAACGGCGGCCGCCCAGCGGCTGCGCGGTGACGACCGCTTTGCGCTCTACGAAGCGCCGGCTTCCACCGTTTCGCTTCTGCTGAACCCGGCGCCTGCCGCCGGCGGTGAGCTCAACCCCTTTTCGATTCCGGAGGTGCGCTCCGCTGTCCAGTTCCTTGTGGACCGCGAGTTCATCGCGCGGGAAATCTATCGCGGCATGGCGCGCCCGATGATCACACACGTCAGCTCCTACGATTTCGACTTTCTGACGGTGTTCGATATCGCGCGCGGCTCGGGCATCACCTACGAGCCGGAGTACGCCCGGGAGTTGATCGCCGAATCGATGCGCGAGGCCGGTGCCACAATGTCAGGCGGCGTGTGGAACTATGCGGGCCAGCCGATCCGTATCCGGCTCATCGCTCGTGTGGAGGATGAGCGCCGTGATATCGGCGATCTGCTGCGGCGGGAGCTCGAGCGCGCCGGTTTCATGGTCTCGGTCTCGTACCGCCCCTTCGCAGCGGCGGTATTGTCGGTGTATTCGACCGATCCGCAGTCGTTCGACTGGCACATCTACACCGAAGGGTGGGGGCGCGCCGCTCCGACCCGCTACGATTTCTCCACGGTGAACCAGATGAACGCGCCGTGGCTCGGCAATATGCCGGGCTGGCGAGAGGTCGGTTTCTGGCAATACGAGCACGAGGAGCTCGACCGACTCGGCCAGCGTCTCTTTCGCGGCGAGTTTCGCGACCGGGACGAACGGAATGCGATCTACCGACAGATGACCGAGCTCGGGCTCGACGAGTCGGTGCGGATCTGGCTTGTCACCGCGACGAACACCTTCCCCGCCCAGACCGCCCTGACCTCGGTCACCGACGATATTACCGCCGGTCCGCGCTCGCCATGGACCCTGCGC
This sequence comes from Spirochaetales bacterium, assembly GCA_007135605.1. Lineage (GTDB taxonomy): Bacteria > Spirochaetota > Spirochaetia > DSM-27196 > SKKC01 > SLAN01. Next base: position 538 of record SLIN01000184.1, on the reverse strand, counting down.
GAGGCTCACGTACCGGACAGCGATGAGCTTCGCATCGGCCATCTGTGGGTCTGGACCGAGCGGACGACCTGGAATCCGGTCGGCGGCTTCGGCGATGTGTACAGTACCGATATCTGGCGCGGGGTAACCGACCCTGCGCTGTGGAACCATCCGTTCACCGGGCTTCCCGAACCGATGCGCGTCTCGTACAACGTGGAAAGCGCCGGGCCCGACGGTGCGCTCACCGTGCCGAGCGGCGCGGTTATGTGGGACGCAGACGCCGATCATTGGGTGTCGGCGGCCGGCGGGCGGGCAACGAGCCGCATCATCTATGACTACTCGAAGTTCTTTCAATCGAAATGGCATCACGGCATCGATATTTCGATGGCCGACGTAGTGTACGCGATCGCGCAAGGGTATGAGTTGGCCTATGACCGCGACAAGACGCGTATAGAGGTGGCGCTCGGGGTGACATCCCGCCCGTATCTGGAAACCTTCAAGGGCTACCGTATTCTCGATGATAACCGTATCGAAGTGTATGTCGACTTCTGGCACTTCG
>SLIN01000100.1 GCA_007135605.1 Spirochaetales bacterium | reverse complement strand
GATCCTGAAGACGCTTTCGCAGCGAACGGGACTGAAGATCGTCACAAACACCGGTCAATACAAGCCTCCGTACCTCCCGAAAGAGACGTTCGAGATCGATGCTGAAGCGCTCGCTTCGCGGTGGATTGCCGAGTGGCGCGACGGTATCGACGGCACCGGCGTGCGGCCCGGCTTTATAAAGACCGCGGTGGAGCCCGGCCCGTTGCCGGACATTCTGCGTAAGACCGTCGCCGCCGCCGCGATTACTTCGGTGGAAACCGGACTCACGATCGGAACTCATTGCGGAAACGGGCTCGCCGCCCGTGAGATTCTCACGATCCTCGACGCCCGTACCGTGAGTCCGGAGAAGTGGATATTCATCCACGCGCAGAACGAACCCGACCACGATCAGCTGCTCCATATCGCGGCCGAAGGAGCGTGGATTGAGCTCGACGGTATCGGTGCGGGTACCGATGAGCAGCACCTTGTTCCGCTGCTGAAACTGCTCGATGCCGGATACGAGCGGCAAGTGCTCCTGTCTCAGGACGCCGGCTGGTACGAAGTCGGCGGTGCTCCGGATCGCGAACGCAAGCCGTACACCTACATCATTACCGACTTTCTTCCGATGCTCGAACGCTACGGACTCGACCGGCAGCTGGAAGAGCAGATAATGGTTGATAACCCGGCGCGAGCGTATCGACTCGGGCAGTCGACGTAGAACGAAGGAGATTACACGATGGCATCACACCCGATCATTGTCGATATCGACCCCGGCATGGGCGTTCCGTACGCCGACATCGACGATAATCTGGCAGTGCTCTTTGCACTGGGGAGCAACGAGCTCGATCTGAAGCTGATTTCGATCGTGGCCGGGAACGTTCCCGCACACGTGGGCGTGCAGAGCATCGACCGGACGCTCGGCTTTGTCCAGGGCGATGTGCCGGTGAGCATCGGGTCGCGCAGTCCCCTCTTTCGACCGTACTCGGCAGGATGCGATGTCATCGCAGCGCGCGTTCCTGGCATAGAATACAACGGCGCATTCGAGCCCGCGAGCGATGTTTCCGGTCGCGGATTCGCGCTCTGCGATATGGCGGCAACGCTGGAGGCGGCGCCCGGCCCGGTGACAATCGTCGCCGTCGGGCCGCTGACCAATATCGCGCTTCTCCTCCATCAACGCCCCGATCTGCATGAGAAGATCGACTCGGTCGTGATCATGGGCGGGGCGATAACCGTTCCCGGTAATATCACGCCGTTTGCCGAGTTCAATATCTGGATCGACCCGGACGCCGCCGAAATGGTCTTTCGCTCACCGGTGCCGAAGGTGCTCGTGGGACTCGACGTGACGACGACCGTCGGGTTGTCGGCGGCAGACTTCGATCCGACGTTCGACGCGCTCGCCAACCGCCGTTTTTCCGAATACGCCAAGCCGGCGATCGAAGGGTGGATCGAGGTCATTCGGCACCTGGCGGGTTCCGAACGATTCAACCCCCACGACCCGATCGCGCTCGCCTGGCTCGTCGATCCGACGCTGTTCGAAGCGGTGCAGATGGATGTGAGTGTCGATGTGCGTACCGGGAAGACGAGCGGGCGTCCGGATGCCGCCGGCACGACGGCTGTCTGCCTCGCGGTGGATGCCGACCGGTTCAAGACGCTCTTCTTCGAGCGGTTGGGGCGCGTAGCGTTGCGCGAAGCGTAGCGCCGCACGCACGCCGACACCCGTGCTCCGGCGAGGGAGGCCGGCCTCACAACAGCCCCATATTCCGTATCTGTGCGGTGTGGTATGCGTCGTGTGCCGCCACGCCATAGATCAGGCCGGCCATGGGCTTTCTGGTCTTCGGCGACGGGCTAACGAGTAGCTTGACACTCAACCGGGAGACCACATCTTTAAGGAGTTGATGCTCATTCCGCAGCAGTTCGAGGTCACGCTTCCACGTTTCCCGGGTCCGTTCGGCGGGAAGGTCGGGCCAGTCGGCGGGGCTGCGTTCGAAGCGTTTCGGAGGCTCTTCGGCGAGAACGATCTCGATAAGTCGCCGTCGCGCACGGTATTTCCAGTACGCACAGTGCAGTGCGATACCCCAGGCGGTATACCCTTCGTAGGTATCCGAGTCCGTAAGCTGCTCGAGCGACAGCTTTCGAAGTGTCGGAACGAGCGACGCTCCGTGCCACCCTTCGTGGGCGAAGGCACTGTCGAGCATATGAAGGTTGAGGGTGATGACCGGTTCCATGACTATACCCCCTGCTGGATTCGGTCTCGTATGCGAACAACCCATTATATCGCAGTACCGCGCGGTGTGCCCGCCGGCACGGGTGTCGAAACCGTCACGGTGGAGCTCGAGCGCATCGTCGACCATATTTGCGCGCCGGCGGGCGGCAGAAACCCTAGTAGAAATCCGCCCACCGTGATACGATTTGGCAGGCGAGGTAGATGGTGATGCGAAGCTCACCCGATCATGTACTGCTCGTGCTCTCCTTCGGTGCGCTGTGTCACATCGGGCAGATCGTACTGTTGCGCGAGCTGCTGATGATCTTCCACGGGAACGAGTTGTCGCTCGGCGTCATGCTTGCCGCATGGATGGTATGGGTAGG
>SLIN01000166.1 GCA_007135605.1 Spirochaetales bacterium | reverse complement strand
GCCGGCGAGCTTCGCGTGGTATGGCGCTGGGGAGAGCCGATAGGTAGTGATCGTTTCCACTCGGGCGAGTGCTGGGCGCTGCGACACGGCGGAAGCTATGTGAGTCGTCCGGATGAACCGGAGCCCACCTGTCTTCATCTGGCCGAACACGGCGAGCACGACTTCACAATCTGTTGTCCGCTGATCGCGTCCGGAGAAGCGTTCGGTGTGCTGTCGGTGAACCGCAAACTCACCGAAGAGCACGGCGACTTCGAGCGGGCGGTTGGCGAGGTATCCGGTCTTGCCGAGACGGTCGCGGCACGCGCGGCGGTGAACCTGGCGAACCTGAAGCTCCGGTCGTCCTTGCGCGCTCAATCGATCCGGGATCCTCTTACCGGTCTATTCAACCGACGATACCTCGAGGAGACACTCGAGCGAGAAACGCAACGAGCAACGCGAACACTCGGTTCGGTCGGCGTAATCATGTTCGATATAGATCACTTCAAGCAGTTCAACGATCGCTACGGTCACGCGGTCGGCGATCGCGTGCTGAAAACGGTTGCGGATGTCGCGCAATCGTTGACGCGAAGCGAGGATGTGGTCTGTCGCTACGGCGGAGAGGAATTCACCGTGGTCATGCCGGGCGCCGAAGAAGCGGCGGTCGAGCGCGCCGAGCAGCTTCGCGGCGCGATCGAGTCGTCGTACATCGAGCACGACGGACGCCGCCTGTCGGTAACGAGCTCATTCGGAATTGCGTCGTTCCCGCGAGACGGATTGAACGCCGAATCGGTGCTGCGCGCCGCGGACGCGGCGCTTTATGCGAGCAAGACGGGTGGCCGGAATCGGGTTACCGTTGCCGCCGCCGAGCAGCTGCACTATGCGGCGGAGGCCGATAGCGAGCCGGGCGCGGAATAGCCCGCCGTCCTCCCTCGTTCAGGCGTCGTACGTACCGCTTGTAACCGACCCTCCGGTGCCGGTCCAGTTGGTATGAAAGAACTCTCCGCGCGGCCGGTCGGTGCGTTCGTAGGTGTGCGCGCCGAAGTAGTCGCGCTGCGCCTGCAGCATGTTTGCCGGCAGTCGCGATGTCCGGTACCCCTCGAAGAACGAGAGCGCCGAGGACATCGCCGGAGCGGGGATGCCCGAACGCACCGCTTCGATCACCGCACGGCGCCAGCTTGTAACGGCGTTTTTCATTGCCGGGGCGAACGCCGGCGCGACCAGCAGACTGTCGAGATCGCGGTTCTTGTCAAACGCCGCGGTAATGTCGGAGAGGAACGCGCTGCGGATAATGCAGCCGCCGCGCCACATGCCGGCAACCGCCCCGTAGTCGACCGTCCAGCCGTACTCGCGCGCAGCCTCGCGAATGAGCATGAAACCTTGCGCGTAACTGGTGAGCTTCGCCGCGTACACCGCCTCTTCGAGATCTTCGAGAATTCGGTCCCGCTCGGCCGGGTTCGGCTTCGACGCCGCATCGTCCTCCGGTCCCGGCTCACCGAGAATCCCGGCCGCGGCCACACGCTGATCCTTGAACGAGCTCACGATCCGGCTGAACACCGCCTCGGCGATCAATGTTATCGGCATGCCGAGGGTCGCTCCGTCGACGACCGTCCACTTGCCGGTTCCCTTCTGCCCGGCGGTATCGAGAATCTTCTCGACCAGCGGCTCACCGTTCTCGTCCTTCGTTCGCAGAATGTCCCGGGTAATCTCGATCAGGTAGCTTTCCAGCCGCCCGCTGTTCCATCGGTCGAAGACATCGGCCATTTCTTCGTGGCTCATGCCGAGGCGCTGCTTCATGATATGATACGCCTCGCTGATCAGTTGCATATCGCCGTACTCGATGCCGTTGTGCACCATCTTCACGTAGTGGCCGGCACCACCTTCGCCGACCCAGTCACAGCACGGCGCACCGTCGGGAGCTTTCGCGGAGATCGCCTGGAAGATCTCCTTAAGATGCGGCCACGCCTCGCTGCTTCCGCCCGGCATGATACTCGGACCGCGCCGCGCACCCTCCTCGCCGCCGGAGACGCCCGTGCCGATGTAGAGTAACCCTTCCTCTGCGAGCGCCTTCTTGCGCCGTTCGGTGTCCGGATAGTGGCTGTTTCCGCCGTCGATGATGATGTCCCCCTTTTCGAGCAGCGGCTTCACCTTGTCGATGAAGATATCCACAACGTTGCCCGCCTTCACCATGAGCATTACCCGGCGCGGGCGCTTCAACGTGGCGACGAACTCCTCGAGCGACCGGGTCGGAATGACCTTCGTGTCCTTTGCCGGACCCTCGGCGAATTCCTTCGTCTTCTCCTCGGTGCGGTTGTAAACCGCCACGGTAAAGCCGTGATCGTTCATGTTCAGCACGAGGTTCTGCCCCATGACCGCGAGTCCGATTACTCCGATATCTGCCTGTTTATCCGCCATACCTTCTCCTTCATGTAGTTATCAGGGTGATGTTAACCGCCGCGGAAGCGCATCGGCGCGGCTACGTCCGGCCTGCCTTTCACCCGCCCGGCCTGCATCTTACCCTGTTGCCGGCGACTCCCACAGCCCGAGACCCGGCTGCGATACATAGTACATTTCGCGGCCGTTCACTGT
>SLIN01000248.1 GCA_007135605.1 Spirochaetales bacterium | reverse complement strand
CGATGAGCGCCGGGACTTCGTCGCCCTTGTCGGCGATCGAACGTGCCCACTCGATTCCTTCCGCGATCCGCCGGCTCGAAAGGAGCATCGCCGCGACGACAAGCTCCTTCACGCCGTTCGCATTCGCCCCGGGGGTGTTGAAGACCACCACGGCACGCTTGGTACATTCATCGACCGGAATGTTATTCACTCCGGCGCCCGCCCGCGCGATTCCCTTCACGTTCTCCGGAATCGGCGCGGAATGCAGATCGGCGCTCCTCAAGACGATACCGTCGGGGTCGGCGGCGTCGTTATCGATGACGAATCCGTCGGCGTTGAGCTCGGCGAGCCCGGCCTTGGATATGTTGTTCAGAGTCTTGATTGTAAACGGCATAACAGCCTCCTCTCTTATTCATTGGTTTGGTGCGTTCACCGATCGTTCAGTCGTTCGGCGGACGGACCCAACACTACGAGTGTTCCTCTTCAGTCTCGACGATGCGGATGCCCAGCTCCTCCAGCTGACGCTCGTCAACCACGGACGGCGAATCGTCCATCGGCGAGATGCCGGCGGTTGTCTTTGGAAACGCGATCACTTCGCGGATACTCTCCTCGCCGGCGAGAATCATCAGCAGGCGGTCGAGTCCGGGAGCGATCCCGCCGTGCGGCGGAGCGCCGTAACGAAACGCCTCCATGAGAAATCCGAACCGATTCTCGGCCTCCTCTCGACTGAAACCGACGATATCGAAAATGCGCTGCTGCAGCTCCGGGTTGTGAATTCGGATACTGCCGGAGGCGAGCTCGTAGCCGTTGCAGACCAGGTCGTAGAGATCGCCTTTCACCGCGCCCGGGTCATCTTCCATCGAGTCGATGTATTGCTCCTGCGGCATGGTGAACATGTGGTGGGCCGCCTCCCACGTTCCGTTCTCCTCGTCCCACTCGAAGAGCGGGAAGTCGACGATCCAGGCGAAGGCGAAGCGATCGCGGTCGATGAGATCGAGATCGCGGCCGAGCCGCGAACGGACCGCACCGAGCGCGATACAGGCGGTGTTCCATCGGTCGGCGACGAATAGCACGAGGTCGCCGGTCGCCGCGCCGAGCGAGCGAATTTCGGCTTCCTTCTCACCGACGAACTTGGAGATGCCGCCTTCCAGGCCGCCTTCGCCGATCTTTGTCCATGCCAGGCCCTTCGCGCCGTACGTCTTTGCCACCCCCTCGAGCTCGTCGATCTGTTTGCGGGAGAGCCGGGCGCCACCGGGTACGACCAGCGCCTTCACGCTGCCGCCGCCGGAAATCGTGTCCTCGAATACCCGAAACCCGCTTCCGGCGGCCACCTCGCTCGCATCGCCCAACTCCAGCTCGAACCGCAGATCGGGCTTATCCGAGCCGAAGCGGTTCATGGCGTCGTGGTAGGCGAGGCGCGGAAAGGGTATCTCGAGCTCCCGGCCGAGTGCCCGGCGGAAGGTGTGGGCCATCATGCCCTCGACGAGCTCGAAGACATCCTCCTTCGACACGAAGCTCATTTCGATATCGATCTGGGTGTGTTCGAGCTGCCGGTCGCCGCGGGCGTCCTCGTCGCGGAAACAGTGGGCGATCTGAAAGTAGCGATCGAAGCCCGAAACCATGAGAATCTGCTTGTACAGCTGCGGACTCTGCGGCATGGCGTAGAATTTACCGCGATGGAGCCTGCTCGGTATAAGAAAATCGCGCGCTCCTTCCGGTGTCGACTTGATCATCGTCGGTGTCTCGATCTCATGGAAACCGCGTCCGCGCAGGTACTCACGGATGCGGAAGGTCACCTCCGACCGCAGCGCCATCTTTCGCTGCATGGAGAACGATCGCAGGTCGAGATAGCGGTACTTCAGCCGCGTCTCCTCGCGCGCCTCGCTTCGCTCCTCGATCATGAACGGCAACGTCGCGCACGGACTCAGGATCTCGATCTGCCCGGCGGAGACCTCGATCTCGCCGGTGGCCATCTCGGGATTAACCATATCGTCGGGGCGGCGGCGAACGGCGCCGCGAACGGCGACACAGTACTCGAGTTTCGCCGTCTCCGTTGCGCGCTGCAGCCCGGCCGGGGCATCCTCGGCGACGACCACCTGGGTGATGCCGTACCGGTCTCGAATATTGAGAAAGTGCACCCCGCCGTGGTCACGGGTGCGGTGTACCCACCCGTTCAGGGTGACTGTGCGCCCCTCGTCGCCTGCACGTAACTCGCCGCAGGTAACATCTCTTCTCAAATCTTCCATTGTGTACTCTCTTTTCGGGGTTGGAGACCCGCGGGAGCGTCGCCGCCCGAATCGCTCGGCGTGCAGCGACGCACGCATGGCAGACTCAGGCACGCATCGTGTAATGCAGCGCTTCGCATCGTGCATGCACGCCGCATGGTAGGGACAGATCCCGATCGTGCTTCGAAGCTTCTCCGCCACCGGTGTGCGGCCTGGCGCTTGCGGTGCGTCTGCCGGGACCGGCCGAGTCTCTACGGGTACGAGCTCGTTCCTCTCCGCAGCTTACCCGGGCGGCCAGGTCATTCCCCGCCCGCCGAGTATGTGAACGTGCAGGTACTCGACCGTCTGTTGCCCGTTCCGGCCGTTGTTCACCACGACACGGTACCCGTCGTCGTCGAGGCCGAGCTCGGTTGCTACGCGGGATACGCCCTGGAAGAGGCGGCCGGCGAAGCCGGTATCGCTGTGCTTGAGCTCGGCGAAACGCTCTGCGCGGCGCTTCGGGATCACGAGGACATGAACCGGCGCCTGGGGATTGATATCCCGGAACGCCAGCACATCATCATCCTCATACACCTTGTCGGCCGGTATCTCTCCTGTGAGTATCTTGTCGAAGATGGTCGCTTCTTCCGCCATTACTGTTCTTCGTCCCCCGGAACGGCATTTCCCCGTTCACGAATCCGCTCCAGAATCTGTGCGTATACCTTATCGGTGATCGGATACTTGCTCAAGATGAGGATACCGCCTATGAAAAAGATCATCGGAACCGGGCCGACGAGCAGACGGATAGCGGTAAGGGCCGGTTCCGGTTGATCGGCGACCATTTCACCGTGCACAGGCTGCAGATAGCCGAATACCGAAAGCAACAATCCGGTCAGTCCGACTCCGAGCGCCTGGCCGAGCTTGCTCATAAAGGTCCACATGCCGTAGAAGACCCCCTCGCGGCGCGTTCCGGTCTGCGCGTAGTCCCACTCGACCGCATCCGGGATAATCGACCACGGCATGACGTAGTTGGTCGCCAGGCCGGCGCCGGCGAATCCCATGATCACGAAGGCGAACCAGATATCCAACTGCGGGGCGAGCAGGAAGAAGACGAGGACGGCCGCAGCCATAATTCCCATACCGATGTTATAGCTGCGGCTCTTACCGATTCTCCGGGAGATCATTACCCAGATCGGAATAAAGATAAACGCCGTCACCAGCAGGATCATGAGTGCGACGAAAAGAAGGTCCGGCTCGCGGTAGATGTAGGTGAAGTAATAGACCAGTGAGGCCTGGATTACCGCGACGCCGGCCATATGGGTCATGTAGCTGCCGACCGCGGTGATCATCGGCCGCTGCTTGAGGACCTCGAGGTAGGAGCGGACGATGTTCGTACGCGTGCCTTTCGGGGCGGCCATGCCGGTCTCGCGTACGCCGAAGACGGTGGTCATTGCGGTTACCAGTATGACTGCGCCCATAAGGGTGCCGGTGGCCGTCCATCCGGCGGTGTCGCCGCCGAAGGCGCCGACGATCAGCGGATACGCGGCGCCGCCGAGCATGGTGCCGACGACCGCCGAGGTGTGGCGGTAGCCGTTGAGAACGGTGCGCTCCTGGTAGTCGGAGGTGAGCTCGGGGGTCAGGCTGCTGTACGGAATATTCACGACCGTGTAGAAGGTGTTCAGCATCATGTAGGCGAGGGTGGCCCAGACGAAAAGGGCGGCCTGCGCCTCGAATCCGGGATTGGTGAACATCACGATCATTGCGAAGAAGAGAAAAATCGCGCCGACGAACATGAACGGTCGGCGGCGTCCCCATCGGGTGGTGGTGTTGTCGGAGATGTAGCCGACCACGGGGTCGGTGACTGCGTCCCAGACACGCCCGGCGGCGATCGCGATGCCGGCGAGCGCCGGAAGCAATCCGACGATATCGGTCAGGAAAAAGAGCAGGTGGAATCCGATCATCGAGAAGTAGAGATTCCCCCCGAGATCGCAGATTCCGAATGCGAACTTCGTCCGGCGCTTGAGTTTCGCTTCCACGGCAGCCTCCCCCGATTCAGCAGTGCCGCAATAGTATATCGAGGTGCGGCAAATGCGCTACCGCGACGCGGCAGGCGCCGGTGCTCTGCCGGGGTCGGGACAGTCATCGCCGCGCCCGGCCGCCGTGCTCACGCCGTGCGGGGCGAAATACCGCCCGGCTACCGCCGCGCCCTCCGGCTACCGCCGCGCCCGGCGGTTCTCCCGGCAGGTGGTGCAACCGAGCACGCGCACGTGCTTCTTGCTGTTGCGCTTCTCGAACATGCGCGCGATCAGATGCCCGTTGCGGTCGACCTCGCCGCGGCAGACGGGGCATATCCGCGGGTGGCGGTGATTGGCCGGATAGCAGTGCGGGCAGCCGAAGATGTGCGTGGTGAACTCGGTAATATCGCGGTGTTGCACGCCGCCGGAGAACACGACGCTCTTGATGCGTTCGCCGGGGGCGAGGTCGGCGCGGCAGACCGGACACGTTTTCGGCGGATTCGGTGCCGTCGTCGCCGCCGGACGGTCGGATCGGCGCCCGACCCCTCGCCGGGCCGCGTCGCGGACCCGGGCTCGGCGGTGAGTCCGTGACAGATGGCGAGAGCGGCCTCGGCCCGGCGGCAGATCTCCGGAGGCGGAGCGATGGTCGTACCTCCGCCGACCCAACGCCGGGAGGAGTGCGAGAACGACGATTGCGGCGGCGAGCCCGAGAGCTATCGTAAGGGCCATCGTACGTGGCACGTATTGTAGCCGTACGACGGCGGTCGGGGATAGACTTTGCGCCATGGCAACGCTATGGGTGGTCGCGACTCCGATCGGAAACCTCGACGATATGACGTTCCGCGGCGTGGAGACGCTCCGAAACGCCGATCTTGTCGTTTGCGAGGATACGCGTCAGACGCAGAAACTGTTGGCACACTTCGAAATATCGTCGCCGTCCACTACATTCCACGCGCATACCGTTGACCGACGCCTGGCGCACCTCGTTGCACGGATCGGATCGCTGGAACGTGTCGCACTGGTGACCGATGCCGGTACACCCGGCGTGAGCGATCCGGGAGCCGCCCTCGTTCAGGCGTGTGTCGGCGCCGGGATCGACGTTCGACCGGTGCCGGGGGTAAGCGCCCTGACCGCCTTGCTGAGTGTCGCCGGCCCGCTCGGAAGAACGGTATTGTTCGACGGATTTCCGAGTCCGAAAGCAGGCCGAAGGCGCAGGCGCATACGTGAGCTGTGCGAACGCGGGGAGCCGTATGTTTTCTACGAGTCCCCGCACCGGATCGTGAAGCTCCTCCACGATATCGAACGGGAGCATCCGGGCGCGGACGTTGTCGTCGGGCGGGAAATGACGAAGGTTTTCGAGGAGTTTTTCCGTGGAGGAGCGTCAGAAATTGCCGATATACTAAACAGCAGGGGACGGATCCGGGGTGAACTGGCCGTCCTTGTGCGCACGGCCGAAAATCGTTAAGATTATAGGTGGCGATGTCGAAAATGAACGTGGAAGGTGTAGTGTCCTATGACGATTGAAGGGCTTGGACCCATACAGCCAAATCAGCCCATTAACCGTTCTGAAAGACCTCAGAGCGCCGGCAATGACCGGCAGGCGGATAGTGTGAGTCTGTCCGACGAAGCCAAACTGAAGGCGGAGCTTTATCAGGCGACCGAACAGGTGCGCTCAACCGAGGACATCCGGGCCGACCGTGTCGCCGAAGTAAAGCAGAAACTCGACGATCCCTCCTATATCGATAACGCCGTCCTTTCGACGGTTGCAGACCGCCTCATGGATGTCTTCGGGCTGTAGCCGACCACGACGCATTGGTACCGGGCACCGTCCGGTTGAGGCGTCTTCAGGGCCGCAGCGTTACCGTACGTCAGTATTCGTGCAGCATGCGCACCCCGCCGTTGGGCGCCTCCTTGCTTATTCGGAGTTTTTCGCTATTCTTTGAGCCGGACCGCGTATGCAGGATTTTGTTTTCCACGTGCCGGGGCAGATCATCCTGGGGACCGATACCGTATCCCGGATCGGCTCGCTTGCCTCACTGCTCGGCGGACGCGCCATGATCGTCACCGAGAGCGTAGTGCGCGATGCCGGACACGCCGACAAGGTACGAGAGAATCTCGAAAGCTCCGGTCTCACCACTATCGTCTTCGACGAGTTCGATTCCAGCAGCGACAGTGAAATCATCGAGCGTGCACTCGGTCTCGCCCGGGCGAGTCACAGTCAACTGGTTGTCGGTGTCGGCGGCATGCGGGCGCTCGCTGCTGCCAGAGTAGTGGCCGCCTTCGCTCCGCATACGCGAGAGATTCAACAGGTTATGCAGATGGGCGCCTCGGTAACCCCGCTCGGTTACCTCGAGGTGCCGACCAGCTGTCGCAACCACGTGCTTCTTCGTGACTACTGTGTCATTACGCAGTCGGGTACCCGGCAACCGCTGACGATCAAATTACCGTCGGGGCTGCTCAAAGCGGCGATCCTTGACGCCAAGCTGGCGGCCGGACTGGCGACGAAGTCGTACTGTGCGATCCTGCTCGACACGATTCTCGCAGCTGTGGAAGGCATTCTTTCGACCAAATCGAATCAACTCTCGGATACGCTCCTGCTCCAGTCGATCACGATTCTCCGGGAGAGCGTCGAACAGGTGGTCGCGCAGCCGAGCGATTTGCGCCCGCGGGCACGCGCTACCGAGGCGGCATTCATGTGCGCGCTCGGACTGTCGATCTCTTCACAGGGAATCGGCGGAGCGGTCGCCTACGCGATCAACAGCCGTTTCGATGTACCGAAGTCATGGACATCGACGGTCATGCTGCCGTATCTGCTCGACTACTTCGAAGGAACCCGTCCGGAGAAGTTGCGGCGAATCGCGATAGCCCTCGGTGAGCGCGAGATCGAGGAAACCGGTCCGCGCAGCATGCATCGGGCCGGCAGCGCCGCGCGCCGCCTGCTCGCCCGCACAGCGCTCCCGGCGCGACTGCGAGAGCTCGATCTCACACTCGATGACCTTTCGGGGGTTGCCGACGCGGCGAGCGATTTCGAGATGATCGCGTTCGTGCCGGTTCCGATCAGCACGCAGGAACTCTACGATATCCTGAAGCAGGCGTATTGAACCATGACCCCGCGCAAGTTTTTGCGCCAGCCTGAATCGGTTCGCCGGCGGCACGCGCCACGGTTGCTCGCGGATCTCGAGCAACGCCTGCACAGCGGATCCGGCGTTACGCCGAACGAGATCGTCACGCTTTCGCGGCTTCTTGCCGGAGAGGACTGGCTCGATGATGCATGTCGCACGGCGCTGGGATCGCTTGTGGAAGCCGCTCGGTCGGAAGCCGCCCGGTCGGATGCTCGTCGTGCGGAAGCCCCTTGGTCGGAAGCCGCTCGGTCGGAAGCCGCCCGGTCGGATGCTCGTCGTGCGGAAGCCCCTTGGTCGGAAGCCGCTCGCGGCGGCGAGCGTCGAGCTCCACCCTCCGAGCTCATCCGCCGGGTGAATCACGCCCGTCACGAGATTCTACGCGCCACCGGCCGCGAGCCCGCCGATTGGGATCTCGGCGAACCGAAGTCCGCATCGCCGGACCGCGAGGCGATTGCGACGTTCCCTGTCGCCCTGTTCGGTGAGTCGATACGCAGTCCGTACAACGTCGGTTCGATGATACGCAGTGCGGCGGCGTTCGGCGCCCGGGAGTGCCTCTTCTCGCCGGACAGCGCGAACCCGGAGCATTCTCGCGCGCGACGCTCGGCAATGGGGGCCGATCGGAGTGTCTCCGTTCGCCGTGCGACGCTCGACGAGGTATCCTCCGGTGAGATGCCGCTGTTCGCCGTCGAATCCGGCGGAGTGGCGATCTCGGAGTTCACCTTCCCCGATCGCGGGATCGCGCTATTCGGCCACGAGGAGCTCGGACTCTCGCACGACGCCCTCGCATGTGCTGCTGCGTCCCGAGGAATCGTCTCCATACCGCTCTACGGTGCGAAACAGAGCTTGAACGTTGCCGCGACGGCCGCGATCGTCCTTTCGTGGTGGGTCGCGCGCCTGGGAGTTTGTCGGACATATGGGCAGAATTGAATATCGGAAGGGCTTAGCGCGTATTATCGCCGAGTCAAATGCATTCCGATGGCGATATATCCGTCCGATATTCAATACCGACGTGAAGTCCGACAAACTCCTGGCTCGAGCGGACCGACGGTGATGGCTCGGCGTAGCCAAGCCGCCCGCGCACGATCGCCGGCAAGCCCGCACCGAGAAGCTCCCGAGCGGGCGATCCGCACGATCGGCCGGCGCGCTTATCTCAGCACGAGCTCGTGCGTGATCTCGGCGGTGTGCTTCAGGGTCGCCGCCACCGGGCAGTACTTCGTCAGGCTCAGATCGATCGCTTTCTCCATCTTCTCGGCGTCGAGCTCGCTACCGGAGAAGATGTAGCGAATATGGACGGTGCGGAAGGTTTTCGGATGCTCGTCGCGCGCTTCTCCGGAGATCTCGAGACGGAACGAATCGTACGGCATTCGCATCTTGCCGAGTATTGCCGCGACATCCATACCGGTGCACCCGGCGAGCGCGGCGAGAAGCAGACTCTTCGGCGGCGGGCCGTTGTTGCCGCCTCCGTGGGAAGGGTCGGCGTCGACGCCGATCGTTGCCCCTTTCACATCGACGTCGAACGCGAGCTCGTCCTTATGGGTTGCTGTTACATTCATACCGGCAATAGTATAGCTATCGGAGGCGGCAGGGAAGCGCATAAGAGGGCTCACGGGCGGCCGTTTGCCGGTGTGCGCAAAGCACCGCAAGCGCCTACCGCTGCTCGGTTTGCCGGCGAAAGGCCGCTTCGAGCTTCTTCTTCAGACCCATCAAGGCGTCGGTCGTTTTCAGGTCGAAACGTTCACGAACCGACGGTTCGATATACTCGATCGAGATGCGGTAGCTGTGGCGGTCGCAGAGTGCGTTGGCGAGGTAGACGGTCGATACCACGTCCTGGTAGACCGGATCGCAGCTGCTCGGGTCATGATGATAGCGGATCGCCTCGACGAGCGCGTCCGGGAAGTTCCACTTCGTGGCGACCAGCCCGCCGATCTCAGCGTGGTTCAGGCCGCTTGCGAGGTCCTCCAAAAGACCGCTCGAGAGGTTGCGTTGGGCGCAGAACCGCTCGATCTGCTGGATGAGATCCGGATGCACGCTGGCGAAGATGATCTTTCCCATATCGTGCAGGATGCCGCCGGCGTATACATCGTCGAGGACATCCCGGTCTTTGAGCAGGTAGCGCCCGATAAAGTAGGCGTAGAAACCGGTTCGGTAGGAGTGCTGCCACAGCTCCCGCGTCTCCTCGGTTTCGCTTCCGAGGATCTTCTGGGTCCCGTAGGAGAAGAGCATGTTGCGCAGCCCTCGCATACCGACGAGCTTTACCGCTTCGAAAATGCTGTGGACGCGCTTGGGAAGCATGAACTGCGCGGAGTTGACGACCTTCAGCAGGTCGGCGGTCAGCGACGGATCGGTAGAGATATGCGCGGCGATATCGTGAAGATCGGAGTCGGGATCCTCGATCATTTTCTGGATGCGCATGATGCTCTCGGGGAACTGCGGGAGCCCTTCGATATGCCGACTGAGCTCCTCGGATACCTCGTCGAGCGCCTCCGCATGCACTTCGCTCATCGGGATGTGTACGCGGGCGACCGTCTCACCGTTCTTCATATCGATATCGAAGGAATCCTCGTCGAGCCCCATTTTCCGAAGCATGAGCACGAGGATAACGATGCCGAGCCCGGCGCCCTCCGAGTCATCGAGCACCGTGGTCAACGCCTCTTCGAGGCTGTCGAACGCCCGGCTCCGCGCGACTCGATCGTAGACGCGCATCTGCTCCTTTCTCGTCATTTCGGCGTTGTTCGTCACGTAGAGATTCAGCACTCGGCTCTTATAGTGGAAGCTGACCTTGACGTAGAGGCCGGCCTGTCTCTGCAACTCGAGATATTCGTCGATGTTCGAGAGCGTTTCGTCCTTGAACGTTCGCATGCCGTTCTCATAGTCGTTCGCATCGAAGAGATCGAGGCCCTTCTGTCGAAAATAGACGCGTTTGGTATTCGCCTTCTTGGCGTTCACCGCGAGCTCGCGCAGG
>SLIN01000063.1 GCA_007135605.1 Spirochaetales bacterium | reverse complement strand
TCGCGCATCCAGGTCCCGAGATTTCCCCGGACATAGCGGCCTATAGCTTCAAGCGTTTCGGCAGAGAGTTCCATCGCATGCTCCACACGGCACCTCCGTCTGCCCCTGACTACCGGCCGAACCGAGGTGCCGATTGAAGTATAACGCGAAATTGCGGCGGCATTCTATCGGGGAACGTCGCTGTGACGGAGCCGTCCCTCTGCTGCTTCTGCGATACGACCGCCGAGCCCCCGATCGATATTGCGCCAGTACTCAAAGCTGCCCGCCCGACGCCCCCGCTACAGCGTCGGATTAAACGAGAAATACACGATGAATATCGCCAGCGAGATGACCGTATAGACCGACAGCACGTTGTTCGCATACGCCCGTTCGCCGACCTGGTCGCTCCGCATGAACACCGGCACGATGTAGGGCGGCGGCAGAACGAGAAACGTGAAAACCGCCGCCTCGAACGCCGGATCGAGACCAAGCACACGCCCCACCACTACACGACTGAACCCTACCGCCAGAGGAATGAGCACTACCAGTCGCGCCGCGATCACCCCGGTGGCCTCCCGCACGCCGGCCCACGACAAACGCATGCCGTACCCGATAATAATGAGAATAGCGGGGATAAGCAGGCCGCCGAGCAGATCGAAGGTTTCGAGCACCAACACACCGACCGGCACATCGCGAAACCATCCACCCAACCCGAGAAGATTCAACACGAGAGCGGTAACGATCGCAATAATCAGGGGTGAACGTGTGAACCCCGTCAATATCCGGCCGAAGCTGCTCACCCCGTCCCGTTTGGCGGTGAGGATGGTCGCGAACACAAACCAGATGAACAGCTCGTGGCTGAGGTCCACAATAGCAATATAGCCCACGTTCGACAGGCCGTAGGCGGTGCCGAACAGCGTGATGCCGACCATGCCGAACTCGAACCCCGTTGTCAGAAGAGGGAAGTAGTCATGCCGAACGGAAAACATCCGCTTCAGAAGATAGCCGTATCCGAGAAGCCCGAAGCAGACAAGCAGAATCAGCCCGAAAAGCCCGAGAAACGCCGGTTCCAGTTGCATATCGAGAAACGCAACAAAAAGCACTGCCGGAAGCGCAACGTTCACCACGAGCCATTTCAGCTCGTCGAGCGTCCGCTCCGACAGAAGCGCCCGCACCCGGATCAGATTCCCCAGCCCGATGATAAGAATGATAGGCGAAACGGTAACGATCAACTCGGTAATGCTACTGAGAATGGTATGCTCCTATAGCCTCGAAAGGGCAGATGCTCAGGATATGTGCAACGAATAACGCGGCTCTCGCACGTGTCCGCCGGGGGCAAGGGAAGCGAGCCCGGCTTCAACCGCCGCGATCTCCGGCACCGGAATCTCCCGCACCGAGAGCTTCCCCGGTGCGTCCAGGATCACCGACTTCCCCGGTTCGTTTCACTCGAATCCTCCCCGTAAACCGATCGCCCGTACCCTCCCACGAGCCGGCCGCGCCGGTCGAAGCGACAAGCCGCCCGGGCAACTTCTGTTTTTTTTGATTTGGGCGCCTTCCCGGCCGGGCGAGGCGCGCGAGCACGATGCCCCGGGGAAGTCGGCCGATCGTCGCGTGCCCCACCTCGCGCGCCCGGCCGGGAACCGGGCCCCTCAGGGAGCTTGTCGGACCTGGTAAGTATTGAGTATTGCCCACGTATTCCGACGGCATCGCGATCCGACGTCTCCGGGGATGGTCAACCTGCACATGCAATACTCAATTCCACAGGAGTGTCCGACAAGCTCCCAGGCTCCGGTCCGGCGGGTGGGGGAGGACCGGGAGCCGTACTCCGGACGCCGCTCCCCACATCGCCGTCGGCATATTCACCACCCGCCGGCGCTATCGGCTGCTACCCGCAGCCGGCGACCTTCCGGGTCCCTGGCGCGGTACCTCCCGCCGGCGCTATCGGCTGCCACGCCAACCGGCTTACACGAACGAACTGACGGTCACCGCAACACCGACGACGGTGAGCAGCACCGAGATCACCGTGAACCAGCGCGTGCTGTAGCTGCGCATGTCTTCGAATCGCTTGTCCACCTCATCGAATCTGCGGTCCATCTGCTCCTGCATGAGCTCGAACCGCTTCTCCGTCTGGGCGAACCCCTCGCGCATGAGCTCGCGCTGCGCCTTCAGCTCCTCCTCCACCCGCACCGTCCGCTCGCGCAGCTCGATATCCCGGTCCAGATCGACTTCGCGCATCCACGTCCCGAGGTTTCCCCGGACATAGCGGCCTATGGCTTCAAGCGTTTCGGCAGACAGTTCCATCGCGTGCTCCACACGGCACCTCCGTCTGCCCCTGACTACCGGCCGAACCGAGGTGCCGATTAAAGTATAACGCGAATTTGGAGCACGAATCTATTGCCCGGAACATGTGCGACGAATAACGCCGCTCTCGCAGGTGTCCGCCTGGCGGGGGTCCTCACCTCACGGCACAAGCGCCATCCTCCCCGCCCGGTTCGTCCCCTCACGGCACGAGCACAATCTTGTACGCGCGGTTGGCATCCTTGCTCGCCATAATCTCGAAGGCGCCGGGAGCCTCATCGAGCGCGAAGCGATGGGT
>SLIN01000295.1 GCA_007135605.1 Spirochaetales bacterium | reverse complement strand
GCGCCGCCGTACACGACCGCCGACGATATACCGGTGCCCTTGCCGTAGGTGCCGACGCTCTCGGCGATCTGGATCGCGAGCTCTCGCGTCGGCGCGACGATGAGCGCGCGCGGGCGGGCGGTGCGGTCGGCGTGTGGAGCACTCCGGCCGCCGCCGCGCCGGTCCTGTTTCGAGCCGCGCCCGGGGGTGCGCGCCCTTTGCGTGGCGTTGTGCCCGCGCCGCTCCGCACCGTTCGTCTTTCGTTCGCCGTCGTTATCCGCGAGGAGTTGCAGCAGCGGCAGCACGAACGAAGCGGTCTTACCGGCTCCGGTCTGGGCGGTCGCAAGCAGGTCCGAGCCGCGAAGCACAACCGGTACCGCGCGCGATTGCACTTCGGTCGGCGTCTCGTAGCCGCAGGCGGCGACCGCATCGAGGAGAGATGGGCGGAGATCGAGCTCCGCGAAGGTGGTAGATGTCATGGGTATCCTTTCAGTGGCGCAACTTCAAGCCTGTGCCCGCCGAAAGGTGCTCAATTTCGTTGGTAAATGTCGGATGATTCAGATCGCCGGGCAGGAAGGCACAGTGCCTGCGACGTGAAGTCTTGGGTTGAAGAAAAGCACATATGGTGCCATGTAGTCAAGCAGGCGCGAAAATTTCGCGATACGGGCGCCGGGGCGGCTGCTCACTGGCTCGAGGGCACGAAAGCGCGCTACACTCGCGGATAGTGAACTTCAACTCGCTTTTCGGCAGCGGAATTGCGCTCGGCGTTGTCGCGAATCTCGCGGCGGTCGTCGCCGCATCCATCGCAATCGGGGTGATCGGCAGACTGATCGTGCGCCGCATCGTCTCCCGCATCGTACGTCGCACGCCGTACAAATGGGATGAGCTCATGTACCGCCGGGGAATATTTTCCTCGGCGATGCGGTTCGTTCCGCCGCTCCTCATCTTCCTCAGCCTGCCGGTTGTACTCGCGGATACCCCGGTCCTCCACGAGCCGCTCCGGCGGATTACTACCGTATGGATGATCGCCGTCGGCATCCGGATTCTCTCGGCAATCGGCAGCTTCATCGACGATCTGTACCGTGTCGAGTCCGAAGAGATGGCGCGTCACCGGCCGATCAAAGGGTACGTGCAGCTCGCCAAGATCTTCATCTACGTCGTCGGAATGGTGTTGATGGTTACGACGCTGATCGGGGTCTCGCCGCTCGGGATCCTCGGCGGACTCGGCGCGCTCAGCGCGGTGCTGCTGCTCGTCTTTCGCGACGCGATACTCGGGTTCGTAAGCGCGGTGCAGCTGTCGGCGAACCACATGGTCTCGATCGGTGACTGGATCGAGGTGCCGAAATACGGCGCCGACGGTCCGGTTATCGACATCACCCTGCAGACGATTAAAGTCCGCAACTGGGACATGACGATCACCAGTCTGCCGAGCTATGTGCTGATCAGCGATTCGTTCAAGAACTGGCGCGGTATTTACGAAGCCGGGGGGCGGCGCATCAAGCGTTCCATTAATCTCGACGTGCGCAGCGTGTGCTTCTGCACGCCGGAGATGATCGAGCGCTTTCGCCGAATGCCGCTGATCGCCGAATACATGGAGCGGAAGCTCACCGAAATCGGGCGGGAGTCGACCGACGAGGACATGACCGTCGGGCGGCACCTGACGAATCTCGGTACCTTCCGCGCCTACGCGCTCGCGTATATGAACCAGCATCCGGGTGTGCAGCAGAACCTCATTCAGATGGTTCGGCAGCTGCAGCCGGGGCCGCACGGACTGCCGCTGGAGATCTACTGCTTCACCCGCGAGACCGCGTGGATAGGCCACGAAGCGGTGCAGTCGGATATGTTCGATCACCTGCTCGCCGTCCTGCCGGAGTTCTATCTTCGGGCGTACCAGCAGCCGAGCGGCTGGGATCTACGAGAGCTGTCGGGGTTTGCCGGTCCGCCGGGGCGAATCCAACATCCGACGGAGTCGCGCCGGCCATGAGCGCCGGCGCCTCTCCGGTCGGGCAGTTTTTCACGCCGCTCGAATGGGCGCGCGAGCTGATCTCGCGCGGAGCGTTTGCGCGCTGGCTCGAGGGTGCCCGCGTGTTCGATCCAACCGGCGGCGACGGCGCACTGCTCGAGGCGTTCGTTTCAAAGGCGCTGGGCTACGGCATCGAGCCGACTGCATGCATGCTCGAGCGACTGTATATGATGGAGCTCGACGACTCGCTGGTGGAGCGCTTTCACGAGAGAATGCGCGAGCGCTACGGCGTGGAGGTGCCGGCGGAGAACACGCGGGTCGGCGATTATCTGCTCGAAGGCTTTCCGGGACGCTTCGAAGTACTGGTCGGTAATCCGCCGTGGATGAACTTTACCGAGCTGCGCGAGCGGTACAAGGAGCGGCTGAAACCGCTCTTCGAGCGCTACCGGTTGGTGCTCGATCGCCGCAGGCTGTTGTGGGGAGGCGCTCGAATCGACCTCGCAGCGCTGGTGGTCGCCAAGGCGTTCGCCGATAATGCGCTCGCGCCGGCGGAGGGCGGCGGGGAAACCGCGGAGAAACGGGAGCGCGGCGCTGCAGCTGCGCTCCCGCGGGAGACCGCCGTCGCGCCGAGGCCG
>SLIN01000281.1 GCA_007135605.1 Spirochaetales bacterium | reverse complement strand
TACCAATGCGCGTCTCGAGAATAAAGAGAGGAACGAGCACCGAATGCGGGGTGACGAGCAGCCCCATGATAAACGCCCCGTACACGAGCGCGGAGATACGGAAGCGGAATTTAGCCAGCCCATAACCGGCAGCCAGCGCGAGCAACGTCGTGAGGACGGTGGCGGTAGAGGTATAGATAATGCTGTTGATGAAATAGATGCCCATCGTCCCGCGGGTCCATGCTACAACATAGTTCTCCCAGTAGAGGCTTTCGGGGAGTGAGAAGATATCGCGTACGATAACCGGATGCGGCTTGAACGAGCTGTAGGCAAGCCACACCAGCGGCGCGACGGTAAGCAGCGTGAAGGTGAGCATGCAGAGGTAGGCAAGCGACTTCCAGGCCACCGTTTCGATGGCCGGCCGGCCGGCGCGGGGCATCATCATCACCATTACTCATACCTCCGTTCGAAGTGGCGTGCGATTGTGCGGAGACCGTAGATCAGCACCACGCTGAGAATGATGATCGCCATCGATGTCGAGGCGCCGAGCCCGTAGTTGTAGAAGCGGAAGGTGTGCCGGTACATGTAAATCGCGATGACCTCGGTGTAGTGCGCCGGACCGCCCTGAGTGAACGCCCAGATGAGATCGAAGCTCTTGAGGCTTCCGGATACGGCGAAAACGGTCGTGGTGAAGATGATGTTCACCATCGCGGGCAGGACGATCCTGCCGAAGATCTGCGGCTCGGATGCGCCGTCGATGGTCGCCGATTCGATGATCTCCGGGTCGATGCGTTGCAGGTTCGCGAGGTAGATCACCATATAGAGTCCGGTATACATCCACAGAATCACGAAAAGGATCGGCACGATCGCGAGCGTCCGGTCTTCGAAGAGGCGCATGACGTAGCTCGGGTTTCCGGCCAACGCGCGGACGATCGCGGTAAAGGCGCCGGCGGGCGAGAAGATCTGGTTCCACAGGATGGCGACGACGACCGGAGAAATCGTAATCGGAAGGAAGACCATCACCTCGAAGAACTTCTCCGCGCGAACCATTCTCCGATAGATCACGTACGCGAGCACGAAGCCGAGCGGTATCTGGCCGAACACCGATATGCCGACGACCAGCAGGTTGTTACGCAGGCCGTGCAGGAAGATCGGGTCGGTGAGCATGCGCGTGTAGTTCGCCAGTCCGACCCACTGTGGTATTCCAAAGCCCTGCCAGCGTACGAAGCTGAGGTAGGCGGTGTAGGCGATCGGAAAGATGATGACCGCCGCATATACGAGGAAGGCCGGTGCAACCAGGGTGATGTAACTCGCCCGCCGGTACTGGATCGATGTCATGGTACCCCCACCGAAGGTTCGGACGGGTCGCGGGCGCCCGTCCGAACCGAACAATCGCCGGCGGACGGGGTGGGGTGCCTGCCCTCACCCCGTCGCGACCGCACCGTCTGTTCGCCGCTACCGCTCGTTCGCGGCCACGAACCGCTCGAATCGCTGCGCCACCTGGCCGGGCGTGCGGCTTCCGAGCATCATCTCCTGCAGATCTCCCTGCAGAAGTCCCATCGACTCCTGTCCGAGCACCGAGTCGAGCACCCATCCGGCCGGCGTCTCGTTGATGAAACCGGTCAGTTTGGTGACCATCGGATCGGCGTCCGCAGGCAGATCGATCCGGTAGGCGGGAACCGCCCCGTGACGTTGGCGAATCTCCGAGCCGACCGGACCGGAGTAGAACCAGATCCACTCCCACGCGGCATCGGCGGCCGCGCCCTCGAGGCGCGAGTTCATGCCGTAGCCGGTACCCTGGACCATCGCGGTCGATCCGGATACTCCGCGCTGGTTCGCGACGTCCGGATAGGTGCGCAGGCCGACATGTCCTTTCTGATCTTCGGTGAGCTCGGCGACGAGCGCGTTCACCCGCCAGCCGCCGTCGATGAAGTAGACAGCCCGCTCGTTGACGAAGTCGGTGAGCGCGCGCCCGTAGTCGGCGGTATTCATGCCGGGGGAGAACATGTCGTTGCGGTAGAGGTCCTGGATGATATCGAGGGCGGCAACGAACTCGCGGTCCTCGAAGCTCGCGTTATCGCCGGCGAGCACGCGGTTATACCACTCCATGCCTCCGGTGCGCTCGACGAGCGCGCTGAGGAAGGTGGACTGCATTTGCCAGCCACCACCGTTGTCCATCGCGATCGGAATGAGTCCCGCCTCGCGGATGACCGGTCCCTGCGCGAGCAGCTCCTGGTGGGTCCGCGGGAAATCGAGTCCCAGCTCGTCGAGCAGGCGCTCGTTGGTGAACATGACGTGCGTCGCGGTCACCTGTTCGGGCAGCTCGTAGATCTCCCCGTTCGACCCCTGCGGCATCATCGCAATCTCGGCGAACTCGCCTTCGAGACCGCTGAGCCACGGCCGGAGATCCTTCGCCTGACCGCTGGCGGTGACCATCCCGGTGCGGTCGTCGGGCCACAGGAACATGATGTCCGGCAGCCGACCGGCCGCCGACATTGCCTGCAGCCGGGTGTGATACGCCTCGTCGAAACCGTGGTCGATCTCGAACCGGATATTCGGGTGCAGCTCGTGGAACGCCTCCAGCAGAACTTCCCAGTTGGCCACATCGACTGAATCGGTGAGGTCGGTGTAGGTGAACATCGTCAGAGTAATCGTCTCGTCGTCGGTCGTTGCCTGCTCGGCTCGTCCGGCGGCGAAGAGGAGAACTCCGCCGACCAACAGAACCGCTGCAACACACAGCAGAATCTTTTTCATGATACCCCTCCTGTTCAGGGTTGCTCCGCCGCCCGGCGCGGGCGGCGTACGCGAAATGAATGTCTACGTCGCGCCGGACGAAAGACCGGCGCCCTCTGTTTCGGGTCTTCGAATAATCACCTCCTTGAGCATCTCGCGGTCGGAGAACGCGCGCTCGAGCACCATACCCGCCGCCCCGTAGGCGACCGCCCGCTCACCGAGTGTGGAGAATGCGACGGTGCACGGGACGCGGCCGTTGTACGGCCAGTTCGCCTGAATAGCCCGGGAGAAGAGCGAGCGCACATCATCCTCGTTCCACTCGAGTCCGCCTCCGAGAAAAATATGGGTCAGATCCATCGTGTTTGCGAGAAGTGCGACGTGCTCGGCGATCTCGCCGAGATAGCGTCGCATGAGCCGCGTGTCGTCAACCGCCTCGTCCAGCTCGCGCGGCGACAGCGATACCTGCCGGCCGGTGCTCGTGCGAGCACGGACACTGCGGAACTCACCGGCGAAGTGATCGCGCCCGTGGTGCACCGCCCCGCCGATTACCACCCCGAGGCCGGTCACCGGTGTGCGATGGAGCACGCCGCGTTCCATCCACTCCTGAATTTCCACGAGCACGAAAAGCAGGTCGCTCAGGTCGCGCTGGCGGTGGAAGGCGAGCTCGCCCCATGCGGCCGCATTGGCATCATTCTCTATGAAGCAGCGCAAACCGATGCGGTCGGAGATCGCCGGCGCGAAGGTCGTCGGTGTATCGATGTTCAGCGGGAGCGAGAGTTTGATGATGCCCGCCTCGGGGTCGACGATTCCCGGCGCCCCGATACCGACGCTGAGAAGCGGCGGCTGTTGAGCGGGGTGCTCGGCGAGAACCCGTTCGCAGATACGCGCCGCGCAGTCGGTGAGGGTACCGGCCGTGATCTCCATCTCCCCGTCGAGGGTGAATACCTCGTTACCGTGCAGATCGACTACCGATGCGATGTACCGTCTCGGGCGAAGCTCGATTCCGAGCACGCAGCCGTACTCCGCGTTCAGTGCGATGTGAACCGGACGCCGTCCGCCGAGCGGGCCGGCATACCCTTCCTGCGTTTCGATCAGCACTCCGTAGGCGAGCAGCTCGTTGACGATCGTGGTAACCGTGGATTTGTCGAGCCCCAGTCGGCGCGCGACATCCACACGCGTGGTGTCACGATGTACCCAGATGTCGTGCATAATGTGTGACGCGTTGACCTGCTTCGTTCGTCGTCCCGATATCACGGCCCTTTGCTCCTGTTTCCGCGCTGCGATGGTCTGCGGTGCCCGCATCGCCATCGCATGTACAAGCATCGCCCTCGAATCGGTTAGTTGGATTTAACTCCAACTAACAAGAATACATTTACACTATTCTCGGCAGTTGTCAATCAAAATCGGTGCGCCGGCCACGTTTTCGCGCTTTTTCGGATACTCGACGCCCGCGGCCACCAGCGGTTATCCTTATTCGAGGAGCTGAGGTACGCCATGGATCGTCTGTTTGAACGTGCGTGGGAAGGAGTAATACTTACGGTTTTTGCCGTCGGCTTGACACTCGGCATTCTATGGGCGTCGGTGCTCGGGCTCGCCGTGCTTCTGACCGCCTGGAGCCTGTGGGTAGAAGTATTCGGCGGCGGCTTCGCAACCCTCTTTCGCGGGAGCGGGCAACTGTTGGCCGCGCTCGGAATCGTGCTAATCATACGGTATGCCAATCGAGCTCGCGTGAGAGTCACGCGGCTGCTCTTCGGAGCGCGAACGCGGCTGTCGTAACGACGGGCTCGGCTCGGGGCCGGCAGGACGCGACACCCTTCGAATAGAGGCGATACCAGTGATCGTCAGCGCAAGCAGGAGAACCGACATACCTGCCTACTACGGCGAGTGGCTCATGCGCCGGATTCGCGCCGGCTACTGCGAGGTGGCCAATCCGTTCAACCCCGCACGGGTCCGGCACGTCGACCTGAGGTGCGAAAGCGTCGATTGTCTTGCCTTCTGGACGCGTCACCCGAAATCGCTGTACCCGTATTTGATCGAGCTCGACCGGCTCGGATTCTCCTACTACTTCACCTGGACCGTGCTCGACTACCCCCGCTACTTCGAACCACAGCTGCCGGCGCTCGATACGCGCATTCGCCTGTTCAAACGCGTGAGCGAGCGCGTCGGCGCTCATCGGGTCGTCTGGCGCTACGACCCAATCGTCTTCACCGGCGCCACCGGTCCGGAATTCCACCTCAGCGCGGTCGAGCGGCTGGCCGGTCGGCTTGCGCCGTATACCCACAGCGTGGTGGTCAGCATCTACGACCACTATCGCAAACTCGACTCCCGCATGGCCGAGCTCGCCCGCCGCGGCGCCGGACTGACCGGATTCGAGAACGATGCCGAATCGCTGCGTTCGTTCATGCGTGAGCTCGCCGCCATCGCCGCCTCCCACGGCCTCGCGATTCGCAGCTGTGCCGAAGACCACGATCTCGCCGGAACGGGCATTGCCGAAGGAGCTTGCATCGACGCCGAGCGAATTGCGCGTGTCACCGGCCGCCGGGCCGAGCTTTCGAAAGACCCAGGTCAGCGCAGACTCTGCAACTGCGTACAGAGCGTCGATATCGGCGCGTACGATACCTGCCCCGCCGGCTGTGTCTACTGTTATGCGACCGGGCGAAGCGGGCGTGTCTCCGAACGAATGCGAGCGCACGATCCGGAGAACCCGAGGCTGGTCGATGAGGTGTCCGCGCGAGTCGGCGAAGATGCCGGTCGAGCTCCCGGCGGGAGTTGAGAATCGGGTCGCCGCACCACGGGATCGAATTGACGCGGTGATGCGGGGATGCTATGATGCGGACATCATGCGAACGACGCTCAATATCGATGACGATCTGTTGCGTGTTGCCCGGGAGCTGGCCGCCGAGCGCGGTGAGAGCGTCGGTACGGTTGTTTCTCAACTCATGCGGGAAGCGCTCACGAAGCAAGAGCGCTACTTCGAGCGCAACGGCCTGCCGGTTTTCGAAGTCCGTGAAGGAGCCCGAGCGCTTACCCCTGAAGACATACGCTCTGCGGAGGACGAGGTGTGAGTGTCCAGCTTCTCGACGTGAATGTGCTCATCGCCCTGGCGTGGCCTCAGCATCTGTTCCACGAACGTGCTCACACGTGGTTCGAGCGGAGCAGGCTTCTGACTGGCAACGCCGGTGGGAGCGTGAAGTGGGCTACGTGTATTGTGACCCAGAACGCGTTTGTGCGCATTTCGTCGAATGCAGCCATAGTGGACGGCGCGGTACGGCCCGAGGTCGCACGCATCATGCTTCGGCACTACGACGGGCACCCCGACCATGTATACTGGGAGCTCGCACCATCGCTCACCGGCTCGCTTGCCTCGGAAGTGCCGACGGAGCTTCTCTCCGGCCACAGGCAAGTCACCGACGCGTGTCTGCTACTCTACGCCGCGCACAACGATGGTGTCCTTTGCACCTTCGATCGGAAGATTTCGGCAGCGGTATCCGGTACACGATTGGCGCATCATGTTGAGCTCATCGACTGAAGAGCGCCGGCGAGAGAGTTCGTGCCTGGGACTGCGAGGAGCCACGTCTGCCGACGACCGCCTCGGCTCCCGCGTCAGCCCCTGAAATCGCTGACCATCCGGATCGCTTCTTCGGTGACATCGAGCGGGACCACACAGCCGGGTCCGAGCACCAACCCGCCCCCGGCGGCCTCGATCGCCTCGCGCAGGTGTGTGGCGAGTCTTTCCTCAGCGGTGTCGCCGGGCGTGCCGACCTGACCGAGTACACCGACTTCATCGACGCCGCCAACGAACAGCTTGTCGGACAGTTTTCTTACCTGATCGAGCGAAGCGGTCGATCGCCGATCGTGCCAGTTCAGCGCTGCGACCGGATAGTCGGCGAGTTTGTCGATCATCGGATCGTCGCCGTGGATGTGCAGCAGATTGAACCATCCGGCGCCTGCGGCCTCGAGCACCGGCAGATCGAACTCGCGGCCGAACTCGTGGTATTGGTCTACGGAGAGCCGGTCGCGAGTAGCGAGCTGGGTAGCGAAGAAGATGCCGTCGGCGCCTGCTCGCATGACCTCGGTGGCGAACCGGACGGTCGTGTCGGTGATGACCGTGAGGGCGTGTCGCAGCGCCTCCGGATTGGACTCGAAATCTTCGAAGAGCCTCTCGCCGCGCATTTTGATTGCCGTGGTTAACGGACTGAACACGGTGGCAAGCACCGGCACCTCGCCGGCGAAGTGCTCGGCAACGCGCCGGACGACCGCGAGCTCACGCCCGAGTGCGCCCGCCTCCGTGCCGAGAGGTTCGAGTCGCTCCCAATCGGTTGCCGACTCGATGCCGAAGCGGATTACCTCGCCGCGCTCGAGCTCGTGGCTCGGCCACCGGATCTCGGAGCCCCAGTCTTCGATCGAATAGAGACCGTTGTGACAGATTTTTACGAAGTCCCAGTCGTAGCGGCGCTGAAAATCGATCGTCCGCTCGGCAAGCGAGTCGGCGCGCTGGTCGACTATCGGGAAATGTTTCCACAGACTCCGTGCCGGTCGATCGGTCTGCCCGCCTTCCAGGAGTGCCGTAATCCGTTTGAATCCAGTCATTGATGAACCATCCTTCGTTCGATATCGATCATGTCGGCGGTACAGCGGAACAGGCGCCGGCGACCGCATATTACAGGAACGCCCCCATGAGAGTCCGCGGAAGGAACAGGAACAGATCGGGTACGAGGATTCCTGTGACTATAATGAGCAGCGTCAGCACGATCATCGGAATCGAAGCGATGAACACCCGGTGGCTCGGGATCTCGGCTATCTGTGCGGCGACGAGCATGCAGATGCCGTACGGCGGGGTGACCCGGCCGAGCGAGAGGGTGAGCACTACGATTATGCCGAGATGCAGTGGTTCCATGCCGGCAGCCGTTCCCATGGCCTGGAGAATCGGAAGGAAGACGACCACTGAGATAATCGGGCTGAGGAAGGTGCCGAGCACGAGCAAGAACGCGACAAGCAGGAGCGCGATACCGAGTTCAGACTCGGTAATCGAGAAGAGGAAATCGAGAATCATTGCCGGGGCGTCGAGGTATGCGATAAGCCACCCCATGATTCCCGCCGAGGCGACGGCCATTAACGGCAGCGAATAGCCGATCAGCGCGCGTGAGAGCACGCCGGGTATCGCGCGAAAGGAAGTCGAGCGGTAGACGAAAAGAAGAAGAAAAATTCCGTATACCACCGCGATCGCCGCCGACTCCGTTGCGGTAAAGATTCCGAAGGTGACCCCGCCGAGCACGATGAGCGGCAGCAGCAGCGCCGGGAACGCGGAGACGAACGAGACCCCGATCTCCTTCACCGAGGCGCGCTGATTGGCGGGGAAATCGTGGCGGACCGCCATGTAGTAGGTATATGCCATCTGGCTGAGTCCTATGAGTACCCCCGGGACGACTCCGGCGAGAAACATCGCGCCCACCGACAGCCGCGCGAGCGAGGCGTAGACCACCATAATGATGCTTGGCGGTATGATGCCGCCGAGCGTGGAGGAGCAGGCGGTTACCGCCGCCGAGAAGGCGACTGGAAACTTCAACTTCGCCATCGCCGGAATGAGCATCGCTCCCACACCCGCGGTGTCGGCGACCGATGACCCGGAAAGGCCGGCGAACAACATGCTGACGAGTACGTTCACGTGTCCGAGTCCGCCGCGAATGTGGCCGATGAGCGCGTTCGACAGGCGCACGAGCCGTTCGGTAATACCCCCGTGATTCATCAACTGACCGAGTAACAGAAAGAACGGAACCGCGAGCAGGGTGAACGAATCGATGCTCGAATAGACATGATTCAGCACGCTGAGAAGCGGCATTCGCAATGAGAGAATCGTAAGCGTGGAGGAGATAATAAACACGAAGACAATAGGGACCTTCAGCAGGATCAGTGCGAAGAAACTCCCCATGAGCAGTACGAGTGGATTCATGTGTGCTTCCCACCACGCGATAGGCCGAGGAGGCGCCCGGCACTTGCAATCAGATTTTCAATCCCGAACAGTGCCATGAATACTCCGGAAACCGGAAAGGCGAGAAAGAGTATCGTTTGGGGCAGTTGAAGCACGCGTGTAGCGCGGCGCAACCCGAGGAGTGCGAACTCCCACCCGCTGAATATGAATACGTACAGGACGATGAAGATCATCACATCGCCGAATACATCGAGTGCAGCGTTCGCACGGAGCATCCGCGCAGGCAGGAGCTCAACGATGTAGTGACGGCGCAAGCGGACCGCGATGGCTCCGCCGAGGAAAACGGTCCAGATGAAACAGATCAACGCGATCTCGTGCGTCCAGACCCAGGATATTCCCATTCTCCGCGTGACGACCTGTAGAAAAACAACGATTATAAGCACGCTGAAAAGGAACGTGCCCACCACAAGGAGGGCACGCTCGCATGCGTCGTTCAATCGTTTCAGGGCGTGCATCTACCCTCAGACTCCGTGTACCGTTCGGCGTGAGCCTACTGCGCCGCGCGCACATACTCGAGCAGGTGCTCGATTCCCGCCTGTTCGGCGAGCTCGTCATGCAACGGAGCTACCGCCTCGACGAACGCGTCGATGTCGGCCTCATAAACATTGAGCCCGTACTCCTCGACCATCTCGACGACCAGCTCATCGTCATACTGAGCTCCCATATCGGTACCGAGTTCGCCGGCCTCCTGAGCGACCTCCAGGATGATATCCCGATATTCGGCCGGTAGCCGCTCGAACGTCTGCTCGCTCATCGTGAAATGCGAGATCATGATCTGGTGCCTGGTCTGCGTCTGATGCGGAGCGACCTCGTACAGGCGACTGCCGTAGAACCCGCTGACGGTGCTCTCGAAGGTGCTGACCACATCCGACTGGACCGCGGTATATATCTCGCCCCACGGGAGCGAGGTAGGAACCGCACCAATCGCCTCCCAGACCTGGTTCTCGAGCGGGTTACCGGGCAAGCGCATGCGAACACCCTCGAAGTCGTTCGGGTGCGTGAGCGGCCCGAGATTGCTCGACGTTACACGAGTGCCGCCACCGGCCAGCGCGAGCAGCCGAAGCCCGAGCCCGCGTTCCTCATGGGCGTCGGCGAGGGCCTGGAAAAACTCCGCGTCGGGATCGATAACACGTCGGAAGTGGTCGAGATCCTCGTAGAGATAGGGGAATCCGGTGATCTGGTACTCGGGTACGAAGGCCACCGCATTCGAGACGCCGCCGATAACGAAATCAATGGTTCCGATCCTCATTTCGTCAATCGTTGCTTCGTCGTCGCCGAGTGCTCCGCTGTGTTGGATCCGTACGTTCACATTCCCGTCGGTACGTTGCCGCACTTCTTCGGCAAAGAACTCGGCCATATCGATCCACGGATGCGGCGGGCTTACCACGGTTGCGAGTCGCAGATCGAACTGCTCATCGGTTTCTTCGGCAGCTCCCGCTGCGAAAAGGACGGTGGCCGAGATGAGCGACAAGACCACGACCGCCGTTACTACTCGAATGGCGAACTTCATGCTTGGATACCTCCTTGTGATCGTTGGCAAAACCTGCATTATACCTTCCGGCACGCACAGGCCGTCGTCGTGAATGCGCTGTGCACCCTGCGGTGACGTAACGATCAGACCGTCAACGAGGGTAGCCCGTATCCCCGGGAAACGTCCAGTAAGTAATAAAGCGTGTTCAGGATCGACAC
>SLIN01000369.1 GCA_007135605.1 Spirochaetales bacterium | reverse complement strand
TCGAGAAACGCCGTCCCGCGCCCCTTGAGCTTCTGCATGACGAAGCCTTCGCCGCCGAAGAAACCGACGCCGAGCTTACGCTGGATCGCGACTTCGAGCTCCACATCGCTTTCGGCGGCGAGAAAGGCGCGACGCTGGCAAATATAGCTGACCGCCCCGACATCGACCGGGAGGATCGTGCCCGGGAAGGTGTGCCCGACGGCGACCCGGGCGCCGTTGCGCTCGGCGGTATAATAGTTGAGAAAGCCGCTCTCGCCCATCGCCTTGCGCTTGAGGAAGCCGCCGAGCCCTCCCTGGACGCCGGTCTTCATAGAGACGTCGGCATCCATATACTTCATTGCCCCGGACTGACATTGCAGCGTCTCGCCGGCACGCAGCCGGCACTCGGCAACCGGCATTGTCGATCCGATGATCTGATACTCCACGCTCACCCCCTGTCGACACGGTATGTGTCGAACAGAGAGTATACCCGCCCGACCGCTTTGCGCCACTCTTCCCGCGCGGCCGCTTCCGCGGTGCGCGCGCCGACGACGACGCTGCGCGGAGTGCCCGGTTCGAGATGGAAAAAGCGGTCGGAGTAGCGCAGGTCGAACCCCGGCACGTCGGGCCATACCCAGAGCGCCGGCTTGTCCGCCTCGATGGTCCAGGTTTCGCGATACCCGGCAGCGTCGGCGATATCGCCCTCCATCGGCTGCCGCTGCACGCGCAGCTGCGGGTCGCGCAAATCGAGATGCTTCGGCCGGAGGAAGGAAGCCATCGCATCGCTTTCGACCCGACCGTCGCGGGTCAGTGTACCGAGAAGAATCAGCGAGTGCGCTCCGAGCTGTTCGATCTGCTCGTCGAACTCAAGCGACACCACCTCCACCGTTCCGGCGGCCGGGATATCAACGTCCTCCTCGCCGAGGGCGATGCACTCCCCGTCGACCGTCCACATCTTCCACTGGACATCGGCCCGGCACGGCTGCGGCTCATCGCTGGTTACATAGAGGGTGATGGTACCCGCCTCGTCATCGACGATCGTCGACAGCAGCAGGGGTGCGTAGGCGCGAACGGCCAAGTAGTGCAGCGCCTTCCACCGGCCTTCCCAGTCGATGCTCGACCAGCTCGCCACCGGCCAGCAGTCGTTCAGCTGCCAGTAGATCGTCCCCATGCCGCGCGGGGCGCTTCGCCGCCAGTGCTCCACCCCGTAGGTGACCGCCAGGCCCTGCAGTATCTGCGAAGTCCACAGCACCATATCCTCGCGGGAGGGCAGCTGGAACCACTCGAGCATGTACTGCACGATCGCATCGTTGCCGATCGGGCTGCGCTGATGGTGCTCCATGATGCGGCTGGTGATGTTGCGCTCGCCGGGGCCCGCGTACTTCGCGACCGCCTCCGGCTCGGGAAAGCTCTGGAAGCCGAACTCGCTGTTGAAGCGGTGCTCGCACTCGCGATACGCCTCGAACGGCTGCCTGCCGTGCCAGACCATCCACAGGTGCGCATCTCCGGCGTTCGGGTCGTTCGCGTCGCCGCGCTTCGCGCCGGGGGTGTGCGGGCTCGACGGCCAGTAGTCGCGCTCGGGGTCGAGCTCTGCTACGCAGCCGGCGAGCAGCTCGTCGAAGAGGTGCACGTACGCCTCCCACGTCATCGCGCCACCGGCTCGCGCGTCCTCGCCGTCGCCGATACACGGGTGGATCTGCTCGAGCTCGTTGTTCCCGCACCACAGCGCCACGCTCGGATGGTGGCGAAGCCGGCGTATCTGCTCCTCGGCTTCGGCGGTGATGTTTGCGAGGAACTCGTCGCCGGTGGGGTAGGCCGCGCAGGCGAACATGAAATCCTGCCAGACGAGCAGCCCGAGCTCGTCGCACAGATCGTAGAAGAAGTCCTCCTCGTAGATGCCGCCGCCCCACACGCGCAGCATGTTCATGTGCGCGTCTGCCGCGCTCTGCAGCAGTCGCCGGTAGTGCTCGACCGAAACGCGGGTAACGAAGGTGTCGGCGGGTATCCAGTTCGCGCCTTTCGCGAAGACCGGCCGGCCGTTCACCTCGAAATGGAACGACTCGCCCCACTCGTCGGGTTCCCGCACGAGTCGGACGCTACGCAGGCCGATCCGTTTCTCATGCCGGTCGAGCACCTGCCCCTGCTCGTCGAGCAGGTCGCACGCGACGGTGTACATCGTCTGCTCGCCGGCGCCGTTCGGCCACCAGCGCTTCGGCTCGGCGATGTGAAGCGCCACCTCCGCGGCGCCGTCTGCAAGCGACGCGGTTCCCACGGCGACGTCGGCGCCGTCGAGCTGCGCGCGGACACGCACCGCGGAGGGAGTGGTGTCGCCGGACGCCCGGTCGCTTGCGCGGCGCTCGCTCGCACCGGCGCCGGATCGCGTGCCGGTGCGTCGCCCGCCGGCATTCGCCGCCGCGGCGGCGAGGTCGCTCGTAACGTGCACGGTCAGCTCGGCGGCATCGTCGGTCAGCGAATCCTGGGCAACCCGCAGATCGGCGATTCGCCCTCCGTCGAAGGCGACGAGCCGAATCGGACGCCAGATACCGGACGTGGCGCAACGCGGGCCCCAGTCCCATCCGAAGTTGCACTGACTCTTGCGAAGATGGTTCACGCCGAGCAGCCG
>SLIN01000305.1 GCA_007135605.1 Spirochaetales bacterium | reverse complement strand
TGAAAGAGGTCGCGCTGTTGTGTCATGACAAATCGCACTACGCTGCAGAACGCTTGACCTCGATCGCCGGCGTCAGCCTCCGCGATCGGCATCCGTTCTTCCGCGAATTTGCGATTTCGACACCGATTCCGGCCGCCGACCTGATCGGGAAGCTGCGTAAGGAGGAGATCGTCGGGGGGATCGATATCGGTCGCTACGATGAGACGCAGACACATAACCTGCTTGTCTGTGTTACCGAAATGCGCAGTCGTACGGACATCGACCGTCTTGTCGATGCGGTTGCCGCCGCCGTCCCACGGAGTGCGTCATGAACGAACGAATAGAAAACTACCCGGTTGCGCCGACCGAGCCGAATCCCGGTCGGCGCACGATTCCGCTGATCCATGAGCGTTCTCGAGCAGGACGACGGGCAATCCATCTCCCGAAGTCGGATGTTCCGAGCTACGGATTCGAAGAGTCGCTTCTCCGGCCGGAGCACGATGTGCCCGAGCTGCCGCAAGTCAGTGAGTTGGATCTGGTTCGCCACTATACCCGTTTGTCGCAAACGAATTTCTCGATCGATACCAACTTCTATCCGCTCGGCAGCTGTACGATGAAGTACAATCCGAAGATCAACGAGCACGTAGCCAATATGCGCGGGTTTGCCGAGTCGCACCCGCTCTCACCGGTTGAGAGCCAGCAGGGGAACCTTGAGCTCCTCTATCGACTCGAGCGTGCGCTGATCGACATATCGGGGTTCGAGGCGGCGTCGCTGCAGCCGGCCGCCGGTGCGCAGGGAGAGCTCACCGGAATTCTGATGATTCGCGCCTATCACCAGCAGCGCGGCGATACGAAACGGACACGCGTCCTCGTTCCCGACAGCGCGCACGGCACGAACCCGGCGACCTGTACCATGGCCGGTTATGAGGCGGTGGAAATTCCGAGCGATTCGGAGGGCAACGTAGACCTCGAAGCGCTGCGTGCGGAGTGCGACGAGAGTGTTGCAGGACTCATGATCACGAATCCGAACACCGCCGGCCTGTTCGAACAGCAGATCCTCGAGGTCACGAAGGCCGTGCATGAGTGCGGAGGGCTGGTGTACGGCGACGGAGCGAACATGAACGCGATTCTGGGAATCGTTCGTCCGGGCGACCTCGGAATCGATGTCATGCACTTCAATCTGCACAAGACCTTCTCGACTCCGCACGGCGGCGGAGGACCGGGGGCAGGTCCGGTGGCTGCCGCTGCCGTGCTTGCCGACTACCTGCCGGGGCCGCGAGTGGTACCCGACGAATCCGGCAGCGGTAATGGCGACCGTCTTCCGCTCTTTCGTTTCGACAAGCCCAAACACTCGATCGGAAGAGTCAAGGCGTTCTTCGGCAACTTCGGGATGCTCGTTCGCGCCTACACCTATATACTCCGGCACGGAAAGACCGGAATGCGGAGAATCGGGGAGAACGCGGTACTGAATGCGAACTATCTTAAGCATCTCGTAGCCGACGAGTTTCCTGCGAAATTCAAGCGCAGCTGTATGCATGAGTTCGTCGCTACCGGTGCGATCTTCGAGGGCGTGCACACCATGGATATCGCAAAGCGGATGATCGACTATGGCGTACATCCTCCGACGGTGTATTTCCCGCTGATCGTGAAGGAAGCGCTCATGATCGAACCGACCGAGAGCGAGAGTCGTGAAACCCTCGAGGAATTTGCAGCGGTGCTCAAGGCGATAGCGCGCGAAGCGAGCGAGAACCCGGAGATATTACACAACGCACCGTATACGACGCCGTTGTCCCGTCTTGACGAGGTCTCCGCGGCGCGCTCTCCGGTGCTCTGTTATCGAGGTTGAAAGCGCTCTTCGCCTCGATGTCATTCATTCGGATATGGGAGAGATATGAGAAGCAGAAAATTCCTGTTCACGTCGGAATCGGTAGGCGAAGGACATCCGGACAAGATCGCCGATCAGATTTCCGACGCCGTACTCGACGCCTGCCTCCGCGACGATCCGGAGAGTCGGGTTGCATGCGAGACATTCACGACGACCGGCCTGGTTATGGTCGGTGGCGAGATCACCACGGAAACGTACGTCGACGTTCAGGGGATTGCACGCGACGTCGCAAGGACGATCGGTTACGACCGGCCGGAGTACGGTCTCGATTATGAGAGCATGAACGTCATGACGACCATCCACGCTCAGAGCCCCGATATCAGCCAGGGGGTGAGTGGCGGAGGAACGTTCCAGGGGGAACAGGGTGCCGGCGACCAGGGCATGATGTTCGGTTTCGCCTGCGACGAGACCCCGGAGCTCATGCCCGCGCCGATCATGTACGCTCATCAACTGCTCATGCGCGCGGCGCAAATGCGCAAGAAGCGTGAAATTGCATGGCTCCGACCGGACAGCAAGAGTCAGGTCACGGTGCAGTACGAAGGGAATACCCCGAAACGCATCGATGCCGTTGTGGTGAGTCATCAACATGATGACGGTGTCGGGTACGATGAGATCAAGAGCACGATTGTCGGGAAGCTCATCAAGCCGATACTCGAGCCGACCGGGTTACTCGACTCGCAGACGAAGTTCTACGTGAATCCGACCGGCCGATTTGTGATCGGAGGTCCGCACGGGGATACCGGCCTCACCGGGCGGAAGATCATAGTCGATACGTACGGCGGTATGGGCCGGCACGGCGGCGGTGCGTTCAGCGGAAAGGACCCGACCAAAGTCGACCGGTCCGCCACGTACATGGCGCGGTATGTCGCGAAGAACATCGTCGGCGCGGGAATCGCGCGTCGCTGCGAGGTGCAGCTCGCGTACGCGATCGGCGTGCCGTTTCCGGTGAGCGTCATGGTGGAGACCTTCGGCACCGGAGAGGTTCCCGAGGAACGGATCGAACAGGCGGTCGAACGCACGTTCGATCTTACTCCCGCCGGTATTGTCCGAAGTCTCGATCTGAAGCGTCCCATCTATCTGCATACCGCCGCCTACGGGCACTTCGGCCGCGACGCGTTTCCGTGGGAACAGCTGGACAAGGTCGACGAACTGAAGAAACTCGTATAGAGCCGCGAGCGGGAGAGGCCGCGAGCGGGAGAGCCACGCATGGCGAGCACGTTGAACGAGATGCTCTATGAACCCACCTTCTCCTGGCGACGGATCGCTCACCGTGCCACGCGATTCGTTCGTGCGAACCCGCTCCTGACTGCCGTGGTCACGGTAGGCTGGTGGGTTCTCCCGAATCCCCTCCTCGTCCCGCTGCCCGGAGCCGGCGGCGCGGTCCCGCCGCCGCCGGGGGCCTTCGCAGTGCAGGCGCTCGCCGCCGCGGTCGTCTGGTTGATTACCGCGACTGCGCTGCGCGCCGGGTTCGCGCGCTTCGTTCACGCACGCTCCGACGACGAAGCCTCGGCAATAGCGGTTGCGCCGCCGGCGGCTCGCTCCGATCTCTCCCGCCGTCTCGTCCGCTTCGCCCTCGCAGTGGCTCGTATATGGCTTGCCATCGTGTTGGTAGCCGGCATCGCGCTCTTTCTGCTGGGATTGATGATACTGCCGGCGACCCGCATCGACGGTGAAGCGCTGTTTTCCGGCGTCGTAGCGCCGGCTGTGTTCGGCCTCGTGGTTGTCGTGATCCGCAGCGCTTGCGCTCCCGGTCTCGAGGCGGTTATCCAGCACAACGAGAGCGTCCGAAATGCGTTCCGCAGGGGGCGGCAGCTGTTTCGCGAACGCCGTTTCCACGTCTTTCTGCTGATACTCGCCGCTCATCTGTTCTATGCGCTCGAGCCGTTGGCGTCGGGAATTGCCCCGGCGACTCCGATTCTACTCGAAATAGTCCGCGTCATCGCGGCTGTCGTCCGAAGCGGCGGTCTCATACTCCTGTTATCGTGGTACTATGAGGCTCGACTCTGCACGGACGCGGAACTCGAGTAGGCGATTAACCTGCTTCTGTGCTACATTTGCCGTATGTTCGGGAAGCTGCTCCTGCTATTTACCGTCGTACCGCTCGTTGAGCTCTACCTCCTGATATTGATCGGGCAGTCGATAGGAGCGTTGCCGACGGTGCTCCTGGTTGTGTTGACAGGCACACTCGGCGCCGCGCTCGCCAGGCGTCAGGGATTCTCGGTGTGGGCCCGAATTAACCGGGAAACGCAGGCCGGGCGGTTCCCTGCGAACGATCTTATCGATGCCGTCCTCCTGCTGGTATCGGGAGTTACCCTGCTTACGCCCGGTGTGATCACCGATGTCCTCGGCTTTCTGCTGCTGATTCCGCTTACGCGTGCTCCGATCCGCGAGTTTCTCAAGAGGCGTTTCCGTACCATGAACCTCCGCGCCGATACCGTACGTACCGAAACGATCTATACCGACTACACGGTGGGCCCTAAGTCCGACGAGTCATGAGACAACTTGCCATAATCGGATGCCTCGTTCTGCTGTTCCTCGGCTGCGCTGCGCTGCGCCCACGCCCGGAGCCGCCGCGGGAGGTCACGTATGAACGTCCCGACGATGACCGTGAGGTTACCCGCGAGGATGCAGAGTCGGTTTTCGACCCGAGCGGGCTCGGTCGATACGATGTCGGTGTCATCCGGTCGGGAGGGTTCGATACGGACACCCCGCTCGAGCTGACGGCGTATGCGCGTGCGACGATCTTCGCATCGATGCTCGAAGCATTCGAGTTGGCCGGAGCCATGACGAGCGAACAGCGTCGAGACTTGTACGGCGCGCTGTTCAAGGATATGCCGATCGGGCCGGACGGCACATACCGCGCCGTTGTCATCGGGAAGTATTTCCGGTCGGGTGAGCCACTCTACATTCTGCTCGGGATTGCGGGATCGCCTCTCGACGGCGCCACCACCGATGAAGCCGTGCACACTTTGCTCTATCAGTCGAGTGCCCTCGCGGGGGTGAACGGTGTGGCGACGCACGCGGAGGGGCGGTTCGTCGATATGGCGGTGAACATTTCCTGGATCTATCCGGTCGATTCGACCGGGTCGGTTCGGAGTATCGAGGCCACGGTGGTGCCGGTCACCGCCGCTCGTTCCACCGAAGTGACCCGGGCGGCCGTTGACGGACCCCACGCGAAGGACGACCGCGGGAGCAACCCGGAGCAGCGCATCGAGGAGGAGGATGAAGCGGGTGAGATACTGTTCGAGGACGCTTCCCGGCGTCTTCTCGGGCGGTTCGATGCACGCGGGCACGATTTCCGGCCGCTTCCGCAGGCGTCCCGCGAACGCGTTCGGCTAGCGTATCGCATTCTCGATCGACTGTCGCCGGCGTTCGACATTTCAATCGTACCGCGGCTCGTTCTCCCGGTCTTCTCCGATGAGTCGGAAGAGTCGTGGCTCCGTGTTGAAGCCGGATTTGTTGCGTTTCTCTACGAGCTGTTCCGGGATAACCTCGGGGCCGCCGAGGGGCGTCTCGCCGCATTGTCGGAGCTCGCGGAGGATCGCGAGCAGATCGGAGAGCGACTCTACGATCGAGTGACGACGGTCGCGCCCGTACTCCTCGAAGCGATGGAATATGAGGTAGAACATGAGTCTGAGTCCTGAAACAACCGATCGTGACGAACTGTCCCCGGTGACCGTCGTGATTTTCGGCGCAACCGGCGATCTCACTCGTCGAAAACTGATGCCCGCGCTCTACAACAACTTTCGCAAGGGCCGACTGAACCACCTGGAACGGGTGATCGGCTTTGCGCGTCGTGAGTGGAGCGACGACTACTTCATCAAGCAGGCGAAAAGCGGTGTCGTCGAGTTCTCGGGGGAAACCTTCTCCGATAAGACCTGGCGGGAGTTTTCGACGTTCCTGCACTACCATCGCGGCGATCTCGACTCTCCGGAGGCGTTCGAGTCGCTGGCGCGCTATCTCGATGAGGTGGAACGCGGCGACGAGGCGCGGCTTTACTATCTCGCGACTATGCCCGAGCTCTACACAACGATCTGCACCGAGCTCCACGCACACGGGATGGCCGACGAGCATAGTGCAGAGCGGCGAATCGTGATCGAGAAGCCGTTCGGGCGTGACGGCGTTTCGGCCCGGGAGCTCGACGATGTCGTTCATTCGGCATTTGCCGAGCACCAGGTATTCCGTATCGACCACTATCTCGGCAAGGAAACCGCGCAGAACCTGCTCTTTCTTCGGTTCGCGAACACGATATTCGAGCCGATCTGGAACAGGCGCTATGTCGAGAACGTTCAGATAACCGTTGCCGAAACAGTCGATGTGGGTACCCGTGCCGGATACTACGACTCCTCGGGTGTTCTGCGCGACATGTTTCAGAATCACCTGCTTCAGTTGCTCGCCCTGACGGCGATGGAACCGCCCGCCTCGCTGAAGGCCGACGATATTCGCAACGAGAAGGCAAAAGTGCTCAGTGCGGTGCAGCTGGTGAACCCGAAAGACGCTGTGAGGGCTCAGTACCGCGAATACGTTGACGCCGACCGCGTGGCCGCTGATTCGACGACACCGACATATGCAGCGATGAAGCTTCACGTGAATACGTGGCGCTGGCACGGAATCCCGTTCTACCTGCGCTCCGGCAAGGCGCTCTGTAGCAAGACAAGCGAAATTATTGTTCGTTTCCAGGCTCCACCGGGCAACCTGTTTAACCTCGATCCCGCGGAAGGGTACACCTCGAACACGATATCGATCTGCATCCAGCCCCGGGAAGGGACTCATGTGAAGTACCAGGTGAAGATACCCGACGGCGGGGGCGCCTCGCGCTCGGTCGATATGAGTTTCGATTATCGGCGTGCGTTTCCCGATAACCCGATTCCCGACGCGTACGAACGGCTTCTGCTCGATGCGATCAACGGTGACGCTTCACTCTTCGCACGCAGCGACGGCATCCGCGCCTCCTGGGACATCATCGATCCGATTCTGAAACGGTGGGAATCAACGGAAACCGAGTCTCTTCCGGAGGAAGAACGACCGCTCCCGCTCACCTACTACGACCGCGGCAGTTGGGGGCCGGCCGAAGCAGACGATCTGCTCGGCCGCGCCGGCCACCGGTGGCAGCTCGGCTGCCTCGAGGCCGGCGGCGAGGAGGGTTGTATCGAGATCACCGACTAAGGTCCTCACCATGCAGCAAGCGCGATACCACTCCGAAAAACGCTCGACCGACGTGACTCGCACCGATTGTCCCGGCCCTACGCCGGCAATCGTTGTTTTCGTTGCTCTGCTGCTCATATCGTTGAGCGTCCCATCGGCACACGCCCAATGGCGATTCGGGGGAAGTGCAGGCGCCGGAGTGTCCGTTCTCACCGGAGCCGACTGGAGCGACGATCTCGCCTTCGACGACGCTGAGGAGCACACGGCTTTCGGTGCACGTGCGGCGCTTCACGTCGGTTACCGCTTTCTCCCGTGGCTTGCGGCGCGACTGTCTTTCTCAGCATTGAGAGCCGCCTCGCGGTTCGAATATGTAGAAGACGGTTTCGACGGCGAAACATACGAGTACGACGGATCGTTGAGATGGTGGAGCGGAGGCCCGGGGGCACACGCGGAGGTCCGCATCCCGGTCACACCGGTTGAACCGTACGTATCGGTCGGTGCGGTCGGTTCCTTTCCATTTTCCCGGTTTGTCCGGGAGGACGTGTCGAATGAGATCACGATCATCCGCCGCGTTCCGGCCGAACGCGCGGTCGCCCTGCATCTCGCCGGAGAGGTCGGGGTTCGGTTCCCCGTCGGCGCGATTACCGCGCTCGCGGGACTCCATTACGAGCGTTCGCTTACCGGTTACTTCGAGACTTCGGCGTGGCCGCGTCTGTATGCGAACGTGTTTACGCTCAACGCCGGCGTGGAGATACCGCTCGAGGGATCGAGGTGACCCTCATCGTTGCGCTCCTGGCTGCCGGCATAGCGCTGCTCGTCGTCGGCTCGTATCTGCTCGTCGACGGGGCGGCGTCGATCGCGCACCGGCTCGGGGTCCGTACGCTCACGATCGGCCTTACGATTGTTTCGATCGGCACCTCGTCGCCGGAGATCGCGGTGAACCTGATTGCTGCACTTCGCGGAGTGACCGACATCACGTTCGGAAACATCCTCGGCAGCAACATATTCAACATTCTGGCGGTTCTCGGAATTACCGCCCTCGTGCGCAGCCTCGCGGTCGGGAGCACGACGGTGCGCTATGAGATCCCGATGTGCGTCGCCAGCGCCGCCGCACTGATAGCGTTCGGATTGAACGGAGAGATCGGAGGTACAGCCGGCGTCGTGTTTCTGGTTGGGTTCGCCGCATTCGTCGGTTACACGATTGTATCGGGGCGTAGAACACCGGAAATCGTGGAGGAACCGACTCGTCTGCGGTTGAGCTCGGTCGTGGCGATCTCGGCGACAATCGCCGGCCTTGCAATGCTGCTCTACGGCGGAAGCCTCGTCGTCGATTCGGCGGTCACCCTTGCCGATCTGCTCGGAGTTCCGCAGAGGGTGATCGCGTTGACGATCGTGGCGGTCGGTACGTCGCTCCCGGAGGTTGCCGCGTCGCTGATGGCCTTACTCCGCAATCAGGTCGACCTCGCAATCGGAAACGCGATCGGATCGTGTCTCATAAATGTTACGCTGATCCTCGGAGTGTCATCGATTCTAACGCCGGTGGCCGTACCGGCCGGCGCAACGCTTGACCTCGCCGTCTATCTCGTCGGCAGCATCCTGTTGCTGCTTTTCGCTATGACACCGTTTCGATCGGGACGCTTGCAACGGATCGAGGGTGCGACGCTGCTTCTTGGCTACGCAGGCTACGTGACCGCGCTCCTGGTGCTGTGAGACGTTCGCTGTGAGCCCGCAGTACTATGCGTCTCCGTGTACCCGTTTCTCGAGAACGTCGAGCAGAGCCTCGAATTTCGGTCGAACCTGAGGTGACGCCTCCACGATGTCCTTGTGCGCCTCGAGCACATAGTCGTCGGTCAGCAGGTCTTTTCGCTGGAGCGGAACGTGATCGAGCACGTCGCTGCGTAACTCGCTCATCGAACTCTCGAACACTATCGGAAGATATCCGTACAGATGGCAGGTCTTCAGAACGTGGCTTACGTTCTCGGACGGATTACAGAGCCACGCTTTGCCGCCGTGCTCGGTCATATAGCGATTGAGCTTCAGCAGAGTACCGATCGTCGTGCTGTCGATGTATTCGGTTTCCGAGAGGTCGAGAAAGACCTCTTCTATGCCGTTTTGCGTCACCACTTCGGTGACGTGCTCGAACATCGAGTAGGCGGTCAGCGCCTGAATATGCCCTTCGGCGAACAGAATGAGCACGTTCTGCTGCTTCAGATAGTAGACACGCCCGTTTCCGTTCACACTATCGAGGATAGTACAGATTGGCATGAGCGCCTACCTCCCCTCGTTGTGAGGCTCTCGGCAGGCATGCTACAGTAGCGTTCGCTTCGATGAGTGCGTCAAACGGCGAGCTGCTCAGACGCAGTGGCTGGATCTCCATCACCACCAATATAGCGCTGTTCGGACTCAAATACGCGGCAGGTATGATCACCGGCTCGGTCGCTCTCACTGCCGACGCCTGGCACACGCTCTCGGATTCGGTTTCGTCGATAATGGTGATGTTCGGCCACCGAACCTCCCGAAAGCCGGCGGACGGTGACCACCCGTTCGGGCACGGTCGCGCCGATCTCATCGTCGGGGTAGCCATCGGAGCGATTCTCGGCTGGATCGGCGTTTCGTTCGTGATCGAGAGCGCCGAACGGCTTACGGTAACCGTGCCGATCGCGTACGGCACGATCGGTCTCGTTGCAACGATCGCTTCCCTGCTCGGTAAGGAGCTGCTCGCGCAGTATGCCTTCTATGCGGCGAGGAAGAGCGGCTCACACGCGTTGCGTGCCGACGGATGGCACCACCGCAGTGACGCGCTGAGCTCGCTGGCGATCCTCTTCGGGATACTCTTTGCGGGCGCGTATCCGCTCACCGACGCAATACTCGGGTTTGTTGTTGCGGCATTTCTGTTCTATGGCGCGTGGCGAACGGTGTGGAACTGCTCCCGGCCGCTGCTCGGCGAATCGCCGTCGAACCAGTCGGTGGACGATGTCCGGGATATCGCGCGCTCGACCAGTCCGGCGCTGAACAACGTGCATCACATCCACATTCACCGCTACGGCGATCACACCGAGCTAACGTGTCACGTGCGGATCGACGGCGATATGAGCGTCTCCGACGCCCACGACGTTGTCGATCGGTTCGAGCAGGCGCTTCGCGACCGGATGGGGGTCGAGCCGACCGTACACGTCGATCCGGTGGACGCTCCGGCGGACAGCGATTGCCGACGCGACGCCTACCGCGGTGACGAGGAGCCGGAAACCGGCGAGTGAGCCGTTCGCGAGAGCTCGCTCCAGCCGCGTATCGACGTCTGTTCGAAGCTTGCCCGGCGGCAGAGGCCGGTTTCCCGCAGCACCACGCCGGGCTCGCGCGCGGTCAGCGTTACGGTGTCCCCGGGGC
>SLIN01000045.1 GCA_007135605.1 Spirochaetales bacterium | reverse complement strand
TCTCCGCCGAGGGCGCATATACTCTCGGCTGCATCAGCCATGTGGTTCTCGATCGGCTGCTGCATCCGTACATCAACTACAGAGCGGGCTGGGTCGAACCGAAACAACCGCAGACCTACGAGTACCGCGTGAACCATCCGTTTCTCGAGCGGATTATCGATGTCGCGCTGCTGCGCTCGCAGCTCGACATGACCGTCGCCGAGCTCGATTTCGCGTCGGTGATCTCGTGCGACACGCCGGATGCGCTGCGAATTCTGCACCTCGTTCGTCGTGCACTGCGAGCGGCAACCCGCCGCGGGTCGCGCGACCTGCTGCTCGCTCGCCGTCTGAGAAACGCCTACCTTGACGCGATGAGCTACTACCAGCACACCAACAGCATCGATTTCGAGCTGGCAAGGCGCGAGCTCGCCAAGGCCGAGGAACCGCTCCCCTTCTGGCTCGGCATCTATCATCCTCCGACGCTACCGGAGGACATCGACTTCATGAATAC
This sequence comes from Spirochaetales bacterium, assembly GCA_007135605.1. GTDB lineage: Bacteria > Spirochaetota > Spirochaetia > DSM-27196 > SKKC01 > SLAN01. Next base: position 29,700 of record SLIN01000045.1, on the reverse strand, counting down.
CCGCCGCGTGATGTGGCGACACCCGTGCAGTGGCGAACCGTACTCCTCCGAAAGCGTCTTCGATCTCTACGAACGTGCGCTTCCGCACGGACAGATGCTCTTCACTGCTGCCGCCGAAGCGTGGGCCGGCGCGCGCCCGTGCCTCGCGCACTCGCCGGCGGGAGCACAACCGCCCCCCGAAACAGCCCCGGAGCGCATGAGCTCCCCGGAGCCTCCGCCGGAGATCTCGCTCGAACGGCTCATCGGGAACGGCGATCTCAGCGACGAGCGGATAGAGGGCGAGCCGTGTGAACGGCGCTACTTCGACGTCCTGCCGTTCGAGCAGGCGTTGCAGCACATCCGGGACTACGTGTTCGAAGTGTCCGGGTGACCGGAATCGAGGTACTCCGAGAGGGCATCGCCGACGGTATTCAGCGCGAAGACACAGAGACCGAGCACGACTCCCGGCAGTATCGCGAGATGCGGCGCTACACTCAGGTAGTTCCGCGCATCGCGAAGCATGAGCCCCCACGTCGGCTGCGGCGGAGCGCTGCCGAGTCCGAGAAAGCTCAGGGCGGCTTCAATCGTTATACAGATGGCGAAGCTGCTCGTGGCGATCACGAGCACGTTCGGCAGTACATTCGGGACGATGTGCATGCAGATCCGCCGCAGCGTCCGGGTACCGAGTCCACGGGAAATCTCGACATATCCCTCCTGCGAAACGGAAAGCGTTTCCGCACGAACCGTCCGGGCGAACAGCGGCGCAAACATGATTCCCAGGGCGATGGAAACCTGCACCGCCCCGCTGCCGAGCACCGCGATTATCGCCACGGCAAGCAACACGCCCGGGAAGCTCAGCGCGGCGTCCACCACCAACGCGATAACCGGGTCCAACACCCGACGCTCGAGACCGGCGGCGACCCCCAACGGCACCCCGATTAAGGCGGCCAGCAACACCCCGCCGCCGGCGGTCTGAGCGGCCGCCCATGCACCCCATGCGAGGCGGGTGGCGACGTCGCGGCCGAACTCGTCGGTTCCGAGCAGATGTCCCTCGCTCCCCGGCGGTGCGAAGCGCAACTCCAGGTTCTGTTCTGTCGGCGTATACGGCGAGAACACGGGAACCAGTAGAGCCGACAGCGCCGCCGCAATGAGAATCGCGACGGCGATATACAGTATGCCGCGGTCGCCGCGACGTCGGTACCGACTCATTCGTTCAGGAAATGGACCCGGCGGAAATCGTACGTATCGAGCTTTCCGTCCATGTGAAAGTCGCGGACGTGACGGCGTAATCCGATGTACCGGTAGTTGGTACCTGTGAAGACCATCGGTACCTCCTCGGCGAGAATCTCGAGTGCTTCGGCGTAGAGCTCTTGACGCTCTTCGACGTCAGCGGTGCGCCGAGCGGCACGGACAAGCTCGTTGAACTCGGCGTTCTGCCACCCGGTATAGAAACGCTCGGAGGTCAGATCTCCGAGTCTACCCTCGGGGTCGAGCTTACCGGTGTGTCCGATTACGGTCAGATCGAAATCACCGTCTCCGTACACATCGCTCAACCAGGTCGACCATTCCACCAGCTTCAATTCGACATCGAGCCCGACATCTTCGAGCATTTGCTGATAGAGCTGGCCGGCGTTGACGTGGGCCTCATAGTTCTGCGGTACCGCGATCGTGAGGGTACGGCCTACGTCTGCATCGGCTCCGGCGAGCAGCTCGCGCGCGGCGTCGGGATCGTACGGATAGCGGTCGGAGAAGTCGCGGTGGTATACGTCGCCGGTATCCATGAAGGTTCCACCGACCTCGCCGCCGCCGTATGCGATGTCGAGCACCTGCTCCTTGTTCACTGCGTGAGTGATCGCACGCCTGACATCAACACTGTCCAGCGGCTCCCGGCGTGTATTCATCGACAACACCATCGCCAGGCTCGACAGCGTCTCGTCCAGACGCGTCTCGGGATGCTCGCGTACCCGATCGAGACTCTCGGGCTGCACCGTATCGATTACATCGAAATCGCCGGTCAGCAGCCCCTGCAGCTGCACCGAGGGCTCTTCGATGATGAAAAACACAACGCCTCCGATCTGCGGCGCGCCGTCCATCCAGTACCCGTCATGCCGGTCGAGGACGATGCGGCTGTCCTGCACCCACTCGCGAAACCGGAACGGCCCGGTACCGACCGGCACCGCACCGAAGTCGTGCTCCTCCTCCACGAGATCGGCCGGCAGAATGGCACTCCAGCTGCTCGCCAGCGACGCAAGTAACGGGGCATACGGCTCGCCGAGGGTGATACGGACGGTGTGGTCGTCGATCGCCTGTATGTTCTCGATCGGACCGAGCTCATCGGCGTTGGGAGATGCAAACTCCTCATCGAGCATCCGTTCGAAGGTTGCCACCACGTCGTCGGCGCTCAGATCGGCGCCATGGTGAAATCTCACCCCTTCGCGTAGATGGAATGTCCACACCGTTGCATCGTCGTCCGCTTCCCAGCTCGCGGCAAGCGCGGGAACGATCTCACCGTCCACATCCGGTTCGACGAGTGTATCGTAGATGCTTCGTGTCACCTGAAACGTCAGCGTTCCCGGTGTAGCCTGCGGATCGAGCGTATCCGGATTACCGCTCATGGCGAGGCGAAGTGACTCGTCATCTCGCTCGCTCTGACCGAAGGCGAGCAGCTGTGAGATTCCGACGGTGGTGATTAACAGAATTAACAGCAAGCGCTTCATTTCGACTGCTCCGTCGCGGCTTATCCCCATGCGCTCCACACCGAATCATCGGGCCGACGCAGCAGGCGCGGGGCCGCGGCTATAAGGGTTCTCGTATACTCGTGTTCCGGCGCTTCGAAGAGCCGGGCACGCTCATTAGACTCAATAAGTCGGCCGTTGCGCAAGACTCCCGCGGTATCACACAGGTCGGCTACGACAGCGAGGTCGTGACTCACAACGACAAACGTAATGCCGAGCTCCTCGCGTAACCGCTGAAGCACGCGAATTACCTTCGCCGCGACGCTTGCATCGAGACTGGCGGTCGGCTCGTCGAGCAGCAGGAGATCGGGATCGGCGGCGAGCGCACGCGCGATACAGATGCGTTGCCGCTGGCCACCGGAGAATTCCGCCGGACGTTTGAACGCGTCCGACCCGTCGAGTCCGACGCGCTCAAGGAGCTCTGTTACACGGTCGAATCGCGCCGAGAGAAGCCGGTTGCAGGGGCGCAGGATTGCGGCACGACGGAGGGGGGAACGGCAGGACGGCGAATCGGTTGCGCCGCGTGAGCCGGACGAATGGAACGAATCCGCAAGACCGCTCTCCGCCTTCGCGCCAACGCGCTCCCCGCTCCCCGCTCTCCCCTCGCTCTCCGCGGCCAGCAATCCCTCGGCGATACTCGTGCCGACCGGAAGCCGAGGATTGAGCGTGCCGCCGGTGTTCTGCGGAACGAGCTGACGACGTCGCCGCTCGGCTCGGTGCGCCCTGCGCGCCGCCGGCTGCACTCCGCCGAGCCGAGCGAGATCGACCCCGCCGCAAATAATACGGCCGGTTGCAAGCGAAACATATCCGGCTATCGCTCGGATGAGCGAGCTTTTTCCCGCCCCGCTCTCGCCGACGAGGCCGAAGGCGCCTCCCGGCTCTACGGAGAAGCTCACACTTCGCACTGCATCGATCCGCTCCCCCCGGTGAGCACCACGATACCTCACCGAAGCGTCACGCACGTCCAGTCGCCTGTGTTCACGACGGGATTCATGCGTCATGGGCTACTCCCGCGACTCGCGTCGCTACATGACAGGCAACCCGCGCGTCGCCGGTGTCCCCGCCGCGCTCAACGAGATCGGGCACCACCGTTCGACAAAGCTCCTCGGCGGCGGGACAGCGCGTATGAAACGGGCACCCCCCGGGGATCGCGTTCAGCGCCGGTGGGGAGCCCGGGATAATGAGGGGTGGCGTATCCACCGGCGCAATGTCTCCAAGCTGCGGTCGAGCACGAAGCAGGGCCTGCGTGTACGGGTGACGCGGTCTCGTGAATATCTCCTCCGACGACGCCTGTTCGGCGACGCTACCGGCGTACAGCACGGTCACGCTGTCCGCGTATCTCTCGACAACCGCCAGGTCATGACTGACCAAGAGCACGGCGAGTCCCAGATCGTGGCGCAGCTCGTCGATCAGCTCGAGCACCGACTTCTGAACGGTAGCGTCCAGGGCCGTGGTCGGCTCATCCGCTACAAGAAGCTCGGGAGAGCAGATGATCGCTGCGGCGATTGCAACCCGTTGCGCCATCCCTCCCGACAACTCGTGGGGGTAACGCCGAAGAATCGATCGCGCCGGCGTAAGGCCGACCCGCTCGGCGATAGTTTCCGCCTTGTGACGAGCTTCTGTCCGGCTGCAGCCGGTGTGGATACGTAACGCTTCGACAATCTGCCGGCCTACGCGAATCGAAGGGCTGAGATGCGCACCGGGCTCCTGGAAGATCACACCGACACGACCACCACGGAAACGATGGAGTCGCCGTCCCGAGAGCGCGGACACATCGACGCCACCGACTCGAATGCTCCCGGCCCGTACACGCATGCCGTTCGGGCCGAGTCGAAGAATCGCCCGACAGGTCAAGCTCTTGCCACTTCCCGATTCTCCGACAAGGGCATGGAGCTCACCCGGTGCAATCCGCATCGAGAGACTGCGCACGGGGAACAGCGGGGAGCCGTCCTCACCGGCAAGCGCAAGAGTGAGCGAGTCGATCTCGAGCGCGGGTCCATTCATCGGGCGCTCCGGATGCGGGGATCGGCAATCGTGTAGAGTATATCAGCGGCGAAATTGATGAGCGAGAAGCAGACGGCGATGAACATAACCCCGGCCTGGACCACCGGGAAGTCGCGCTGAAAGACCGCAGTAAGAATCAGACGCCCGAGACCGGGCATGGAAAAAACCTGCTCGATTACGATCGACCCGCCGAGAAGGTATCCAAGCTGTACCGCCGCGACGGTGATCACCGGCAGCATGGCATTGGGGAGCACGTGGCACCACAGTAGACGTGCCCCGTACACGCCACGTGCCCGGATTCCTTCGATGTAGCGTTTCTTGAGCTCTGCGCGCACGCTCGCCCGTACGACCCTCGCGAGGAGGGCGGCACGCGAAACGGCAAGCGCCACAGCAGGGAGAATGTAGTGCAGAGCGGTCGTCGCCCCGAAAAGCGGCAAAACCCGGAGGGTGACCGAAAATATGAGAAGCAGGATAATGCCGACCCAGAAATCGGGAATCGCTAATCCGGCGTGCGAAAATGCTCCGAGCGCCCGATCGGCAAGACCGTGCGGGCGTATAGCCGCCAGCAGTCCGGCAGGAAGCGCAATAAGCAGCGTGAGGACGAAAGCGCTTCCGGCAAGGGTAGCGGTTATCGGCAGACGTTCGGCTATCATCGCGGAAACCGGACGATTACGGGTGAGAGAGGTTCCGAGCTCTCCCCGGGAAAGCCCACCGAGCCATTCCATATACTGCACGGCAATCGGACGATCGGTTCCGAGCCGTGTCCTGATCCGTTCCACACGCTCGGGAGCCGCATCGATTCCGGCAATTACGGCCGCGGGGTCACCGGGGATAACTCGCACTACTACGAAGCTGATGGTCACCACGAGCAGAACGGTAAGAACCATTCGGCCGCCGGATCGGAATAGCCGCTGTGCGAATGCCCGCATTACGCCTCGCTTCTCGATGTTTGAAATCTCCGAACAGCACGAACTACGACGATGCGAGGCAGAACGCGTGAGAGCAAGACGAGAATCCGAAAAGGGAAACCGTGTATCGCCACCCGCCGGCCGCGCATCATCGCACGATAACCATAGCGTGCCACCGATGCCGCCGACGGCATGAGACGGTTATTGAGGGCCGGAACATCTTCGACCCCTGCCGTCTCCTGGAATCCGCTTCGCGTCGGCCCGGGACAGAGTGCGGTCACCCCGATACCCTCCGATCGCAACTCCTCCGAGAGCGCCTCGGAAAACGAAAGCACATACGCCTTCGTCGCATAGTAGACGGCCATCAACGGGCCGGCCTGGAACGAGGCGACACTGGCGATATTCAGAATGTACCCCCCGCCGCGGCTGATCATCGACGGCACCAGCAACCGGGTCAGCTCGGTGAGGGCTTCGATATTCACCCGTATCATCAACCGGTTCTTCTCCCAATCCGAGTCGACGAACGGCGAGAGATCGCCGAGTCCGGCATTATTCACCAGCGCATCCACCTCGATGTTCTCCCGCGAAAGAAACTCGACCAAGCGCCGCGCGGCATCCTCCTGCGCCAGATCGATCGATGCGATTCGAACGCTCACGCGCCGCTCTCCCGGCTCCGAACCGCCGAGCTCCCCGGCCAGTTCCTGCAGTTTCGACTCGTTGCGAGCAACGAGTACGAGATTCCATCCGTCGGCGGCCATAGTACGGGCCATTTCCCGACCGATACCGCCGCTGGCACCGGTAATGAGCGCAGTACGTTTTCCCATCACAATGAGACCTTCAACAAACGATTCATTTCCGGTGCAGCATACATCATCTACGGCGGTGCCGCGAGACGCGGCGGAACCGGCGCGGCGGAACCGGTTCACCGTCAACACCGGCAGCTGCGGCCTCGGTTCGCGTCCTCCTGAGATCACATCACGGCGCGCGTTCGATTGACAAGCGGACCGTGCAGCTTCATTAATCGGCACCATGAATCAAGACCAGGTGAAGGAACGCCTACTCCGACTCGACTCCGAGGTGCCGGAGTTCACCGTCACGTTCTCCGGGAAGCAGAGCAAGAAAGTGCACGGCCTGTACTACCCGGATAGGGCGGAGATCATTCTGCACAACCGGAATTTTGCCAACGACAACGATCTTGTGTATACCGCGATTCACGAGTTCGCCCACCACGTCCATTTTTCACGGGCCGCCGTTCCGGTGAGCAATCGCCCCCATACCGTTGAGTTTCGAAGCATTTTCCACGAGCTTCTTGAGAAGGCCGAAGCGCAGGGGATATATGAGAGTCTGTTCGACCGCCACCCCGATTTTCAGCGACTAACCCGTACGATTCGCGATCAGTTTCTCGCCGAGAACGGCAAGATCATGAAAGAGCTCGGACGACTTCTCGTGGAAGCGGAGGCTCTCTGTCGCGAACATCATGCCAGGTTCGAAGACTATATCGAGCGCGTGCTTCTGCTTGACCGGCGTTCGGCCTCCGGCGCGATGAAAGTGTTCCATGCCGATATCGACCCCCGACTCGGCTATGACAACATGAAGACGGTGGCCGGCATTCGTAACCAGGAGGAACGGACACGCGCTCAGCAGGAACTGCTCGACGGCAAGTCACCGGACATGGTACGCGCCGCCTACAGCGTTCCCCAGAAGCGTCGCAACGAGGATCCGGCCGAGGCACTGATCGCCGAGCGAGACCGCCTCAGCCGGGCGATCGAATCGATGCAGGAGCGGTTGAAGCAGATCGAGGAGCGTATCGATTCGATTCGCTCGCTGTAGGGGTTCGATACCTTGTTTCGATGCACGAATACCTCTATCCTCGATCGTGACAATGAGCACGCATGTCCAGCACGAAATCCTTAAGGATCTTCACTTCGTCGATATGGACGGAGAGGACTCCGGTCACGATATAACCGTCTACACACTCTCGACGTGCGCTTTCTGCAAGAAGGCGCTGAACTTTCTCCGACGCGAGAATGTGAAGTTCCGGTATATCCACCTTGATACGATTCCGGTCGAACGGAAGCAGAAGGTCAAGCAGTTCCTGCGCGAGCGATTCGACGATATTCCGATCTTTCCCGTTATGGTCGTCGACGACAAGGAGTGTGTCTCCGGCTTTGCCGAAGGAGCCTGGAGGAAGAAGTTCAGAAATGGTGATGGACAGGCGCCTGCAGAATGAGACAACGCTCGATGGAGGAGACCAGGCGATTCGTTCAGCGGGTGGCCAGGCGCGGCGGATACGTGGTCAACCCGGACAGCGAGCATACGGAGCATCTCATCGACGGGCTGAACCGGAACGTCAACCGGCTTGGCTACTACGCGTGCCCGTGCCGGGATGCGTCCGGCGACCGGAAGACCGACCGCGACATATGTTGCCCCTGCGTGTACAACGAGCCGGACCAGGAGGAATACGGCCACTGCTTCTGCGCGCTCTTTCTTAGCCGGGATTTTGTCGAGTCGGGGAAGACGCCGAGACAGATTCCGGAACGCCGCCCTGCGGAGAAGTGGACGTAGACGCTCGTCGGGCTTCACTTCGGAATCGAATCTCGGGCGTATATCCGCGCGCCGGCGCTCGGTCTCAACCCCGATATCACGGGTGTCCCCGGGCCGCGGCACCCGCCCGTTAAAGACGCTCTTCGATTGCGGCTATGAGCTCGCGCGCATAGTCCGGCAGATCGGGCGGTCGTCGGCTGCTTACGATATTTCGGTCACGCACCACCGGCTCATCGACCCATGTCGCGCCGGCGTTCTCAAGGTCATCTCTGATGCCCGGCGTACTGGTGACCGTGCGACCCGAAAGCACCCCCGCGCTCGCAAGCACCCAACCGGCATGACAGATCTGGCCGATTATGCGTTCTTCGTCGTTCATTTCCCGAACGAATGCAATGACCTCCGGAAAGCGTCTGATCCGGTCGGGTGCCCACCCTCCGGGCACGAGCAACGCCTCGAACTCCTCGTCACCGAGTACCGAATAGGCTATGTCGCTGCGTGCGGGAACTCCGTACTTGCCGCGGTATGTCTCGCCGGCCCGCTCACCGGCGAGAAGCACCCGTGCTCCTTCTTCCCGCAATCGGAGCACCGGGTACCACAGCTCGAGATCTTCAAAGTCGTTGTGAACCAGATTCACCACCGAAACACCCTCGAGTCTCATAGTGCATCGACCTCCTTCCGAATTACCTCGACGAAATCGTCGACGACCGTTTCGGTCGTATCGAAGCTCGCCATCCACCGAACCGTCGGGCGGTCCGGCTCCCAAACATAGAAGTACTGATGCTTTTGGAGGGTGGCGATCACCTCGTGCGGAACGGCGGCGAACACCGCGTTCGCCTGAACCGGATACACGCTGGTGACCCGATCGATCGACGCCGCGCCGTCTGCAAGGCGCCCGGCCATCCTGTTCGCCGTGTCGGCATTCCGCAGCCATAGATCGTCTTCGAGCATCGCGACGAACTGTGCAGCGAGAAAGCGCATCTTGCTTGCAAGCTGCATCTGCTGTTTTCGCTGATAGGCAAGGTCGTTCGCTATCTCCGCATCGAATGCGATAACGGCCTCCGCACCCATCGCTCCGTTTTTCGTCAACCCGAAACTCAGCACATCCACACCGGCATCCGCAGTCAACGCACGCGGCTCGATATCAAGGGCGGCACACGCGTTGGAGAGGCGCGCGCCGTCCATATGCACTCTCATGCCGGCAGCGTGCGCCACGCCGGCGATCTCGCGAAGCTCATCGACCTCGTAGAGAGTACCGAGCTCGGTAGGTTGGGTGATCGACACGACCCTCGGCTGACTGTGGTGTTGAATCCCGATATCCGGGACGACGCGCTCGATCTGATCGGGCGATAGCTTGCCGAGACGACCGGTTACCGTGGAGACTTTCGCGCCGAGAATCCGTTCGGGCGCACCGCACTCGTCGGTCGCCACGTGGGAACAGTCGGTGCATACGATTGATCCGTACGGAGGAGTGACCGCGGACAGGCCGAGCACATTCGCACCGGTTCCGTTAAAGGTCAGGAACGATGCTGCGTCGTCGCCGAACAGCGATCGAAGCAACTCGTGCGCGCGCTGCGTCCACTCATCATCCCCGTAGCTGACCGCGTGCCCCTGATTTGCGCGGGCGATCGCCTCCATTACCCGCGGATGTACTCCGCTCGAGTTGTCACTGGCAAACATGTGTTTCATACGCTGACTATAGATTCATCGCCGCAACGATACGATCGCGCAGCGAGGCGGCCCGCTCGGAATCGGGATCGGCAACGAGAGCGTGATCGCAATCACGAAGGGCGAGCTCGTGGCTGCCGCGAGATTGGTGTATCCGCGCCCGGCTGAGCAGCGCCTCAACGCGAAACGGATCGAGCGTCAGACAGCGGTTGAGGTTCTCGACTGCGGCATCCAACGCCCCTTCGATCTGCTCGACGAGCGCCAGGTAGTAGTATCCTCTCGGATTGTGTGAATCGAGCGCGGTGGCGCTGGTAAAATCGCCGCGGGCGCTCGCGTAATCACCGCACGCAACCTGGGCCATGCCGCGGTGTATGAAAATGGTGGCTCGTACCGCCTCGCGAGATTCCTGTTCGAGAATTCGGGTATACAGAGAGTTGGCCTCGTCGAAGCTCCGCCGGTTATGGGCGTTCAACGCCCGCAGCAGCAGATTATCCACCGTATCGCCCCCGGGTATCATCGACATCGCGATCTCTTCCGGAACGTCGAGTGCCTTCGCCTCGCCGGCATTGGGCGGGGACTCCCCGCCGGTATCGCACTCGGTGCGTTCGCTCCCGGCGGGCGCCGGATCGGTGCGATGCTCGATTGCCTCGGCGAACGAATCGCGCCGGCGTTGCATCTGCACCTGAAGCTGGCGCTGGTAGTCTCGAATCTCCTGGAACACGATATCGGCCAGCGACAGATTTGCGTTGAGCGCCGCGAGCTTGCGTCGTAACGGTTCGTCGAACGGAGTGAAGTCGGTCTTGTAAACAAGCTCGTGCTCAACCTCCGCCCACGCATCCTGAAGAATGGTGCGCAGCTGGATCTCGCAAACGAGCCGTGAATCGAGATCGAAGCTCTCCACAAGATGTTGCGGAATTGTCACCAGGTAGTGGATCGACTCGTACCCGAACTCGTGGAAGCTATACTGAGCGCCCTTCTGCTCCCGCTCGACCACCGTATACTCACGGTTGATCATATGCTCGCAGTGACGAATATCCTCGATAAACGGGCAGACCAGACGCATGCCGATAACGTCGGTCGGCAAATGGTGGCTCTCCGCCCCGGCGCCCGCTTCGGCGCGGTCATGTTGTGACTGCTCCGCGTACCGGCGTCGGATAAGCTTGGAGTAGAGGCTCTCGAACGACTTGACCCGATACTTGATCGTCGGTTGCAGACCGTACCGGGAGCAGGTATGCCAGATCTCGCGCTGCATCTGAAAAAGCGCTTTACCGTACCGATCTATCTGCCGCTCGTACCAGCGCCTTACCTGCTCCCGGTTTTCGAGGGGCAAGTCAACGGTTATCATATCCACTCATTCCAGACACTATAGCAGAAGGCTATCAGCGAATCACCGAAGCCGCAACGTGGAGAGCGATAGTATGAAGCGATCATTCACCATTCTCGATGGATTCTTCCTTCTCGTCCTCATCGGCTTGACCGTCGCATTCTTTTCGGTCATCCGCCCCTTTCTCATATCGATATTCGTGGCGGCGATAGTCGCTTCGGTCTGCTATCGGCCGTACCGGTCGATCGCCGAGCGGCTCGGAAATCGACGTCATCTGACCGCCGCTCTTGCCGTCGGCGCATTGCTCGTTGCGATCGCCGCTCCGCTCCTGCTCGCCGGACTCATGGTGTACACCGAGATCGCCGGTGGGTACGAGTACATCACCGAGAACTGGCCCGAGCTGAGCGAACGGCTCCAGGAGGTCGAGCTCTTCGCGACAATCGAGGAGATACCGATGGTTTCGCAGGCCCTCTCCCAACTCGACTTCGGTACAATTCAACTCGACGAAGTGTTGCGAAACGCGTTGTCGGTCTCCGGCGATTTCCTCGTCGCGGCAACCCAGGAGAGCTTCGCCAATATCGCAAGCGCGATTCTGAACTTTTTCATCTTCCTCGTGCTCTTCTTCTTTCTGCTCGTTGACGGTGAGGCGCTCTTGCGGCGGATGCGAGCGCTCATTCCGCTTTCCACCGGCGAGGTCGACCGGATCAGCGGGAGCGCACAGGACATTATCACCGCCACGCTCCTGACGAACTTCGGGCTCGGGATCGTCGAGGGAAGCATCGGTGCACTCTATTTCTCGCTGTTCGGTCTGCCGAGCCCGTTTCTCTGGGGAATGGTGATGGTCCTCTTCAGCATTATCCCCATGATCGGGGCCAATCTCGTCATGCTGCCCGCCGGGGTGCTGTTAATCGTGACCGGATCTCCGATTCGAGGCCTCGCCCTCATGGCCCTTTCCACCACGACGGTCGCAATCACGCAGAACGTCGTTCGTCCGTGGATTCTCGGAGATCGCAGCGGCCTCCATCCCGCGCTGGTGCTCATGTCGACGCTCGGCGGTATCGCGTTGCTCGGCCTGATCGGATTTCTCGTCGGTCCTCTTCTCGCCGCGCTCTTCGTGGTTATCTGGACAGAGTTCGGCACCCGGTTCCAGCCCGAGCTTGCGACGCGTGACGGCGCCGCTTTGAATGCAGGTCCCGGCTCGCCCGGGACGCGACGCTCCGTCGCAGGCGGCGACAAGAAAGGGCGGCGGAGATTGCGGGCCGGGCCGTCGGGTCGATAGCCGTCGGGTCGATAGCCGTCGGGTCGATAGCCGTCGGGTCGATAGCCGTCGGGTCGATAGCCGTTGAGCCCACGGCGCATAACGCGGGCCCATTCTCAATGGATACCGATTTCACCGGATATAACGCTCGATCATCCCGGTCGTCACCGCCCGCCGCCGGCAGATCTCCGCGTAGAAGCGAGCGCTTTCCCGCGGGGCGCGGCGCTGCGAATCGAAGTCGACGTACACCAGTCCGAAGCGCGCGGTGGTCCCTTCGCTCCACTCGAAGTTATCGGTGAGCGTCCAGTGGTAGTAGCGACGCACATCAACACCGTCTTCGATCAGGCGGTGAATCTGATACAGGTGGTCGTATATGTAGCGACTCCGAAATGCATCGCGACTGTCACACGTGCCGTTCTCGGTAATGTAGATCGGAAGCGGATAGCGCTCGGCGAGCCACTGCACGACACGATACAGTCCCTCCGGATAACGTTCCCACCCGAGATCGTTCACCGGCGCACCTTCCAGACTCATTCTCCTCCCGAACCCGATCGCCGGATTCGGCACAAAGTGGACGATATCGCGGGAGTAGTAGTTCACGCCGATAAAATCGGCCCAGCGTCGCCCCCCGTCACCGGACGACCCGGTCATGGCGGAGACGAAGATCCCCTGGCTCATGCGGTCGTAGAAGCGCGCCATGAAGCGGTCCGCAACACGATCCGTAGCGGGATCAAAGACGCGTAGATGGTGAGCGACGCCGACCTTCGGCTCCGGCCTGCCGAGCTCCGGGCTGATTCGATGAATCATTTCGTAGGCAGCGCGGTGCGCACGCACCATATGACGGCGACCGCGGAAGAAACGGCGAACGCTCTTGCGGCCGGGCGGCCACACACCCATTACGTAGCCGAATATCAGATAGATGTTCGGTTCGTTCATCGTTATCCAGTCGTCGACCAGATTGCCGAGACGCCGAACGACCACTTCGGTAAAGCGGAGATAGCACTCGATCGACCGCCGCGACATCCACCCACCCATATCCTCGAACCAGAGCGGATGCGAAAAATGATAGATGGTGAGAAGCGGCACGATATCGGCATCTCGCAGCCGCTGCAGCTCGTCGCGGTAGTGGGCGATCGCCTCCTCGTCATAGCGGCCCGGTTCCGGCTCGATCCGGCTCCACTCCACACCGAGACGGTAGGTATGGCAACCGAACTCGGTCAGAAGCGCGGTATCCTCGGCCACCCGGTTCCAGTGGTCACATGCCACCGAAGGGTCGCTGCCGTCCTTCACGTGCCCGTCTTCGAACCAGCGATACCAGTTGTTGTTTCGATCGCCACCTTCGATCTGTGTAGCGGCAGTCGCTACGCCGAGCAGAAAGCCATCCGGCAGGCTGAACGGTTCGATGGTCATCTTGCAGCCTCCCGGTCGAGATTGTGCTTTTCACCGGATCGCACTCGTCCGCCCGCTTCTCTCGACAGTCGCTATCGGCCGGCATCGCGGCGCGTCAGAAACTCCGCGACGCCGAGCTGCTCGAGCTCAGCCGCCGTGGACTCCACGCCGCGACGCGAATCGTCAAACCGCTTCTGAAGTCGCGCGGCGAGTGCATCATCCTCGACAGCAAGAATTCGGGCGGCGAGCAACGCCGCATTCGTCGAATTGTTGATCGCAACGGTGGCGACGGGAACCCCGCGCGGCATCTGCACGATACTCAGGAGCGAATCGAGTCCCGAGAGGCTCGAGGTACGCACCGGCACGCCGATGACCGGAAGCGTCGTCATCGCCGCAACCATCCCCGGGAGGTGCGCCGCACCGCCGGCACCGGCGACGATCACACCGATGCCGCGTTCGCGTGCGCCCTTCGCGTGTTCGACCATGCGATCCGGGGTGCGGTGGGCACTCACGATCGTCGTTTCGCAACCGACCTCCAGCTCCTCCAGCAGATCGCTGGCCGCGCGCATAACCGGCAGATCCGACTCGCTCCCCATGATTACGCTTACTCGAACACTGTTTGCCATTGCTCCCTCATTTCACCCACCGAACCGATCGGAATCACCGTGTACCGTGCTCCCGACGATCGGCGCTGTGACCGTTTAGCCGAAACAACGCCTCGGCGCGGCCGGCGATCTCAACCGCCCCTTCGAGCCGTCCGGCACAGACGGTGAGATGTCCCATTTTCCGTCCCGGTTTACTCGGACGCTTATCGTACAGGTGCAGGTGCGCTTCGGGAAGAGCGAGCAGCTCTTCATACCCGCTCACCGCCGGAGAACCGGTTGAATCGCCTCCGAGCACGTTCACCATAACCGCCGCCCGCACGGTGTCCACCGACCCGAGCGGCAGATCGAGGATCGCCCGCAGGTGCTGTTCGAACTGCCCGGTGGCGCTCGCCTCGATTGTCAGGTGTCCGCTGTTGTGCGGTCTCGGCGCAAGCTCGTTGACAAGCACTCGACCGTCGCCGGTTACGAAGAGCTCGACCGCGCAGATTCCCACCGCCCCGAGCGCCCGAACCGCCTCGATCGCGACGGTGCGACACCGTTCGGCGACATCGGACTTCAGCCCGGCCGGCAGCAGGCACCGCGTGCAGATATTCGCCTCCGGGTCGAACTCCATGCGAACCGGTGGATAGGCGAGCTCTTGACCGCTCGGGGTCCGCGCAACGAGGACGGCGACCTCGCACCGGATATCGACGAGCTCTTCGACGAGGCTCGCGCCGGGAAGCGGCTTATCATCTTCCAAGCGAATGATCTTCACACCGCGTCCATCGTAGCCGCCGAAACGCAGTTTCTGTACGAACGGCGGATCAAGCGGTGCATCGGCCGGCGAGCTGTCATCGCCCTCCTCGCTCCAGAGAAGGGCGTTCGGCCCCGGCACCCCGGCCCGCTCCAGCGCCGCGCGCTGGCGCCACTTGTCACGGACCGTATCGAGTACCGTCGCCGACGGTCTCACCGCGGTTCCGGAGGCTTGAAGGTCGGCGAGCGTCTCGGTATCCGCATGCTCGATCTCGAATGTGATCACATCGCTCGCGGCGGCCAGCTTGCGCAGCGCCTGCGGATCGAACCGGTCGCCGACAATAGCCTCGTCGGCACGGACAAATGCCGGCGAGTCGGAGTCGGCGTCGAGGACGCAGGTAGCGATCCCGAGCCGCCGCGCAGCATCACAGAGCATCAATCCGAGCTGTCCCGCTCCCACAATCCCCACGCGGGCGTACGGCAAACGTTTCTCACTCATACGGAATCGCTCCCCATTATGTGCTCGCCCCACCCTCGGGGCGTTCGATCGGTCGCGTATGCTCCTCGAGCCACCGCCGATCCTCCGTTTCAAGCAACGGGGAGAGCTCTTCACGAACCCACTCATGATAGGAGTTCAACCACTCCAGTTCGGCGCCGGTGAGTAACGATGTGTCGATGAGCTGCAGTTCGATCGGACAGAGGGTGAGCGTCTCGAAACGGTGAAACGGTCCGAAATCGCCGGACTCGTCCTCGACGGTGTGGACAAGATTCTCGATGCGAATACCGTACTCACCGCGCCGATAGAGGCCCGGCTCATTCGAGGAGATCATCCCCGGCTCAATCGGAACGTCGGAGAGCCGTGTGGCGAGCTTCTGCGGGCCCTCGTGCACGTTCAAATAGCAACCGACCCCGTGCCCTGTTCCGTGGCCGTAGTTGCGCAACGTGCGCCACAGCTCGGCACGCGCAATCGCATCGAGCTGAACTCCCGCCGTTCCCTTCGGGAAGCGCAGCGTTGCAAGCGCGATATGCGCCTTGAGCACCACGGTGAAATCGGCGGCTGTGCGTTTCGATCGTCGCCCGAGCATAACCGTGCGGGTGATATCGGTCGTCCCGTCGAAATAGTGGGCACCGCTGTCGACGAGGTATACGCCATCTCCCAGTACCACATCGCTCTCTTCATCGACCGAATAGTGCACGATCGCTCCGTGCTCTCCGAATCCTGAAATCGTGGGAAAGCTCGGGCCCACATAATTATAACCGCCGGCACGCAGCTGCTCGAGCTTCGCCGCTGCGGAGCGTTCGGTTACCTCGCCGCCGGGCACGGACTCTTCGAGCCAGCGGAGAAAGCGCACCATCGCCGCCCCGTCGCGGCGCATCGCGTTACGAATGCCCTCGAGCTCGGTACGATTCTTCCGCGCCTTGAAGAACGTGGTTATGTCGGTCTCCTCGATTACGGTGCGCGAATCGGGAAGTACGGTCCGTAACTCGACAGCGGTCTTACCCGGCGAAAGCAGCACCGACCCTTCCGGCATCCGGTTCGCCGCATACCCGCGCACCGCTCGGTACGGGGCAATCGTAAATCCGTCGGCGGCGAGCGCTTCGGCCATCCGCGGCTCGAGCTTCTCGGAGTCTATGAAGAGAACGGCTTCGTCGAGGGTGACGACGAGAAAGGCGAGAAAGACCGGATTGTAGGCGACATCCCCACCGCGAAGATTCGTCAACCATGCAATGTCATCGAGCGAGCTCAATAGCAACGAACCGGCTCTCCGTTCACGGATATGATCGCGAATGCGCGCAAGCTTCTGCACGCGTGACTCACCGGTGAAATCCGCTGAGTGTTCGGTGACCGGTGCCGTTGGGCGTCCCGGGCGATCGCTCCAGATCTCGTCGAGCAGGTCATCGCTCGGAACGACAGATGCTCCGGCGCGTGCAAGCTCGCCTTCCAGCGCGCGCACGTGGGAGATCGGTGTCGTCGAGGCGGGGACTCCGACCGCCGGACGCTCTGCCGCCGGACGCTCGCCGCGCTGTTCGATCAACCGGTCGGCGAGCCACACCGGGTACTCCGGCACCTCAGGCAAACCGGACTTGAACAGCTCGATTCCGGTGCCGGCGATCGCGCTCTCGGCTTCCAAGTAGTAGCGCGAGTCCACCCACAGCCCGGCCGCCTCCCGGGTGACAACGAGAGTACCCGCCGACCCTCGAAACCCGCTCAGCCAGGAGCGCGCACGATAGCGTTCGGCGACATACTCGCTGCCGTGCGGATCCGCATCCGCTGCGATCCAGGCGTCGAGCCCCCGTTTCTCCATGCTGCGCCGAAGCGCATCGATTCGCTGTGAAACCATGTGAGTTGCGAGTATAACGCACTTCGAATCGCTGTGGAAATTATGTGCCTTCTGAACGCGCCGTCACACCGCCGAATGCCCCAACTGTGTCATTTTGACCAGATTTTTGGGCCTGCTGTGGCCGAAATTCGTCAAAGCGGACTCACCTCGACAGCGACCGAGGTTGCTTCCGTGGCAACCACCCGTTCCCGGCGCAAGCTACATCACCATATAAATTATTATATTATATAGCGTTACTCAGCTCCTGAAGTGCGAACCACCAATATGATGATACTTGGCACACTTTCTGCATCTATATAGGTGAAAAGAGCGGCCCGTTGTAGCCGGGCCTCGATGAAACGGTGCAGCGAAGTATAACAGATGAGCAGGAGGTGTGGTATGGCACGCGATCTTATGAACAGAAGGAGCGACATGACCTGGCAGCCGAGCACGGAGCTTCGAAGACTGCAGGACGAGATCAACAGCCTCTTCAACTTCGAAGGCTGGGATTTCGCACCGGGACTCTTCGACCGGAACATGGCGCCGGCACTCGACATGGTGGAGAACGCCGACGATTTCACGGTGACCGTCGATCTTCCCGGTGTCAATGAGAAGGATGTCGACCTCTCGGTCGCCGAAAACGTCCTGACGATCAAGGGCGAGAAGAAGGGACAGACCGAGGACGGCGACGGTAACTTCTTCCGCAAGGAGAGCTGGGAAGGAAGCTTCCAGCGTACGGTAAGTCTGCCGCAGAGTGTGGACGCCGATAACGTAAAGGCTCACATGAAGGACGGTGTGTTGACGGTCACGCTGCCGAAGCGCGAGGACGCGAAGCCGCGCAAGATCTCGGTCGACGTCAAGTAACGGGCAGTCGAACGTCAGAGGCGGTCGGCGGGCGCAGCGCGTCGACCGAATACGAAGCCAACAAGCAGGAGGATTACCTATGGCAACCGCAACGAGGAACAGAGGTCAGAATCAGGAAGTGCAGCGAACTCGACCGACGGTACGACCGGTATCGTCGATCTGGCAGGACGACGGCACGGTGAAGCTGATGATTGAATTGCCGGGCGTCTCGCGGGACAGCGTCGATGTCCGTGTAGAGAACGACACGCTCACGATTCGTGGTGAGCGGGAGATCCCCGAGGATGCACAGTTCGTTATTCGCGAGCGGCGATTGGCGCCGTACGAGAGGACATACACGCTCGACGACAGCATCGACCGCGAGAATATCGAGGCGCACATGGAGCATGGCGTGCTCACCCTGACGCTCCATCTCCGCGACGCTGTGAAGCCGCGCAAGATCCAGATTCAGGGTGGATGATGACGATCGGCCGGCGGAGACCGGCCGGTCGGCCGGTGATCACCGATGTCGTCGCGCGGCGCGAGTTGTCACCGACCGCTCGGCGCAGTTAGCCGCGGACGGTGCGTCGGTTGTCACCGGCCGATCGAAGATCGCGCCGAGCGGGCCGGGCAATGTACCGGCCCGCGTCGCAGATAGAGGAGGAACGGTTATGGGCAAGATGATAGGCATAGACCTTGGAACAACGAACTCCGCAGTGGCGGTCATGGAAGGAAAAGAACCGCAGATCATACAGAACTCCGAAGGCGGACGCACGACGCCGAGCGTAGTGGCGTTCACGAACAACGGCGACCGCCTGGTAGGCCAGCCGGCTCGCAACCAGATGATCACGAACCCGGAGAACACTATCTCTTCGATTAAGCGCTTCATGGGTCGACGCTATGAGGAGATCGGCGAAGAGCGCAGCATGGTCGGCTATACGGTGGAGAAGGCGGCCGACGGTGACGCGGTGGTGAAGGTCGCCGGCAAGGAGCTCTCGCCGCCGGAGATCTCCGCCGCGGTATTGCAGAAAATGAAGAGCACGGCCGAGGAGTATCTCGGGGAGACGGTCACCGAGGCGGTGATCACCGTGCCGGCGTACTTCAACGATTCCCAGCGCCAGGCGACGAAAGATGCCGGACGCATCGCAGGGCTCGACGTCAAGCGGATCGTGAACGAGCCGACCGCCGCCGCACTCGCCTACGGACTCGACAAAGGCGGCAAGGAGCAGACGATCGCCGTCTACGACCTCGGCGGTGGTACGTTCGATATCTCGATTCTCGACCTCGGCGATAACGTGTTCGAGGTGAAGTCGACCTCCGGTGATACACACTTAGGCGGTGACAACTTCGACCAGCAGATCATCGACTGGCTCGCCGAGAGCTTCAAGAACGACTACGGCATCGATCTCAAGCAGGACCGGATGGCGTTGCAGCGCCTGAAGGAAGCGGCCGAAGGCGCGAAACGCGAACTCTCGAGCGCGCAGACCACCGAGATCAATCTGCCGTTTATTACCGCCGATCAGAGCGGGCCGAAGCACTTACAGTACTCGCTCACGCGCGCGAAGTTCGAGCAGTTGATCGGCGACCTCGTTGAGAAGACACGCGAGCCGTGTCACAAGGCACTGAAGGATGCAGGTATCTCGGCAAGCGATCTCGACGCGGTGATACTCGTCGGCGGATCGACGCGAATCCCGATGGTTCAGAAGCTGGTGAGCGAGATCTTCGGGCGCGAGCCACACAAGGGTGTGAACCCGGACGAAGTCGTATCCCTCGGCGCTGCAATTCAGGCGGGTGTCCTGAGCGGGAATGTGGACGACGTGCTGCTGCTGGACGTGACGCCGCTCTCGCTCGGTATCGAGACGCTTGGCGGGGTGTTTACGAAGCTCATCGAGCGCAACACCACGATTCCGACGAGGAAAAGCCAGATATTCTCGACCGCCGAAGACAACCAGACGGCGGTAAGCATTCACGTGCTCCAGGGTGAGCGCGAGATGGCAAACCAGAACCGGACGCTCGGCCGATTCGAGCTCCTCGGAATTCCGCCGGCTCCGCGGGGTGTCCCGCAGATCGAGGTAACTTTTGATATCGACGCGAACGGTATCGTGCATGTCTCGGCGAAGGATCAGGGAACCGGCAAGGAGCAGAGTATCCGTATCGAGAGCTCCTCCGGACTGAATGAAGAAGAGATCCAGAAGATGGTGAAAGACGCCGAGCAGCATGCCGAGGAGGATCGCAAGGCGCGCGAGGCCGCCGAGGTTGTCAACCAGGGCGACAGCGCCGCATATCAGGCCGAACGCATTGTTCGCGAGAACCAGGAGGCCGGCGACGCAGCAGCGCGCGAGAAGCTGCAGGAGGCTGCGGCTCAGTTACGCCAGGCGGTCGACAGCCGCGATACCGATGCAATCCGTAGCAGTACGAGCGAAGTCGAGCAAGCACAGACCGCGTTCCTGCAGACGCTCGGCGGTCAGGGCGCATCGGGCCCTGAGACCGGCGGCGCAGCGGGCAACGGGCAGGCCGAACGAACGGCATCCGGCCGCGGCGAAGAAACCGAAGCTGAGGATGTCGACTACGAGGTCGTAGACGACTGATTCAGGGTAAAGCAACAACCGGTCGCGGGCGTAGTTGTCCCGCGAACCACAATAGCCCCCAACGCCGGCGCCGGACGATCTCCGGCGCCGTTTTTTGTTGCTGCCGCCGACCATGTTGGTCGACGGCGAGTCGACGGCTCGAGTCGCACGCACCGCTTCACGCATGTCGCCCCTATCTCGTCAAGAAGCGGTGCACCGTCTGGTGGCGGTACGTGTCACGCGGTTTCAGTAGGCAGGTAGGGAACGCAGGCTCGTTAATCGCGTTCGGGAAGTGCTGCGTTTCAAGGCAGAGTCCCCCGTGTTGCTTATAGATCATGCCGTTGCGACCAGGTATGCCGTCGAGCTTGTTCCCGCTGTAGAACTGGATCCCCGGCATGGTGGTGAGAACCTCCATCGCCCGTCCCGACTTCCGGTCCCACACCATCGCGACCGTTTTGAGCGGATCACGTCGCTCACCGACGACATAACAGTGGTCGAATCCGCCTGTGACCTGCTTGATGTCCTGGCCAACACGTTTCGACTTGCGAAAGTCCATCGGTGTTCCGGCGACATCGAGAATCTCCCCGTTCGGTATCTGGTTCTCGTCGACCGGCAGATAGTGATCGCAATTGAGCTGAACGTCGTGGTCGAAAATCTTGCCGTTCTCCGGACCGGCGAGATTCCAGTAGGTATGGTTCGTCAGACTCACCGGTGTGCTCTTCGACGTGCTCGCCTCGTAATCGAGTACCAGCTCATTGTGATCGGTCAGCGTATACGTTATCGATACGGTGAGCTTACCGGGGTAGTTCTCCTCCAAGTGCGGACTTACACGGCGGAATATCACGCCCGCCGCCCCGTCTACCGCAAATACCTCCGAGGACCATACGTGCCGATGAAAGCCGTATACTCCTCCGTGCAGATGGTTCGTCCCATCGTTCTTCGAGAGCGTGTACTTTCGTGGCCCGATGGAAAACTGGGCCTTCGCGATACGGTTCGCGACGCGCCCCACGGTGGCCCCGAAGTACGGGTGGTCACCGAGATATCCATCGAGCGACTGAAAACCGAGTGTTACCTCGCCGGGCTTGCGATCACGGTCCGGTACCTTGAGCGACAACAGTGTTGCCCCGTACGTCATGACCTCCATGGTCATGCGTCCTTCGTTGGACACGGTAATCCTATAGATGGTCTCGCCTTCGGGCGTCTCTCCGAAAGGGGTTTTCGTGATTGTCATGGACTCCCAAGATAGTGCACCAGTTACAGCCGGCGCAAGGGAACGCCCCCCCGCTCACCGGCGACGGATCCGGAGATCACCTGAGCCTGTGACAATCCGGAACTGTGCATCACCGCCCGGTATCGTGGCCGACCAGCTGCGTTTCGACTGCTCGCGCACGTCGGCGGCTATATCGCACCGGACAGATCCGGAACCGGTTCGCACCTCGAGCTGCCCGCCGACCGATTCACCGAGCAGTAACTCCAAGTCTCCCGATCCGGTGAGACAATCGATGTGTGCCGATTCGGCTTCGGTCAGCTCGCAGCGCGCATCTCCCGAACCGGTCTTCAGTGTGAGCGCGTTGCAGCACAAATCGGCCAGCTCAACATCTCCGCTGCCGGTTCGTACATTGACCGAGCCGGTCACTCGAACTATGCGTACGGATCCACTGCCGCTCTTCACGGCGAGCTCTCCTTCGATCTCGTCTGCCTCTATCGCACCACTTCCGGTACTCAAGCTCACATCGGAGTGCACGTCCGCTGTAGTAATGTCACCGCTTCCCGACGCCAGCTGTGTATTGGTCCCACGCATGCCGGAGACGGAGACATCACCACCGGCGCAGGCGACAGCGACCGCGAGTCGGGCCGGGCACCGGATCGACCAGTTCGCCTGAATCCGGACGGCCGGCTCGTAGTCACGAGGATCGTTCTCGAGGTCCACATCGATAGTACCATCGCTGACCGCAAAGCGCGGCACAACCACCTCGGCGACTTCCGCGGCGTGCGTTTCGTCCGGTGCGGCGACTAACAGATCGACACAGGCCTCCATCTCCTCGCCTTCGCACCCGACGAGCGTGACGTCTCCCCACCTGTTGTTCAGACGCACCTTGTCCGCTCCGGTGGTCTCGAACGTACCTTGCGCCTCGCGGCGAACCGTCGGCCGGTCAAACGCCCGGCGAATCGACTCGCTTGCCGATTTCACTTCAGCGAACGCACCTCTCTGCGCCTCCCGGACCGAGCTCGACACGCTGTCAAGCATCTCGCCGATCGAACTGCGCAACGCCTCGCCGATTTTGCCGGCCATACCACGCCCGAAATCTTCGAACCCCTCGAACGCGGTGAACTCTTCGCCGGCAGAGCCGCCGCCGCGATCTTCCTCGGTGTCCGAAGTTCCGTTGCCGGCATGTTCGGTTCCGACTCGTTCGGAGTCGCTTGTGGATTCCTCCCCTTCTTCGACAGCATCGCGATCCACAGTCACCTGCATGAGCGCATCCGCCTCTTCGACCGAGATTTTTCCCTCCTGAAGCATCTTCAGAATCATCTGCCGCTCTTCGTTCATCACCGTCCCTCCCATGTTACTGTAGATCACGCAGTGCCGCGACCGCTTCATCGGGCGACATTTCGCGATTCTCCAATGCGATCAACACCGCTCGTCGCTTCGCCTGCACATCGTCCTCGCCCACACCGAGCTTCCGTACGACGCGATCGAGCCGTGATCGAACCGTCGGATACGATATACCGAGTTTGCGTTCGACCTCGGAGATGTTCCCACGGCATGCGAGAAAGGTGATTACGAAGCTCAGCTGAGCCTCGTCGAGTCCTGCCAGTCGCGACAGCGCGAACCGCCCATCTACCGCTGTGCCGCAATCGTCACAAACCAGGCGTGCGATCGTGAACTCCGAGCCTCCGCAAGCCGGACAATTCGTGATACGGTGTTTAGTGTCGGACATGGCGCGTACCTCGCTCACGGGGATTCGCGACGATTTACCGGGAGCTGCTCGTCACAAGCACCGATATCATTATATTTAATCTTGAACATGAGAAAAATCAAGGTAATTCGGGTTGAATATTGCGAATTTTAATTTTTGAGGTTAAGAAATATGAGTTTGGATACGGGTAACGGACAGGCTGTCGACCGCGATAAGGTCGTCCGATTTCACGAGGTCAGTTTCTATTTCTGCGATCTTCCGGATGATGACACCGGCGAGATCGAAGCGGCCGGGACGGTGAATCAGGTATTCACGCAACTCGACCTCGAGTTGCCGTCAGGTATGCTGTCGGTGGTCGGGGAGAACGGAATAGGCAAGAGCACCCTACTCATGCTCGCCGGAGCACGTCTTATTCCAACCAACGGACGGGTAACGCTATTCGGTCGCGATACGAATGAGTTCGCCGAGGCTCACCAACGACCGGAGCTGGAGGAAGAACGAAATCGTCTCGTCTCGGTCATCTACCAGAACATGGAGTTCGAGACCAACGAATCGATCGGTACGCTCCTCGAAGCGGTGGCCGAAATGGGGAACTTCGGCGGCAGCAGTGACGAATTCCTCAGCGAGCTGCGCTCCGCCCTCGAGCTTGATCCAGTGCTGAACAAGCGTATGCAGGAGCTCAGTAAGGGACAGCTGCAGCGGGCGGTCATCGCCTTCAGTCTGCTCTACGGCTCGCATCTGGTGATTATGGACGAGCCGGTCTTTGCTCTGGAGCAGCCGCAGAAGGAGCGGACATTCGAGTATCTGCTCGACTACAGCAGGCGCAGCGGGACGAGTATCTACTACTCGGCTCACGATCTCGACCTGACACAGAAGTACAGCGACACGATGCTCTTGCTTCAGAAGAATGATGCACCGCTTATCGGGCCGACCTCCCAGATCTACACGAGAGATAATCTCGAACAGGCGTTCCAGGCGCCGCTGGATACCCTTTATCGACGCGACTACCTCTATCGCGAAATGCTCATGCACACGCTGAAAAGGTAGCTCCCGCCGCGCTGCGGCCACCAGGTTTTCGGATGGAGCAGGGCTCACCGCCTCCGGCGACGGAAGCGGTGAGCAGACGCTGTCTATACGGTTGCGCCTTTTTACAGGCTGAACAGCACCGACGCGCCCACGTGTCCGCGCGACTTATCGGCACTGAAGATGCGATCCGCATCCTCGAAATCGAAGGGGAACCGCATAAGGTAGTTGAGCGCGAACGCTATTCCGCCGAGCCCGACCTCCGCACCGACACGCGCATTCGTACCGATACCGGCTGTCTCGGTAGCGCCGTCACCGAACTCGAAAGCGAAGCTCGGGCCGAGTCCAGCGCCGATTCGGAACATGAGAATATCGAAAGCGAGTCCGACATTCGTGTGCAGATCGATGAGATGGACCGCATCCACTCCGTCTTCCGGCGAAGGCGGCGTATAGAGTCCAACCGCCTGTCCCTGCAGCATTCCGAGCTTCAGCCGAGCATCCGCACCGAAGGAGAAATTGGACGTGTCCCACACGACATCATCGACTTCTTCATCCACGTCTCCGATGCGAAGCTGATGGTTGTAGTACGCGGTCGGTCCGAGCTGGATCTGCGCGAACGCAACCGATGGAATCAACACGATGAGCAATACAAGCACGATTCGCTTGATCATAGTCAGGTCGCCTCCCAGATAGGCATTTTGGATATGAGTCCTGCGGCGTATGCCGCACGACTTACTACCCGACTAACTATATCGCGCCACCGGAACAATGACAAAACATCTATTACTTTTTGACGATCTCGATGCTCGATGAGCTCACTCAGCAGCACCCGCAACTACCACCCAACCCGGCATAGAATCGGGATCCCTCGGGAAGAAGCGATCCGCGCGTAGCTCGCGCACCTGCATCTTCGGCTCGAATGCCGCTCGCACCTCGTTCTCGGTCCACTTCGGCGGACCGCCGCCGTTGGTTGCACCTTCGAGTTTCGCCATAAGCGTGTAGTAAACACCATTCGGGGCCAGAAGCTCACATACTTTGTCGAGGTATCGGCCGGTATCGGTCGACTCTCGCAAGATGTGAAACAGCCCGCGGTCCATGATGAAGTCGTATCCGTCATCCGGCCGGTCGACGTCCTCGGGGAACGACCCGACACGGAAATCACACGCAAGAATACCACTTTCGGCCGCCCGGCTCTTCGCTGTCTCTATCGCGCTCGGAGCTACATCGATACCGGTGCACGTAAACCCATATCCCGCAAGATAGAGTGCACTTTTACCCTCCCCGCAACCGATGTCTAACGCTCTACCCGGCACGATTCTGTGATCTGCAAGCACCCTCGGCAGATGCGCGTCGTAGTCGCCGGGATCCCAAGGCGGCACACCTTTCCGGTAGCTTTCGTCCCAATCGCGTTCAGACATGTTCGACACAATAGCAGGCCCGTTACCTCAATGACCAGCATGCGCCGAATGAATGCGTCCGACGGAGATATCGCCGCCTTGCACGTCGCACAGGGAAGCGACGCCGCGTTCGCTTCGCCGGCAGCGAGTCGACCCTGCAGACGCCGGGCCGGGGGACATTCTAAAAGAGTTAACCCAGGGGACATTTCAATCGAGTCTTGACACAGGCGCGAGCCCATCTTGACCGCGCCCCCCCTAAGTGCTACCGTGCGCAGTGTTTTCGGGCGTCGGCCCGAATCGGGCTGTAGCGCAGCGGTCAGCGTACTGGTCTGGGGGACCAGGGGTCGGCGGTTCAAATCCGCCCAGCCCGAGATCTGTCTTGGGAACAAGACCGTGGAGGTTTCGCGGGCTACGCGTAGCGTAGTCCGCCCAGCCCGACAAAGCCCGCCGATTGACCCCTGTGGTCGGTCGGCGGGCTTTTTTGCCGTGGGGCGGACACCGAGCGCGAAGCGCGAGATGCCCGACCCCCTTGAGACACCGAATCCGCTTCTACCCGAACAGTTAGATGTAGCGATCCGCTCTCACCTCAGTTATGATGGACGATCATTGACTGAGACAGTGCGGGTGGATCATGCTGCCACTGCCTACTGTAAAAGCACTGGCTGAAATGCCGTATCATAAGGAGGTTTAATATGCGCAGAAGTTGGGTACTCCTGTTGGCCGGGTTGTTCCTCGCGGGTGCTCCACTGGCTGTATTTGCGGCCGGGGCCGAAGAAGAGGTCGATCCGGACGAGACGAGAGTCGGCGTTGTATTCTCGATCGGCGGCCTTGGAGACCAGTCGTTTAACGACGCGGCATACGCGGGAATCCAAAGGGCAGCCGACGATTTCGGCATAACCTTCGACTTTGTCGAGCCTGACGACGTCGCTGAAATGGAGGACCACCAGCGTTCGTTCGTCGAGGCGGGATACGATCTTGTGATCGCCATCGGCTTTCTCCAGGAGTCGGGTCTTGAAGCGGTTGCCATGGACTATCCCGACGCCAGGTTGGCAATCGTGGATGCGGTTGTCGATGAGCCGAACGTTGCCTCGCTCATCTTCAAAGAGCATGAGGGTTCGTTCCTCGTAGGCGCGCTCGCCGCCATGATGACCGAAAGCGGCACGGTCGGTTTCGTCGGTGGAATGGAGGTGCCGGTAATACACAACTTCCAGATCGGTTACGAGCAGGGCGTCGAGTATATCGATCCGGATGTGAATGTGCTCGTTGACTACGCAGGCGACTTCGGCGACCCCGGACGCGGCAAGGAGCTCGCCATAAGTCAGCGGGACCGCGACGCCGATATCATATACCACGCCGCCGGTGGAACCGGGATGGGAGTCTTTGAAGCAGCCGAGGAGCGGGACTTCTACGCTATCGGAGTCGACGACAATCAGGACCATCTCGCGCCGGGGTATATCCTGACTTCGATGCTCAAGCGAGTCGACGTGGCCGTCTATGAGGTCGTGGAAGACCTCGTCGCCGGAGAATTCCGGCCCGGAATTCACGAGTTCGGTGTCGCTGAAGGTGGGGTCGGTACAACCGATTTCGAGTATTCCCGCGATATCATTCCGGCCGACGTATTCGATCGTCTCGACGAGATCCGGGAAGGCATCGTCGCCGGTGACATCGATGTTGTAAGCGCTCACGACTGACGAGCGGATTCGGGGCACCGTCCGATACCGTTCACCCCGGGCCCGCGATCGATACGGGGGCCAGGCACTCGAACAACGCTCCGGTGTCTGCGCCCCCGACACCCGCCGTCGAGCCGTACTCGCGACCGAATCTCGGACGGCGCTCACGCGCCACAGTCGAAGCGCGCATGGGATCTGTCGGACATCGCGGCAGACTGGAATAGCCGGAGAAGTCAGAGTGACGAACATCCTCGAAACTCGAAACATCACGAAGCGTTTCCCCGGAGTGGTCGCCAACGATGATATCAGCCTCGGGATCCGCAAGGGCGAGATTCACGCGGTCGTAGGCGAGAACGGCTCCGGTAAGTCCACTCTCATGAGCATTGTCTACGGCTTGTACCAGGCCGATTCCGGTGAGATTCTCGTGCGGGGCGAACCGGCGGACATAACCGATCCGAAAATCGCGATCGATCTCGGTCTCGGCATGGTGTTTCAGCACTTCATGCTCGTCGATACACTCACGGTTGCGGAGAACGTGATACTCCGTGCCGAACCGCACCGATTCCGCTTCATCGACTACAAAAAGGCAATCTCGGAAGTCGCGAAACTCGCGGACGACTATGGACTCAGAGTAGACCCCCTTGCAAAGGTCGCCGACATTTCGGTCGGTCAGGAACAGCGTGTGGAGATACTCAAGGCGCTGTACCGACGAGCAGAGGTACTCATCCTTGATGAGCCGACCGCCGTCCTTACTCCGCAGGAAACCGAGGAGCTCTTCGAGGTGATGCAGAACCTGCGTGAACAGGGAAACACGATCGTCTTCATCACTCACAAAATTAAAGAAGTGCTCGCGATTTCCGACCGGGTGAGCGTCTTGCGCCGGGGTGAACTCATCGGTACCCGCAACACCTCGGAGACGAGTGACCGCGAGCTGGCGGAGATGATGGTCGGCCGAGAGGTGCTGCTGCGGGTCGAGAAGACCCCTGCAACACCCGGCGATACCGTCATATCGATCGAAGGACTCTCCGTACGCGATCAACGGGGAACGGAGGCTGTAAAGGATGTCTCGCTCGATATACGAAGCGGAGAGGTGCTCGGAATCGCCGGCGTGGAAGGTAACGGCCAGCAGCAGTTGGTGGAGGCGATTACCGGGCTCACCAGACCGGAGTCGGGCCGGATAACTCTCCATGGGCATCCCATTCATAATCTCAACCCCATGAGAATCAAGAAGCGGAGAGTGAGCTACATCCCGGAGGACCGGCACAAGCGAGGATTGATCCTCGACTACAGCGTCTCGGACAACTTGATTCTCGGATTGCATACCGATCACCCGTTTGTCGAGCGCTTTCTCTTCCGAAACGAAAAACGGATCAAGGAGAACGCCCGGAAGCTCGTCGAGGAGTACGACATCCGTCCACCGAATCCGGAGCAAATCATCAAAACGCTGTCCGGAGGCAACCAACAGAAGGTGATCGTCGCGCGAGAGTTCTCGCGAAACCCCGAGTTTCTCGTCTGCTCACAACCGACACGCGGTCTCGACATAGGGGCGATCGAGTTCATCCATCAGGAGATTATCCGGCAACGCGATCAGGGCACGGCAGTCCTGCTGGTTTCGGCAGAGCTCGATGAGATTCTCTCACTGAGCGACAGAATTGCGGTGATGTACGACGGCCGGATCGTCGCAACACGTTCCGCCGCACAAGCCGACGAACGGCGACTCGGCTATCTCATGCTCGGAGGCGATTCCTCGCAGAGTGAAGGAGACACGCACATTGGAGTTGCAGCAGAGTAGTCTCAGTTCCCGCAACGTTCTCGTTCCCG
>SLIN01000336.1 GCA_007135605.1 Spirochaetales bacterium | reverse complement strand
GGTCGCAAACGCCTGCGTCGCCGCGGTGCTGATAGCCGGCGCGCGCCGAACGGCGGGCGTGCGGCTCGCCCGCATTCGCTTCGCGGCCCTCGGCTCTTTACTGATCGCGGTGGCCGTTGTGTTGCTCGGCGTTCATCGCTCCGGATTCGCGCCGGCCGGCGGCGAGCAGGTGATCCGGCTTATCGGAGTGACGGCGGCGCTCGCTTACCTTCTCGCGTTTGCCGTGCCGCGCGCGTTCCGCAGAATCGTTCAGAATGCGGAGATACGGCGCTTTCTCTCTCGCATGCACTCGATGCGTGATTCGTCGACGAGCGTCGATTTCCGGGATGAGCTGCGAAGGGTAGCCGAACGGATTGCCGTAACGGACGCGGTCGCCTTCGCGCGCCACGACCCCGACGGCGAGAGCTGGCGGTTGAACGTGCTCGTCTCCGGGGAGCAACTCGATATGAAGGCCCCCGGGAGCGGGGGAGAAGCGCGCGACGCTCGTCCGCCGCCGCTCCAGTCGCAGCCCCATCGGGCGCACGACGTTTATCCGGTGCCGTTTGGGTCGCAGCTCCATCGGGCACTCGAGTCGGGTAGCGCGAGCACCTTGCAGCTTACAAGGGCGGAGTGCGAGGTGCTCGGCGTTGCCGCCGCCCGCGATTCGGTCCAGGCGTATACACTCCCTGTGGCACGTGGTCGATCCGGCCGCAGCGCCCTCGTTGTGCTCGCCGGCCCGGGAGCGCCTTTCCCCGGTGAGGATGTGGATCTGCTGGCGCTCTGCGGCGATCACGCGTCGATCATCCTCGAGAACAGGGAGTTGCTCGAAGCGCCGCACGAGCACTCCGGTACTCTCGAGGACCAGGTGCGCAAGCGCACCGCCCTGTTCCAGCTGCGAAATGCACAGTTGCACACGCTGTACGAGGTGTCCGACATAACCAACCGGGCCGATTCGGTCGAGGAGACGCTGCGCGGAGCGATTGCGGCAATCTGCGAAGGAAGTGAGTTCGATTGTTGCCACGTCGTGGCGCTGGAGGATATCGAGTCGGGAACGGTCGGGGCCTCCGGCATCTGGCACGTTCGCAACGGTGCGGTGAGCGAACCGCTGCGCCGCGCGACCGAGCGACTCGACCCGTCCGAACAGGTGGACCTCGTATCGGAAGTGTTTGCCGGCGGTGAGCCGTACTGGACGACCGAGGCGGAATGGGGCGAGCGGTTCGCACGGGCGCCGGCGGCGCGGGAAGCGGGGCTGCGAACCGCGGTTTTTGTCCCCCTGATCATGGAAGGTGTCGTGTCGGCGGTTATCGAGCTGTACTCGTCGGACCTGCGCCGGCCGACCGCCGTCGATATGCGTTTCTTCAAAGAGGTCGGCCGGGTGCTCGGCCGCGCGGTGGAACGGCGCCGATCGGAGCTCCAGCTCCGCCGAATGAGCGAGAGTCTCGAGCGGCGCGTGACCGAACAGACCGAGCATCTTCGCGAACTCAATCGCGAGCTCGAATCGTTCAGTTACTCGGTTTCGCACGACCTGCGGGCGCCGCTTCGCACGGTGGACGGCTTCGCCGCCGCGCTCGTCGAGGACTACGGCGATTCGCTCGACAGCACCGCCGCAGATTACCTGCAGCGCATTCGATCGGGAGCACGGCAGATGGGACGGCTCATCGACGACCTGCTCGACCTCTCCCGTATTACCAGAAAGAAGCTCCTGGTAGAGCGCGTCGATCTGACCGCTGTAGCTCGCCGGGCTGTCGAGGAGTTACAAGTCGCGGAACCCGGCCGCCGGGTTGAAGTGACGGTCGATGACGGAATGGTAGCGTGTGCCGATGCGAGTCTGGTGCGGGTGCTGATGTCGAACCTCATCGGGAATGCGTGGAAGTTCACCCGCAATACGGAGGCGGCGGCGATACACATCGGAATGGTGAGCGATAGCGATCCGCCGGAGTATTTCGTGAGCGATAACGGCGCGGGATTCGACATGCAGTATGGGGAAAAACTGTTCGGTGCGTTCCAGCGCCTGCATGCGAGCGAGGAGTTCGAGGGCACCGGGGTCGGCCTTGCAACCGTGCAGCGCATCGTGCATCGGCATCGGGGGAACGTTCGGGCGGCCGGGGAGATCGGCCGCGGTGCGAGGTTCCATTTCACCCTGGGAAACCATTCGTGTGAATAAAGCGAGGAGCGTATGCCGGAGAGAACCATATTGCTTATCGAAGACAACGAGGACGACCGGATGCTCACCGAGCGGGCATTCCGCCGGAGCAACCTCGGGAATACACTGGTGTCCGTATCCGACGGTGAGGCGGCGCTGCGCTATCTTGTCGGGGACGATACACACGAGCCGGAACCGCTGCCGGTCCTCGTGCTGCTCGATCTCAAGCTCCCGAAGATCGACGGGCTCGAGGTATTGCGCCGCATTCGCTCGACCGAGCGCACGGCACTCCTGCCGGTCGTCATTCTCACCTCCTCGAGCGAGCAGGAGGACATGACCCAGGGCTATACGCTCGGCGCGAACAGCTACGTGCGTAAGCCGGTCGATTCCGACGAGTTCTTTCGCGCGGTTCGCGATCTCGGTCTATACTGGCTCCTGTTAAACGAAGCACCCTAGGAGCTTGTCGGACATGTGGGCAGAATTGAATATTGGCACG
>SLIN01000307.1 GCA_007135605.1 Spirochaetales bacterium | reverse complement strand
ACGCTTCGCACCGGCATTCAGTGCGTACACGTGCTTCAGAACGGCGACAACTGCCTCGTAATAGCGCTCCGGCACGAGGTCGCCGATCTCCACCTCGTCGTGCAACGCACGCGCGAGTGGCTTATTCTCGATAACCGGAACATCGTTCTCCGCCGCAAGCGCCTTAATACGCTGGGCGACATGATCCTGGCCTTTCGCCGTTACGGTCGGCGCTTCCATCGTACGCCGATCGTATTCGAGCGCAACGGCGAAGTGAGTCGGGTTTGTCACAACTACATCCGCCGTGGGGACCTTTTGCATCATGTTACGACTGAGCACTTCCTGCATTCGCTGACGAAGGCGGCTCCGTATGTGCGGATCGCCTTCGTAGGTCTTACGCTCCTCTTTGACCTCTTGCTTTGTCATTTTCAGGCTCTCGAGATGTTGCCGTTTCTGAAAAAAGTAGTCGAACAGCGACAGGACAAGGAAGATTACACCGGTCCACAGAAGAATTCGGAACGCGAGCTCCGCGATCAGAATGACGCCGTGATACGGAGTACCGTCGACAAGCCGGATCAGCCGCCCGATTTGCGGTTGAACCGTCAGCACCGAAACGAGCAGAATCAGGAAGATCTTGCCGAGATTCTTCGCCATATTATAGGCGGCTTCCTCACCGCCGAAGCTCCGTTTGATCCACTTGCCGAAATTCGGCGCGATGCGCTTCGGGTCGGGGGTGATCGGCTTCGGCGTGAACATGAACCCGACCTGCATCAGATTGCCGGCCAACGCGGCTACGAAACAGACAGCGGCTACCGGGAGCGATAGTCGAATCAGATAGCTGTAGAATGCCGCTGCGAGAACGCCCGCCTCGGAGCGAGGATTGATCTCGCCGGTCTGTCGAACGAAGAAACCGACCATCTCCAGCATCGTGTTCCACAACCAGCGGGAGAGGACTGCGATCGTAAGTGTCGCCAGAACGAGCATAATCGCGCTGGTTACATCGGCGCTCTTGGCAACCTTTCCCTCTTCCTCGCGCGCCTTGCGGATCTTCTGCTCGGTGGGATCCTCGGTACGTCCCTCGTCCTCGGCGGCGAACCATTGGAGGTGCATCCGCCCGGCAACGTCGTGCAGGTCTCCGAGCGGCTCGTCGGAAACGGTCTGATGTCCGAGTCCATAGGCGGATCTCGCCGTCGAGTGTGGTACCCACTCCGCGTGCCACACCATCATCGCAACCCTCCATAGAACCGGTAGAGACCGAGCAACTGTTCCCAACCCCCGGCGATAAGCCGCTCGAACGCACCCATAATCATGGGCATCGCAAGGAACATGATGGCGAACGCGACAAGAATCGCCATTGGGAATCCGATCATGAGCAGGTTCATCTGCGGAGCCGCCTTCGCCATGAGGCCGAGACTGATATTTACCAGCATGAGGGTTCCGAGAATCGGCATGCTGATCACCAGCGCCTGCGCGAAAAGAGCCGAAAGGGAGTGCATCATAAACAGAGCCAGCTCCTCATTCGCCTGCAGTACGTCAACGGCTCGAATCGCCTCGAAGCTTCGCAGAACCCCGACGAGAAATATCTGGTTAAAACCTGCGGTCGTCACGAACACGAACATCGCGACCAGATTGAAGAACTGACCGACAAGCGGGATTTCGACCTGGCTGAGCGGATCGAATACCTGGGATGCACCGAAACCCATTTGCAACGAGAAGAACTGACCCGCAGTCTGGAATGTCGTGAACACCAGCGTCATGAACATGCCGATAGTGACACCGACAAACCCCTCGCCGACAACAAGCAGCGCGTATCCGAGACCGGTTTCCGGAATCGGATAGCCCGCTTCAGCGATCCACGGGAGAACAACCCACGTGGCCATCAGACAGAGGCCGATCCGTGCCACTCCGGGGACTCCCTGACCGGAGAGCAGCGGAGCCGTCCGTAGAAGCATGAAGACGCGTGCGAAGATGAGAAAAAAGAGCTGGGTGTGTTCGACGACCTCGAACAACGACATCCGGCCTCCTATCTCACGATCGCCGGTATCTGTGCAAACAGACTCTCGGTAAAGGCGACGAGCAGACTCGCCATCCACGGTCCGAACAGAAACAGCGCGAGCAGAATCGCCGCGATTTTCGGAACGAACGTCAGCGTCTGCTCCTGTATACTCGTCGTCGCCTGAAGTATCGAGATAATCAGACCGACAGCCATGGCAATAATGAGAATCGGCGACGCGATGATAAGTATCTGCAGTACACTGCTTCGCGCGAGCTGTATAGCGGTTCCTAACGACATCTTTCCCCTCCCTATTTTTTGGTCGTCGCTACAGAAAGCTTGCGACAAGTTGCTGAGTCAACAACCCCCAGCCGTCAACGAGGACAAACAGAATAAGCTTGAACGGCAGCGAGATCATGATCGGCGGAAGCATGATCATTCCCATGGACATCAGCGTCGAGGCGACGACCATGTCCACGATGATAAACGGCACGAACAGCAGTATCCCGATCTGAAACGCCACCGTCATTTCGTGAAGAATGAACGCCGGCACAAGCACATGGGTCGGCACCTCCCCGAGGTTCGCCGGACGCGGCATGTCGGCAAGTCGCATGAAAAGGCGAATCGTATTCGGGTTGCGCTGCATCTGCCGGTACATGAAGACGCGAATCGGTGCCTCGAAATTCTCAAACGCTTCCTCGAGGCCGATCTCACCGTCCGCCATAGGCACGAACGCTTCCTCGTAGATTTGGGTGATGGTCGGGTACATAATGAAAAGCGTCATGAACAGCGCCACACCCATGAGCACCTGAGTCGGCGGCACCTGCTGCAGACTCAGCGCCCGTTTCACGAAATCGAGAACGATCGCAATCCGAAGGAAGCTTGTCAGGAGGATGATAATGGATGGAGCGAGGCTGAGCACTGCCAGCAGCAACAGAATCTGCAGACTGAGCGCGACCTCCTGGTCGCTCTCCGCCTCGCGAACCGAAAAGTCGATAAACGGGATGCCGGGGCCACTCTCCTCGCCGGCCGTTTGCGCCCCGGCCGGTACTACGAGCGCAAAGAGGATCACCACCGCCACCGCGAATACTACGCTTCGATGCATGATCGCCCCCTACAGCTGCCGCAGCCGGGATCGCTGCACTTCGAGAAACGAGGGCGACTCACCCGCCTCGTCCGCGTGTTCGTGTGCGTCCGGTGCGCCGGTTGAACGTTCGGTGTACGCCGACCCGGAAACAGCTGTCGATTCACCTCCGGTGCCGCCGCCGTTTCGATCCGTTCCCGGCCTCGTGTCGGAGACCGAATCCGCCGCCGGTCCCGTTCGGACCGCATGAGCGGCATTCGCCTCTTCGGCCGGAGCGCGCCGGCCCGACGTTTCCGCTTTCGAGGCCGGCTCGAGCGATCTATTCCGGAACATATCGCCGAACAGTTCCGGAAACGAGCGCCGGCCGAAACCATCGACGGCTACCCCGTCACCGTAGTCGAGAAGGAGTCGATCGACCGTTTCCTGATCGTCGATTTCCGAAATCAGGCGCACCGTTTGATCGGCGGAACCGAGGAGAAAGACCCGCCCGCCGACTTCAACAAGATGCACGCTCCGGCTACCCTGGAGCGGCGTCGTTCCGAGCAGTCGTACGGCTCTACTGCCCCGAGCACCCTGTCCACTGGCCTTCCGGATGAAGTAGAACAGAACATAGATCGAGAGAACGACCAGAGCGAGCACGAGAACCATGCGAATGAAATCGCCGGCGCCGAAACTGGTAAGCCCCTCGCCACCGCCGTCGGCAGCGCTTTCGGAGTCCTCGTCAAATGTCAGTTCGGATTCGTCGATGCTTTGCGCGGACGATTCCTCGCTCCGCGACTCTGCATCGGTTTCGGGTGCCTGTGACTCGTCCTGGCTGTGCCCTGTACCGGCACCGGCGAGTACAAACACCGCGATAAGCAGTGCGTATTTCACGTTCCCCTCCCAAGTAAACGTGCGATGTGAAACGGCCCTCCGATCGAAACTCTGCAGTGAATCGCTGCGGAGGCGCCTCCTTGCGTTCTAGGACATATTACTGACCCGCTCCATCGGTGAAACGATCTCGGTAACCCGAACGCCGAAGTTCTCGTCAATCACGACAACCTCGCCCTTCGCGATAAGCTTGTGGTTTACCAGTATGTCGACCGGCTCACCGGCGAGCTTATCGAGCTCGATAATCGTACCCTCACCCATTCCGAGGATTTCCTTTATCAGCTTTCGCGTGCGGCCCAGCTCTACGGTCATCTCCATGTAGACGTCCATGAGCAGGCTGATATTGCCTTGCTCGCCGGAGCCCTGTCCGCCCTGAAGGTTCGGAAACTGCACGCTCTGGACGCCCGGGCTGCCTCCCATCTGGCCGCCGGCGCCGCCGAACATATCCGCCATCGAGCCCGAGCCGCCGCTCTCTCCGCCGCCCATCATCGCAGCGAGTCCGCCGGGAGCCTGTCCTCCGGCGGCAGGCTGTTGAGCCTGCTGAGCTGCACCGGCTCCGCCGCCACTCGTTTGATGCGCGACGGCCGTCACGATATCGGCGGCGAACAGCTCGATGATACGGTACTGGGAGCCGTCGATAGTAACCGGATACTCGACCTTCGCAAAACCGCCGGTCGGCAGGTCGAGCTCGTCACGGCCGATGCTCCGCCCCTCCGGTGCACCGGTCATTATCGTCGCTCCGGCGGCCTCGCCCATCGCGGTGCTCACCGGACCGTGGATCTGACTGATCGCCTCCTGAAGCGCATTCACCGCCGCATCGTTTAGCTCGACACCGTCCTGTCCCATCATGGGCCCTGCAATGGCCAGAGCGGTTTCGGTCGACATGAGATAGAGGTGATCGCCCGATACGCCGCTGGTGTAGTCGAGCTTGATCTGAACGAGCTGCTCATCAAGCTCTCCGAAGAGGCGGTCACGGCGGCTCGCGCTCACCGTCGGTTTGCCCATACTCACCGGAGAATTGACGAGCATCGAGAAGTTCGATCCCTGGGAATCAACCGTCGCACTCACGACGGTATCGAACGCGCGAATCTGCTGATCGCTCAGATCGTCGCCTCCGGCCGACTCCTCATCGAAACCCATTCCACCGGAACCCTGCAACAGAGCATCAATTTCGTCCTGAGAAAGGCTGCCGTCGCTCATAGTCTCACTCTTCTCCTTCAACCGCGAGCTCTTCGAACTCTTCCTCGGCAATATCCTCTAGCCGCTCGGTAATCTGTACGGCCAGCTTGTTGCGAACAACGCCCGGTTTGCATTTGAACTTCGGACGATGTCCGATGTTCAGGTTCATCGGATCGCCGACTTGTACATCGGGCAGCCGCACCACGTCTCCGGCACGCAAACTGAGCACATCGCGCACCGTAAGCTCCATGGTACCAATTTCGGCAATCAAATCGACTGCTATAGTCGAAAGCCGCTCCCGGAGGATATTCAGATTCTCGGTTGTAGCTCCACGCCGAACCGAGCTGTACCAGTACTGGGCGCTGAGCTTGGAGATAATCGGTTCGATCGTAAGATATGGAATACAGAAGTTCATCATGCCCTCGACTTCTCCGACTTTTGTTTCGAGCGTCACGAGCACGACCATTTCAGTCGGAGGTACGATCTGGGCAAACTGCGGGTTGGTTTCGATGTTTCCGAGGCGGGGGCGCAGATCGATCACCTGACTCCACGCCTCGCGAACATTGCCGAGAATGCGGACAATGATCCCCTCCATGACCGAGTTCTCGATTTCGGTCAGGTCGCGGGTAACCTTTGTACCTTCTCCCTGCCCCCCGAAGAGGCGATCTATAATCGAGAAGGTTATGGCCGGATCGATTTCGAGTATGCTGTTCCCTTTCAGGGGATCCATGTTGATGATTGCGAGGGTGGTCGGATTGGGAATTGAGCGGATGAACTCTTCGTAGGTCAGCTGATCCACACTCGCCACATGCACCTGCACGAGACTACGCAGCTGGGCACTTAAACTCGTGGTCGTCAGCCGCGCGAAGGTTTCGTGCATAATGCTGACGGTCCGGATCTGTTCCTTGGAGAACTTATCGGGGCGCTTGAAATCGTATATCTTGATTTTGCGCTGATCGGCCGGCTGTTGGACCTCTTCGGTTTCGATGTCGCCCGACGATATGGCGGTCAGCAGCTGGTCAATTTCGTCCTGTGACAGGACTTCCGTCATGTTCCCACTCCCCTAAGCTGTCACTATAGCGGGTTTTTCGGAATCTATCAACGAATCAAGACAACCGGCAAAACTAGAAGGGTACGACCTGAAACTCGTTAAAAACCACTTCACGAACACGCCCGGTGGACACAACTGCGTTAATGCTGTCCCTCATCTTCTGCTTCAGCGCATCCTCGTGCTGCGGCCTGAGCTCCTCGGTCGTACTCTCAGCAAGTATTTTCCGGACGCGATCGCGGATCTGCGGTGTGCGTCGCGACAACTCGGCTTGTACTCTCGTATCTCCTTCGTCGTAGCCGAGCTGAATATCGGCAATAAAGGTGCTCCGCCCATCCGCCGTGTTACCTCGTATCTCACCCACACCGGCGTAGAAGTCGTACTGCGGTACTTCGGCGGCATACTCCTCACTCACCGGTGGTTGAGGTCCGACCGGCTCGTCGCTCTGGAGGATGCTGAGCGTAACCACCACAACGGTTACTACAAAGATGATCGCACCGGTCATGATGGCGACCCATTTCAGTATCTGTATCGCGAGCCCGGAGAGCAGTCCGCCTCTGCGACCTGCCTCGTCCTCGAGACCTGCTTCCTCGTCGGTTTCAAAAATATCGTCAGACATCCGATCCCCTCCCGGCGGTACGGCTACAGATTACCGTCGCTGAGTATAATGACGTCAACGCGCCGGTTATACGCCCGACCTTCGGGCGTTTCATTGGAAAACAGCGGTTGTTGCTCGCCGAGCGACATGACCTGAAAACGCTCCTCGTCGGCGCCATATTCAACGAGCAGGGAGAGCACATTCAGGGCACGATCGGCGCCGAGATGCCAGTTATCCGGCCATTGCCCGGCCGGATCGGTGGGAATACTGTCGGTATGCCCCTCGATACGGAAGTGACGATCGGCGACCGCATCCGACCTGAGCAGATCCGCCAGGTTCTCGAGTACCGTACGGGAGCGCTCAATGTCCACTTCGGCGCTCGCTGTACGAAAAAAGGCGTCGGCGGCGAGCGAGATGACGAGCCCTCGCTCATCGCGTGTGACACGAACCCTGTTGGAGCGAATCTCCGGCTCGAAGATGCTGATCGCCTGACGTCTCGCCTCGTCGAGCGATCGACCGGCCGTCCTGCTCGGCAGGCTCATGAGTGTCGACCCGAGCTCGGCGAGACGCCCCTCATCGAGGGTAACGCCGCCCTGCTGGCTTCCCAGACCGGGGAAGGCGGCGAGGATGATACGCAGCTCCTCACCATCGATCTCGGCTGTGGTAAAGAGGAGCACGAAGAAGGTCAGCAGCAAGGTTGTCATATCGCCGTACGTCAACAACCAGTCAGCCGCCCCCTCACTCTTTCGTCGTTCTTTCTTCTTCAATGGTGGAGCCATCGGTGCAGCCTCTCACATCGCCACTAACGTTCAGTCACGAGCGCTCTCCTGCCGGATCGCGTCGCGCTGTCGCGGCGGCAGGAAACTCACGAGTTTCTCGAGAAGAATGCGCGGATTATCGCCGCTTTGAATGCTCAAGATTCCTTCGACGACAATCTCCTTGACGCGGATCTCGTCCCGGTTACGATCCTCCAGCTTATTCTTCATCGGAACAAGCACAAGGTTCGCCATCACGGAGCCGTACATCGTCGTAATAAGGGCCAGCGCCATTCCCTGTCCGATGGCGTCGGGATCTTCTCCCAGCGCCTGCAGCATCGCAATAAGCCCGGCAAGCGTACCGATCATACCGAACGCCGGCGCGATCTTTCCCCAGTCGTCGAAGATCTTGATCCCGGTGTCGTGCCGCTCCTGCAGCTGATTCAGATCGTTGTAGAGCACGCTCTTGATGATATCGGGGTCGGTGCCGTCGACGACGAGCTGGACACCTTTGCGCATGAACTCGTCTTCCACCTCATCGAGATTGTCCTCGAGGGCGAGCAACCCTTCGCGTCGCGCCCGCTCGGAAAATGCAACGAGATCGGAGATAATCTTCTCTTCTTTGAGATCGGGAGCGCGCAACGTCAGGTTCACGTAGCGCATGATGCCGAGCATACGACTGAGCGGGTTCGATACCAGCATGGCAGCGAAACTGCCGCCGACCACCATGATGAACGCGGGAAGGCTTATATATAGCGCGATAAACCCTCCGCTGGTCAGAATGGCCATGAGGATGAAGGCAAAGCCTGAAATAACTCCGATTATCGTTCCAAGATCCATAATCGTTCGGCCTACTCCTCGCTCTTGAACGCGCCGATCATCCGACGGTACTCGACGATCTCGTCGAATACCTGCTCG
The DNA here is from genome assembly GCA_007135605.1 of Spirochaetales bacterium. Classification (GTDB taxonomy): domain Bacteria; phylum Spirochaetota; class Spirochaetia; order DSM-27196; family SKKC01; genus SLAN01. The sequence goes on along the minus strand of SLIN01000307.1, from coordinate 2,047 downwards.
TACGATTCCTGCACGATCAATCGCTTGCCCGATAGCATGATGAGCGTTGTATCAGGGTTCAGCTCGATGTACTCGATCTGGTGCGGGTTCACGTAATATGTACGCCCGTCCAACCGGGTTACCCTGATCATTTATCCCTCATGATACGGTTTTACTGCTTCAGTGTTAAGACTTCCTGCAACATCTGATCGCTCGTACGAATCGTCCGGCTGTTTGCCTGGAAGCCCCGCTGGGTCACGATCATATCGGTGAAGCTCTCCGAGAGATCGACGTTGCTCATTTCCAGCGCACCGGAGATAACCTGTCCCTTGCCGGCGATACCGGACGGTCCGATATCCGCCATTCCGCTGTTGATCGTTTCGGCAAAGCTCGTCTCGCCGTCCTTCTCCAGTCCGCCCGGATTCGTGAAGCTCGCCATTGCGATCTGTCCGAGCTCCCGGTTATTCCCATTGGAGTATATCCCGGTGATCGTTCCGGTGCGATCGATCTGGAAATCCTCGAGATACCCCATGGCAAAACCATCCTGCTCGAACACTTTCAGACTACTCGGCGACGCGTACTGCGTCATGCTGTCGGTGAACGCGCCGACCTCGCCGAGGCTCATGGTAAAGGTCTGCGTCTGAAAATCTCCGATAAGATCGAGATCCTCACCGATGAGAGGAATCGCCCCCTCGGGAACCTCAAAGGTCATACCAACGGCGATTTCCCCCTCCTCGGCGACACCGCCCTCGGCGTTACTCACACTCTGCAGCGTCCCGTCGTCGGCGAACTGCACGAAGAAACTCGTGGTATCGGAGCTGTCCACACCGCCGACAGCGATATTCTGAAGCGGCTGTTCGTCTTCACCCGGATTCAGGACGGTGTTGACCTCCCACTGATTCGGTTGATCGGGGACACGAGTGAAGTCGAGTCGCAGCTCGTGGGTATTGCCGAAGCTGTCGTAAATATCCTGCGTAACACTCCACGTGCCCTCCCGCAACTCGGCGGCCGACGGGTCGTCTCCGAGCACCGGGATATTCTTGTCGAGATTACTCGCAAAACGGACATTCGTAGTCGGCTGCGCCGGGTCCTTGCCGCCGACCGGAATCTGCAGGTCCTCGATACTCGCCGCGGTGTTGATGAATGTCTCTCCGTTCTCCTCGGTAGCCTGCCAGCCTTGCACCCGCATACCGTTCGCCGGATTCACGAGCATCCCTTCGGCATCGAGGCTGAAGTTACCCGCGCGTGTATAGCGCTGCACTTCGCCGTCGCGCAGAACGAAGAACCCGTCGCCCTGGATGGCCAGGTCGTCTTTCTGACCGGTCGTCTCGAGGCTGCCTTGCTCGTGCAGCGTATCGATCGCGGCCACGTTCATACCGAGGCCTACCTGCTGCGGGTTCACACCGCCGCGTTCAATGCCGGGTCGAGCGGCGCCCTGCAACCGTTGCGAGATGAGATCCTGAAAGGTCACACGGCCGCGCTTGAACCCCGTGGTGTTCACGTTGGAGACGTTATTACCGATAACGTCCATTCGCGTCTGGTGGTTCTGAAGACCGCTTACTCCGGAATACAGTGACCGCATCATAAGGCTTTCTCTACTCCTTTACCCGTACTACATTCGCGTAGTCGTAATAGTGACCGTTTACCATAACCTGTGGTGTATCTCCGCGCGTGACTTCGGTCACCACTCCCTCGATACTCCGGTCTCCATCCGCAACCTCGACCGTTCGCCCGATTGTAGCCAGCGCCTGTTCGCCGCTGAGCATGTTCGCAAGCTGCTCGAAGTTCTCCGCCATATTCGTCATCTGTTCGAGGGACGAGAACTGCGCCATCTGTGCGATGAACTCCTTGTCGTCCATCGGCTCGGTCGGATCCTGATTCTGAAGCTGTGTAAGCAGGATCTTCAGGAAGTCGTCGCGCCCGAGCTCCTGCTGTGCGCGCGCCTCGCGGGGCATGGAGTTATTGAACGCGGAGACCTGCCTGGCGGTCTGGTTACGCTCGGTGCTGCTCATCTGCGTCGAAAAATCGGACAACGCACTCGTTATATCCATCGTTTCTCCATCTCCTT
>SLIN01000066.1 GCA_007135605.1 Spirochaetales bacterium | reverse complement strand
TGAACGGTGAGAACCAAAGTGCTCGGCAACTCGATACAGTCTGGGGTTGGAATATGAAGTCGAAAAGCTGCACCCGATACGCCGTCGTCTCTGGTATCTCCGGGTGATACCGCGAGATCTGTATTCGAACAGATTGAAGGGGACGAAATCGATCAGGGCGGTACGCGTCTCGAGTTTCTCCGTGATGGTGAGGAATCAGCCATTGACCGTAGCATCGAGTTTATCGAGGACAGTTACCTGTTCAACATAGACTACATGTAGCGAAGAGCCTACTGCGACCTATTCGTCGTGCGACTCAATGACCATTGGATTCTCCGGCAGCCGATCTTCCACCGGCGGCAGTTCTCCAGCCTCTACCCGCTCTCGGAATATCGGAGGCTCCTCAAACGTTGGAAGAGTCTGATCGGTTGACTCCGAATCGGCTGAAGGTACGGCGCTTTGCGATTCGGTCGGGGAAGTATGGTCCACCAAAGGTGGAAGCAGCGTAGAAATGGTTACGGCAACAGCGAGCACGACGATCACTGCCGAAGCAATCACGAGCTGACGCCTCGAAAGCATAGTTTCTCTTATCATGACAGGCGTGCGCCGGGCAACCGCTTTCCGAAAGAGCCGTTTGAACCGTAAGGGCGATTACGTTGACGATTGCGCGGAGCGGCAACGACTCGTTCAGCACGGTGATCAAGGAGACTCTCGTTCCGGCGAGTAGAACCACGCCGGCTCTTCTGCGACGGCTCGATGGTCTCGTCGTCGACGAGGCGACGCTCAACGGTATCGAGCGGGTCGTCGCCTCTCGGGCGGGAGGATCACTGCGTGGCACTTCGTCTGATTGATGTCTATACCTTCAAGGAAACCGATGCGGCGGTGCGCGAATATGTGACCGCCAACACCGCTTCGTCGAGCCTACATCTACACTGCTGTCCGCGTGATTGACCTCGGCAATGCGCGGGACTATGCTCGCACGATGCGGCCTCCCAATATACTCGTGTACTGTACGGATCAACAGCGCTGGGACACTATTCACGCCCTCGGAAACCCCCATATCAATACCCCGAATCTCGATCGTCTCGTCGCCTCCGGCATGGCGTTCGAGCGAACCTACTGTCAAGCGCCGATCTGCACCCCGAGTCGTGCCTCGTTCATGACCGGACGTTACCCTGCGGCGCACCACGTTCACAGAAACGGAGTTGACGTGTTTCCTGCCGGGGAACGACTTGTCACCCGCATCCTCGCGGATGCGGGGTACGATTGCGGCCTTGCCGGAAAGCTGCACCTCTCCCGAGCAAAGGGACGTATCGAACGTCGGCCCGACGACGGGTTTCGCGTGTTCAAATGGAGTCATCACCCCAAGCCGGACTGGCCGGAAGGACACGATTACGCCCGGTGGCTGAAAGAGGAAAAGGGGGTCGAGCCGGATACCCTGTTCGCCGACTACGCGGACAAGCCCTACGGCGTACCGGCCGAGCTGCATCAGACTCCGTGGTGCACAGAGATGGCACTGCGTTTTATCGACGAAGATCGGGAAGGGCCATGGCTGATGAACGTGAACCCGTTCGATCCACACCCACCCTTCGATGCACCGAAGGAGTACCTGGAGCGGTACGATCCGCAAACGTTACCGTTTCCCCTGTTCCGTGAAAGCGACATAGAACGCCAGCGCGCCTTCGCGCGAATTGATCAGCAGACAAGAGAGGCAGTCAATCCGTATACCATGGCCGGTGCGACCGGAGAGACTCGCAATACAGGAATCGGCGCCGGCGATTCCACGAAAGACACCGCCTCGCTTGCACCGACGAGGTATGATCCACAGCTCGTACGGGCAAGCTACTACGGGATGATAGAGCTCATCGACACCGAGTTCGGGCGTCTGCTCGAAGGCCTGGAAGCCCGCGGCGAGCTTGAGAACACCATCATCATTTTCATGAGCGATCACGGCGAGTTGCTCGGTGACCACGGACTGATGTACAAGGGATGCCGTTTCTTCGAATCCCTCGTTCACGTACCGCTGATCATATCATGGCCGGGAAAGATCTCCCCGGGAGTGCGTAGCAGTGCGTTGGTGGAGCTCGTGGATCTCGCTCCCACCCTCCTCGAAGCGGCAGGCATCGAGGCTCCGCCGACCATGCAGGGCAGCTCACTCTTGCCGATGCTCACCGGCACTGCTCCTTTGGACTATCACAAGCCACACGTAATCAGCGAATACTGGGATGCAGTAGTGCTTCCCGAAGGACACACCGAGGGGTCACACGGGACGATGCGCTTCGACGGACGTTACAAAAGCGTCGTATACCACGGCCATCGGCTCGGAGAGATATATGATCTGGAGAACGACCCGGGAGAGTTCGAGAACTTGTGGGATGACCCGGGAGTGAAAGAGCTGAAGGCTCGCCTGTTGCTCGAACACCTGGATGCGGTGGCTGCGGCCGGTGGTCCGGGAATCGAACGAAGCGAAGCGTACTGAAGCAGCCCACGCACGATGAGGAGTAGAACACCGAACGGCACCAATGCGTATCGGCCCGGGTCTCGCGCACACCCCATTCGCCATGATATCGCGAGCGTATGCGGGTCTGGAAAGATAGAGGTTCCGGTCAATGAGCTCGAGCCCTGCGACGCCGGGCATTCATTCCCCTTTACGATAGTGATGAACGCGTCGAAGGCGGCAATCGCGGCGGCGAACAAGCATGCCATGGTTCGAATAAACAATGGCCAATTATAGACTTATAACCGGACAGCCGAATTGTTTTCAGGAGTTTGTCGGACATATGGGTAGAATTGAGTATCGGAAGTGCTTAGCGCATATTCTCGCCGAGAGGTATGCATTCCGATGTCGGTGTATACGTCCGATATTCAATTCCGAAGTGAAGTCCGACAAACTCCCAGTAGGCTGGGGACATGGTCTGAGAGACTTCTCTCGAAATATGCTTGGGAGCGAGTCTCATGGGGTCAAAGAACATAGTCGAGCACTTCGCTCCATGTGCCCGCCCCGCGCGAGGACAACAGCTCGCACCGGCTCATCGATATTATCGCGGGTCGTCAACTGTGCCTCGATCTGTGGTGCGGATACGTGGAATGACATCGAGCAGTTCGCTCGCGCGAAGCGGCGGTGGTTGGAGGGGTTCCTCGAGATGCCGCACGGCATTCCGTTGCACGATACCTTCGCACGGGTACTCACCCGGCAGGCGGTCGATGCGAAGTCCAATGAAATTACCGCCATTCCACAGCTGTTGGAGATGCTTGAGCTCTCCGACGGAAGGACAACTCCGCAGCGAACTTCTCGATGCTCCGGCATCTGACCTTGACCTGCTGAAACAGGAGAAGAGCTGCAAACGCAGCATCAAGGGCAAGCGATTACTTGCCGGCTGGGACGAGTGGTATCTTGAGAAGGTGCTCTTCGGTGGCTAAATGCGTTCGCCTTGGGGGCGGAGGGTGATCGTCTTGACGATCCCACAGCATCCAAGTACACTTACCATGCACTTAGATCAGCGGTGCGGGAGGTCGATGAATGGCCGTCAAGACGATTACCATCGACATGGAGGCGTACGAGACGCTGGTACGTGCGCGGCGCGGCAACGAGTCGTTCAGCACGGTGATCAAGGAGACCCTCGGACCGGCGAGTAGAACAGCGGCGGCGCTTCTGCGACGGCTCGACGATCTCGTCGTCGGTGAGGCGGCGCTCGACGATCTTGAGCGGGTCGTCGCCTCGCGGGAAGGCGATCTGATCGCCGCCGAGCGTCCCGACACGGACGGCGGCTGATGCTTTTCGACACATCGGTCTGTATCGATCTGCTTCGCGAGCGCGGGCGCGGCATTCAGGGGCCGGCTCACGGTGCATTGGAGCGTCTCGGTTCAACTCCCATCCATATCTCACTCTTTTCGCTGTGCGAGCTCGAGGCGGGCATGAGCCTCAGCGATCGCCCGGAGGTCGAGCGGCGGCGTGTGAATGCGCTGGTCAATCACCTGACAGTGCTGGCGCCGGATGACGCGTTCGCCGTTCTGTACGGCGAGGCGGCCGCGCATCTGTTGCGGAACGGAACGCCGATTCCGGTCATGGATCTCCTGATCGGCGTTACTGCGAAGTCGAGATCGCTCCCGGTCCTTACGCGCGACACGACGCACTTTGGACGCATTCCGGGGTTGGTGGTCGAAGGGTACTGAGCGCGCGGTGCTTGATGCATCGGTGCGGGGTCCATCGCCCCGGCCGGGTGTGCTATACTGCCGCGGAAATCCATTCCTCGGAGCGAATCAACCATGCCGGCACAAACCGAAAACGCAGTTCAGCCTCGCGATATCCTCTCGTACCGCTTTCTTTCCGAGCCGCAGTTCGGTCCGGCCGGCGGGCGCGGGGGTGCCCGCGCGGCTGGCCGCGGGGACGGCGGCGCGCGGCCGCTCGTTGTCCGGTGTCGCACGGCCGATTACGACGATAACCGCTATCTGAGCGATCTGTGGTTGATGGAGGCCGGCGTGGCCCCCGCCCCCGTGCAGCTGACCTCCTGCGGCCGGGTCGCCGCATTCGCGTGGGAGGACGCCGGGCATCTGCTATTCATCTCCGACCGCGACCCCGACGATCAGAAAAAGCGGGAGGATGGCGAGGAGTTCGCCCAATTTTACCGTATCGGAATTCACGGCGGCGAGGCGACGCCGGCCTTCCGCGTCGAGTACGCGGTGGGCGAGTTTCGCGTGCTCGGCGACGGGAGGGTCGTTTTCGCCGCAACCGCGCACGACGCGAGCAAGGAAGAGCGGGAGGAGCGCAAGGAGGCATCGCTGACGCTCATCAACGAGGTGCCGATCTGGTCGAACGGCGCCGGTTTCGTGAGCGATAGCCGACCGGCCCTGTTTCTCACCGACAGCGAGGGGGAAGCCACCCGGTTGACTCCCGACGATCTCGCTGTCGATGCATTCGAGATTTCGGAAGATGATGACACGGTCCTGCTCGCCGGCTACGCGTATCGAGGCATGCGGCCGGCGCGGAACGACCTGTACCGCCTGTCGCTTTCCTCGCGCGACATCGAGCGCCTGAGCGACGACTCGCCGAAGGAGTTCGGCCGGCCTGTGTTCACCGGCGCCCGAACAGCGGTCGTGCCGGTGAACTCCATGGAGCGCTACGGGCTCAACGAAAATCCCGATTTCGCGGAGATCGACATAGAGGCCGGCACCACGCGGCGGCTTACCGAGCGACTCGACCGGTCGATCGGCAACTCGGTCGGAAGCGACTGCCGCCACGGCAAGCCGTCGCCGATGCGCTTTGCCGGCGGATGGCTCTACTTCGTTTCCACCGAGGGGCTGTCGTCCGGTCTCAGGCGGCTCGATCCGGCCTCCGGGCGCGTCGAGGATGTGTACCTCCCCGCCGGCAGCGTCGACGCCTTCGAGATTCACGACAACACCGCGGTCATCGTGGAGCTTCGCTCCGACACGCTTCAGGAGCTGTACGCCGTGCCGCTTTCCGGATCCGGGGTGGAAGCGGAGGCGAGGCGGCTGTCGTCGTTCAATACCGCGGGTGTGGCCGGCCGGGAGCTTGCCCGGCCGGAGCACATCTCCGTCACTCGCGACGACGGAACGCTTATCGAAGGGTATGTGCTCGCGCCGCCGGCCGCGAAATCCGGCGAGAAACGCCCCGGGATACTGGCAATCCACGGCGGTCCGAAGACGGTCTACGGTTCGGTCTTCGTCCACGAAATGCAGGTGCTCGCCGCAGCGGGATATTACATCTTCTTCTGCAATCCGCGCGGGTCCGACGGGCGTGGAAACGAGTTCGCCGACATCCGCGGCCGCTACGGCACCGTCGACTACGAGGACATCATGGCGTTCACCGACGCCGTCCTCGACGCCTACTCCGACCGGATCGATCCGGACCGGCTCGGAGTGATGGGCGGCTCCTACGGCGGGTTCATGACCAACTGGATTATCGGCAGCACCGGCCGCTTCGCGGCGGCGGTGAGCCAGCGCAGCATCTCGAGCTGGCTTTCGATGTGGGGCACGAGCGATATCGGATTCTTCTTCGCCGAGGACCAGATGGCCGGCGATCCGTGGGACGGCGCCGAAGCGCTCTGGCGACAGTCGCCGCTGCGCCTGGCACGCAACGCGAGTACTCCGCTTCTGCTCATTCACTCGCGGGCCGACTACCGCTGCTGGGAAGTCGAGGCGTTCCAGTTTCTCACCGCGATTCGCGTACACGGCGGCACCGCGCGCCTCGCGCTCTTCGACGGGGAGAATCACGAGCTCTCCCGCAGCGGCAAGCCGAAACCGCGCATTCGCAGGCTGGAGGAAATCCTCGCCTGGTTCGGCGAGTATCTCGGTTGAGCCCGGCATCTCCTGCGACGAGAGTTCGTCGTCGCATCATCCATATTTACTCCTCGCGCGCCAATCGGTAGATTGAGGCGTATGCCGCGACACATCGATATGCACAACGGCCATCCGGGGGCGGTCGTCCTGCGAATGTCGCTGCCGATGATCGTCGTATCGCTCAGTGTCGTGGCGTTCAACCTCGTCGACACCTATTTCGTCGGGCGGCTCGGCTCGATCCAGCTCGCGGCTATGGGCTACACGCTGCCGATCAAGCTCATCTCCGGCAGCATCGCCATGGGAATCGGCATCGGCGCCTCCTCGAGCGTCTCCAACGCCCTCGGCGCCGGAGAGCGCGAGGGTGCCCGCCGCCACGTCTCCAACGCAATACTCCTTGCATTCGCTGTCAGCGTCTTGCTTGCGTTGCTCGGGCTCGCCACGATCGGGCCGTTCTTCCGGATGCTCGGCGCCGCCGAGGAGGTCATCCCCTACATCCGCCGCTACGTGACGATCTGGTATCTCGGCCTGCCGTTCGTAATCGCTCCGATGGTCGGCAGCAACGTCATCCAGTCGACCGGCGATACGCGGACTCCCGCGGCGATCCTGGTGCTCGCGCTGCTACTTAACATCATCCTCGATCCGATTTTGATCTTCGGCTTCGGCCCTGTCCCGGCGTACGGAATCGCGGGAGCCGCGCTCGGTACCGTGATCGCGCGCGGAACAACTTCGTTGCTGGTAGTACAGGTAGTCGTCCGGCGCGAACGGCTGGTCACGCGACACCTCGGTTCGGTGCTTCACGTGCTCCGCGGCTGGGCGCACATCCTGTACGTCGGGATTCCCGCGGCGGCAGTCAATCTGCTGCAACCGGTCTCGATCAGCTTCCTGACCCGGCTCGTGTCGGGCTTCGGCGCAGCGGCGGTCGCCGGCTTCGGTGTTGCCACGCGGCTCGAATCGTTCGGCATTGTCTTCATGATGGCGCTTTCGATGGTCTTTACCCCGTTCGCCGGGAATAACCACGGCGCGCTGCGCCCCGACCGGATCCGCACCGGCTATCGCTTCGGATCCCTTTTCTGTGTGCTCTGGGGGATGATGGTACTCGCCGTGTTCGCAGTGGCTGCCGAGCCGCTTGCGTCGGTATTCAGCCGCGATGCCGAGATCGTCGCGGTGACCGCGCTCTACCTGCGAGTGCTGGCGCTGAGCTACGCTTTCCAGGGCATCGTGCTGCTTTCCTCCTCGGCGCTGAACGGCATGCGCCGTCCGATCGAAGCGTTTTTCGTCTCGTTTCTACGACTTATTGTGTTCTACGTACCGCTGGCCGCCGCCGGACGGGCGATTGCCGGCCTCGGCGGGATTTTCTGGGGAATTGCGCTGGCGAATCTCATCTCCGGCGTGATAGCGTTCGCGTGGTTTCAACGGACAATCGGAGTCACGATTCGGCGTACGCAGGAGTCCTCCGCGTATGCATCCGCGACTGCCGAACAGTAGGAGTGCGTCATGACCAAACCACCACCCCTGCGCCGCGGTGATACGGTCGCGGCGGTAACCCTTTCCTGGGGCGGAGCAGGGGCGCTTCCTCACCGTTACGAGGCCGGGAAGCGGCAACTGCAGGATACCTTCGGAGTGCGCGTGGTCGAGATGCCGCATACGCTGCGCGATCCGGAGTGGATCGCCGGAAATCCGAAGGCGCGCGCGGTCGATCTCATGCAGGCGTTCGCCGATTCTGACATACACGGGATTGTATCGACGATCGGCGGCGAGGACTCGATTCGGTTGATACCGTGGCTCGACGGCGAGACTATCGCCTCGAATCCGAAAGTCTTTGTGGGATACTCGGATACCACGGTCACCCATCTCGCCTGCTATCGCGCCGGCCTGCGCACCTTCTACGGACCGGCGATTCTCGCCGGCTTCGCCGAGAACTGCGGCATGTTCGAGTACACGATCGACGCGGTTCGCCGTACGATGTTCTCGACCGCTCCCGTCGGGGAGATCGAGCCGAACCGGAGCGGTTGGACCGATGAGTTTCTCGACTGGGCGGATCCCGGGAACCAGAAGCGCGCCCGTGCGCTGAACGAATCGACCGGATGGCGCTGGATTCAGAAGTCCGCGGGAGATGCGGATGCGAACGGAGTCGTTTCCGGACACCTGCTCGGCGGCTGCGCGGAGGTTCTCGATCAGCTGCGCGGTACGCCGGTCTTCCCGCAACCGGCCGACTGGCAAGGCGCGGTCCTCTTTCTCGAAACCTCCGAGGATGGAGCCGGCCCCGACTACGGCACGCATTTGCTGCGAAGCCTGGCCGCCATGGGCGTGATCGACCGGATTGCGGCCGTCCTCTTCGCCCGGCCCGGCGGACAGATCGCCGTGTCCCGGCACGCCGACTACGATATGGCGCTCCTTGGCGTCATTCGCGGCGAGTGCGCCCGCGACGATATACCCATCATCAGCAATATGGACTTCGGTCACACCGATCCGATGACCGTCCTGCCGTACGGGGCGACGGTTACCATCGACAGCCAACGAGAAACGCTGCGGATTGACGAGGCGACGTGCGCATGACACGGCATGGGTGTGAGACGACATGCGTGCGCCTCCGACCTGGGCGGGCGCCGACATGCGGCGTGGGAAGGTCATCGCGCATTATCCCCCTCTCCGGACTGAAAGGGAGATGATGCGAGCGCGTCCCGATACCGCCGCTCGATCCCGGCAAACAGCTCCCGCCCGACCGGGGTCGACAGCCGCGGTCGGCTCGTCTCGAAGAACTCATCGAGATTGGAGTAGTTGCGGAACGCCGGCGATTCGGCGTCGGCGTCGTAGCGTCCGGTACTCTGGTAAATAAAGGCCTGAGCGCACATGTCGCATAGGTTCATGTCGCGGACAAAGCGGGCGGTTGCTGTTTCCGCGCGCTCGTACTCTTCCCAGAGGTCGGTGAGCTCGGTCGCAGCATCGGGGCGGATTGGCTCGGCTCGCGCGCCGGGTGCTGTGCCATCTTCCCGGTCGGTCGTGCCGCCGCTTGTCTTGCTGTCGGAGTCGCTGTCCACTTTCCGGTGTTTCAACAACTCCCGCACGGTCGCAAATGCTTCCCGCTCGCGCCGCTGCTTCTCGCCGGCGGACATTGTGCGCTCTTCGTCGTGCACCCGCGTGGCCACATCTCCCATTTCCGCCTCGGCGATGTCGTGAACGATCGCCATTGCTACCGCACGATCGCGATCGATCGCATCGTCGCCGTTTCCGCCTCCGGTTGGTGCGTAGAGCCAGCAGAGCAGGGCCGTCCCCCAGCAGTGGTCGGCGACCGACTCCGGATCGCGCACCCCCCGCAGCGCCCACCCGGCGCGCACCTCCTCCTTCAGGCGGAGTGCCTTGAGCACAAAATCGATCATGTCCGTAGCGTATCAGATTTCGCCCATCGATCCTCGCTCTACGGAGAAATGACGCGGTGTGCTTCGGGCGATTGAACGACAAGCCGTTCGCTTCGAGAATAACACGAATTGCATTATTATTGATATTTCGTCGTCCGTATCTTGTCACACTGCAAATCGAGTAATATATTTTCGTCAACTCGGTTAGCAGGATGGAGTGATGCAAGATCCACGAAAGACGGCGGTCGCCGACAGGCGGTTCGACTCAACGATCGGTGCTACAGGAGTTTCCGGCCTATGAGTGTCACCGCTCTCCACCGAAAGACGTTCAAGCAGGGAAGCAAAACCTACTACAACAGCAGCGTTTTCTTTCCGGATGACGTACGGGAGGAGGTATTCATTCTTTACGGGTTCGTCCGCGTCGCCGACAACTACGTCGACTCGGTCCCGCAGGACGTGGAGGGTTTTGTCCTGTTCCGCAATGCGTACCGGAGGGCGTTGGGCGGCAAGCCGTCCGGCGACCGCATCATCGATTCGTTCGTCGATCTCATGCAGCGGCGAAATCTCGAACCGGAGTGGGTCGATGCGTTTCTGCATTCAATGGAGCTCGATCTGTACAAGGCGAGCTACGACTCGATCGATGAGACGCTTGAGTACATCTACGGCTCGGCGGAGGTCATCGGGCTCTTCATGGCGAGGCTGCTCGGCTTGCCCGAAGAAAGCCTCGCGAGCGCGCGGATGCAGGGGCGTGCGATGCAGTACATTAACTTCATCCGGGATATAGACGAAGACGCTGCGATGGATCGTCGCTATCTGCCGATCGGTGCCTCGGGTCTCACCGCGCTCGATCGAGCGGCCGCGCATGCGGATCGTCGGCGGTTCGAGG
>SLIN01000331.1 GCA_007135605.1 Spirochaetales bacterium | reverse complement strand
TTGCCTATGAAGACATTACCCCAACACAAAAGGAGGAACGGTCACAGAGATCAGCATAGCCGAAATAAGGGGACATTCTAAAAGAGTTAACCCAGGGGACATTTCAATCGAGTCTTGACACGTGGGTAGACGATAGATTGCTCACGCACAAGACGCCGTGCTACTATCGCAACCGATGTGAGAGCCGTCCGACAGGTTTCTATTGCATTCTTTTTGCGTGTCATCGTATATTCGCTCGCGATCGGCGCACTCGCCGCCGGGGTCCGTTTCGGCATGGGGCATGATCCGGAGGCGGTCGCCGGAGTGTCGCGACTCGCCCCGTTGTTCCTCGATTCGCTCGGTCGCGGCCTGCCGTGGGCCGTTCTCCTTGCATTTGCCGCGACGCTAATCAAGCTTCTGTACGTCGGCCGCTTTCGACGCCTCGCGGGAACCGTACTCTGGCTTCTGTTCGTGAGTCTCTTCGGTGTTGCACACATCCATGGCCCGTCGGTTCGTGACGCCGCTGCTCTGCGACCCGGACGGGTCGCTCCGGTCGTGCGCTCCGGCGGGGTGACCAGGTTTCCGCACGCCGATCTGTTGGTAACAGGTCGTGACGGCTATAGCCTGCTCGGAGTCCTGTACCTGGAACGTGGTGGCGAGCGCGAAATCGCCTTCCTGGACGAAGCCTTCGTCGACCCGTTCGATCGTGACATTGAGCTGGTAGAAATCGATCGGCATATGTCGATGGCCGAGGCGCAGACAGGGCCGACGGTGCTATTCCGGCCCCCCGAGCTGCTTGCGACACTCGTCGATGCCGCCGAGCGTACCCACGAACAGCTGAACGCTGTTGCGAACGGTCACGGGACACTGAGATACTGGGTTGAGATTGTCGCGTTTGCGTTGGCGGTCACGGGTACTTGGGCCCTGGCACACATGAGTCGTTGGCCGCTGCTCAATGCTGCCGCCGTACTGTTCGCGTTCGCTGTTATCGTTTTTCTCTATCCGTTGCTGTACGGACCGGAGGCCGCCGGTCTGTTTGAGCTCATATTGTCTCCCGAAGTCGCTGCGTTCGGTCCCGTGCTGACTCTTACGTCGGTCTGGATCGCCCTTACGGTTGTGGGTCTGGTTTTCCCGTCTCCCGAACGCATACAGCTGGAGTTACGGGGTTAAGTATGGGGTCGCTGTTACAGAGGGCCGGAATCGTACTGATCATCTCCTATGTGATGTTTGCGGCGGTGGCGTTCATCGTTTCGTTACTCGAGGTGCCGGCGCTCGACCTTCTCGGCGAGCTCTACTGGAGCTGGGTTCTCCTGAACACTGCAATGCGCTGGCTTCAGCTCTTTCCCGCCGCGACGGTGTTCGGTCTGCTTGTATTCGCCGGGCTGATTCTCGGAGATCTGGAGATAGCGGCTGAATCTCAACGACTCACGTTCCTGAGAGCGCTTGTGGTCATCACGCTGGCCGCCGCAGCGCTTCAGGGAGTATTCACTCTCGCTCTCACACCTTCGATGCGCCATCGTGCCGGCGAGCAACTGGCGGCAAGCACCATGGTTCGCCACTATCGCGATCGCTTTGCCGCGAATATGCGCGAGCAGGAATTTGCTCTCGCCAGGCGTAACGCCGAGAGCATTGCGATAGTGTTGCCTGCGCTCAGTCACGAAACGGATCAATTGCTCTCCGATCTGCGGCAGGCGCAAGAAGCGGCGGCCGACAACGTGCTCGAGGCCGACGATTCGGATGTCGACGCTCCCGTGACCGCGAGACCGGTCGGTCAGACGGCTGCACAGCGCTACGATCGTGCCCGAACGGCCATGGACCGGGGAGACTGGTTCACAGCTCATCTGTACGGACGTCAGGCATTCGATCTCGATCCGCGACTGTCCTCGGCGCGCGAGCTGGCCGACGAGGCATGGGACGAGATCGAGCGTGCGGCCCGTGGCGACGATCGTACCGGGCTGTTCGAGCGCAAGCGGGAGGGTCTGCGCGCCCTGACCGACGGGCGTTCGATAGAAGCGTATTATCTGTTTCGTGACCTGAGCGAGGAGTATCCGGACGATCAGGATGTGAGGCGCTACCGTTCGGAGGCCGAAGAACAAGCCGGCGAAATCGCGTTCTTTGTTGAGGATTTCGAAGAGATCGCCGGTTTGCCGGGTGAGAACGATGTTATCTATGTCCAGACCGGGGGCGATTACGATTTCGAGCTTTTCCATTTCGATCGGCTCATCGGGGCGCCTGCCGCTCGATACGCGGTCGGCGTCCGGGCGGTCGGCCTTGACGACGACGGAATCGCGTACTACTTCCAGGCGCCGCTCGGCGCATTCGTTGAAGGAGTTCTGGCGGTTCGCGGTTTGGACCCCGACGATCCGACGGGCGGGTTCGACGCCGAATACGTGATCGGCTCGAGACCTGAAAGTCTCCGGTCAATCGTTGCTCTCCACACAAGCTCGACCCAGTTGCTCCGAAGCTCCCGAGCCCAGAGCGAGCTGAAAGAACTAACGGCAGTTGATCTTCTTCGCCTTTTCGACGCCGCCGCCGTGGCGGATTTCGTCCGGGAGTCGGTTCGACAGGAGATAATCCGCCGGCTCGTCTCGGTGTTTACGGTGGTGGTGGTTTCGATTGCGGCTGCAGCGTTTGCACTCGCTCGACGAAGCCTGTATGCCGATCGTCCGCCCGTGTTTGCCTTGTTACTCCTTCCGCTGCCGGCGATCGCCGCCTGTCTCGCCGTCGAGACATGGGCCTACTCACAGGAAGTCCTCGGCGGATTGCTTCTTATCGCACTTCCGTTCGGTGCGGCTGTCGCAGCACTCATAGCGGTGCAGGCGCTGTTCATTCTCCTGGCCCTGGCTGCGGCGATTCGAAGTACACAATGATCAGACTCCCACGGTCGTATATCGGAACCGCCGGTGGAGCGCTTGTAGGCCTGACGCTCGGGCCGCCGGGTGTCGTGGCAGGGGCGATTTGCGGAATGCTGCTCGATCGGATTATCTCGGAGATGCGCGCACGCGCTGCGATTCGCCGTGCACTCTGCCCTCCGGAAGGCGGTTCCCGGCCCGCCGGGGGAAATCGCAGGCGCGACATTCGCCGGCTCCTGGAGTTTCCGGTGATAGCGGCCGCGAAGCTCGTCCGACACGACCGGCGGCACCTCTGCGTGGACGGTGGCGACGTCGAGTGGTTGTGGGTTGTGGCCGGAGCGCTGCGCGTGACAGGAGGTCTTCCGGCTAATGCCGGATTGCGACGGCAGGTCGGGGCACATCTGACTGCAGTCAATGACAGCCGTGTCACAGTCGGAAACACGGTTACCGAACTCGTACGTCTGGAGTCTTCCGGCTTGTCCATAGAGGACATTGTGAACGGATTGCGCGGCGTTGCAGGACAGGAAGCGTTCGATCGGCATCTGGCATTTCTCGACTCGCTTCGCCCCAACGGGGCCCCATCAATCCGCGATACCGCGAACGGCGAGCTCGTGTGGGACCCGGAGGCCTCTCACGCGCTCGGCTTGTCCGGGCCGGCTTCGCGGGAGGACATTCGTCGGGCATTCCGTGAGCGTGCTCAACAGATACATCCCGACCGCGACGGCGGAACCGGTGCGGAGTTTGTCGCGCTAAGGGACGCGTACGAGCGGTTAATCAGCCGGAACGACGAGCGATTCGCAGGCCGAGATTCTGAAGACGATCGGCGAGATTCTCGTAGCCGCGCTCAATCTGATACACGTTACTGATCACGCTCGTCCCTTCAGCGGCCAGCGCGGCGATTACCATGGCCATACCGGCGCGCACGTCCGGAGAAACGAGCTCGGAACCGCGCAATCGCGACGGGCCACTGACCACTGCGCGGTGGGGATCACAGAGAATGATCCTCGCACCCATCTCGATAAGCCGATCGACGAAATACATGCGCGACTCGTACATCTTCTCGTGAATGAGGACAGTACCAACCGCTTGCGTGGCGACCACGACCATAATGCTGATCAGATCCGCAGGGAATCCGGGCCACGGGGCGTCGTCGATGCGGGGGATCATTCCACCGAAATCCGGCACCACCGCCAGAGATTGCCCGCTCGGAACGCGGATATCGTCACCTTCGGTCTCCCAATGCACGCCGAGCTTGTTAAAGGCGAGACGGAACATCTTCAGGTGCTGCGGCTGCGCCTTCTCGATTATCAACTCTCCGTGAGTCACCGTCGCCAGGCCGATGAGCGAGCCGATCTCCATGTAGTCGCTCCCGATGACGAATTCGGTCCCGTGTAATCGCTTCACGCCCTCGATTCGCAGAATATTGCTCCCGATACCGATGATCTTCGCGCCCATATCGACGAGCATGTTGCACAGGTCCTGAACGTGCGGTTCGCTTGCGGCGTTCTCGATGGTCGTATGCCCTTCGGAGAGCACTGACGCCATGATCGCATTCTCAGTCGCGGTCACTGAGGCTTCATCGAGAAAAAGGTGGTCACCGACGAGCTTGTTTGCCCTCAGCTTGTAGACACCGTCCGCCTCAAGGTGCGCACCGAGACCGCGCAGTGCGAGAAAATGGGTATCGAGCCGGCGTCGACCAATAACATCCCCGCCCGGCGGCGGAAGTACTATCCGACCCGTTCGCGCGAGAAGAGGGCCGGCGAGGAGGATGCTTGCCCGTACCCGTCCGGCCAGCTCCGGCGAAATCTCGGAGCTCGACAGGTTCAGGGTATGCACGCGATACGCACCCGCTTCCAGCCGCTCCACCGATACCCCGAGCGACTCGAGGACGGTGAACATCACCTTCACATCCTTGATCTCGGGAATATTGCGAATGACTACCGGCTCGTCGGTAAGCAGGGTTGCGGCGATGCACGGCAACGCAGCGTTCTTATTACCGCTCGCCCGAATACGGCCTTTGGCGGGGAAGCCGCCCTCGATCTGGTACTGGTCCATCGCCGCATATCCTACCGGCGCGAACGGTGGGGGTAAAGGCGAAACCGAGCGCGATGTGCCGGCGTACGGCACGAAATCGGGCGAAATGTGCCGACGTTCGTCGCGGAATCGGGTCGAACGTGCTGACGTTCGTCGCGGAATCGGGTTATAAGGGGCGGGATGAAAGTGATGAAGTTCGGGGGCAGCTCGGTTGCCGATGCCGCCCGTATCGATGCTGCCGCACAGATTGTGATCGATGCCGCAAATCGCGCTACCTCGGGAATGCCCGTGGTCGTCCTGTCGGCGCTCAAAGGGGCGACGGACGAGCTGATTCGGGCCGCCGCGGACGCAACCGTCGGCGAAGCCGGGTTCCGGGAGCGCGTCAAGGAGCTCCGGCAACAGCATCTCGATGTGGCAAGCGAGCTGCTGCGCTCGCCCGAGGCGATGCACAACTCGCTCTCGGAGCGTTTTACCGAGCTCGGTGACATATTGCACGGGGTGGAGCTCGTGCGGGAGTGTACGCTCCGTACTCGCGATCTCGTCATGAGCTTCGGCGAACTGCTCAGCAGTGAGCTTTTTGCGGCCGTCCTTCGAGATCGGGGCGCGAATGCCCGGTTCTACGATCCGCGCGAGTTTATCCGAACCGACAGCGGCCACGGCAGCGCGCGGGTCAACCGCCCCTTGAGCTACGAGCGCATGCGCGAGACGCTGGAGGAGCGCGAAGGGATTGCCGTCGTTCCGGGGTTCATCGCCGCCACCGCCTCCGGGGTTACGACGACACTGGGGCGAAACGGGAGCGACTATACCGCGAGCCTCATCGGAGCCGGCCTTGGGGTCGAGCACGTGGAGATCTGGAAAGATGTCGATGGTGTGCTGAGCGCCGATCCGCGTTATGTTCCGGAGGCGTTTGTCATTGACCATATGAGCTTCGAGGAGGCCGCTGAGCTCTCGTATTTCGGGGCCGAAGTACTTCACCCCGCGACAATGCTTCCGGTCCAGGAGCTGGATATCCCGGTTATCATCCGCAATACGCTCAATCCCTCGGCGCCGGGTACCCGAATCAGTAACGAGAGCTCAGGGGCGGAGCTGATTACCGGTATCGCGAGCGTGGAAGACGTGACGATTGTCAACGTGGAGGGCACCGGTATGGTCGGAATGCCGGGAGTGGCCGCACGGCTGTTCTCGGCACTCGCGCGTGCCGACGTTACCGTGCTCATGATTTCGCAGGCAAGCAGCGAGCACACCGTCTGTCTCGTATTCCGTTCCCAGGACGTTGCAAAGGCACTTCGTGAGCTCGAGCATGAGCTCGCTCCCGAGCTCGCGTCGCGCGAAATCGAGCGGTTCGACGTCCAGGAGAAGATGGAGATCGTCGCGGTGATCGGAGAGGGTATGCGTGGAAAGCCGGGCGTATCCGGCCGGCTGTTCGGAGCGCTCGGTGAATCGAAAATCAGCGTTCATGCGATCGCCCAGGGCTCGTCGGAGCGGAATATAAGCTTCGTCGTTTCCGGCGCCGACCGGGAACGGACGCTTCGCACGGTTCACACAGCGTTCTTCTGCGACCAGGGCGGCTGATGAGCGGACCGACGATTATCAGCTCCCGCGGCGCCCGCGCTGCCGACATATTCGAGGCGTTCATCCGGGGAGCGGCACCCGACGGCGGCCTCTATATGCTTCGCGACCTACCGTCGGTCGCCGACATCGTGACGCGTGAGTACGACCGCGCACCGGATTTCTCGCGTTTTTCGACTGAGATACTCGATCGTGTGCTCGGCGAGTGGGCACCGGCCGGAGGGTGGGGCGAAATTGCGCGGAAAGCCTTCCCCTTCGCCCCGCATATTCGTGAGGCCGGTGGGCACTTCCTACTCGAGCTCTTCCACGGCCCCACCTGTGCATTCAAGGATTTCGGAGCGTCGTTTCTGGCGAGCGTGCTGGAGAGTGAGCTCGATCGGCGCGGCGGTCGACTGGTAGTTCTGACGGCAACAAGCGGCGATACCGGAGGCGCGGTCGGATCGGCGTTTCACGGATTGAAGAACGTCGACGTCGTCATCCTCTATCCGTCCGGACGGATCAGTACCCTGCAGGAGAAGCAGCTGACGACACTCGGTGATAATGTGACGGCGATTGAGGTCGAGGGGGCATTCGATGACTGCCAACGCATGGTCAAAGATGCGTTCGCCGATGAGGCGCTCTCGCGGAGCGCAAGACTGACCAGCGCGAACAGCATCAATCTAGGCAGACTTATTCCCCAGAGCCTGTACTACCTGTGGACGGTGCCTGCCCTTCGTGCGTCAGGTATCGATGCGCCGCCGCTGTTCTGCGTTCCGAGCGGGAACTTCGGTAACCTGACCGCAGGTGTTATGGCCGCTGAGGCGGGGATGCCGACCTCCGGGTTTCTTGCCGCCACGAACAGCAATGATGTTGTTCCCGAGTATCTCCGCAGCGGCGAGTATCGCCCGAGGCCGAGTATTGCAACGATCTCGAACGCGATGGACGTCGGTCGGCCGAGTAACTTCGAACGATTGAGCAATCTGTTCGATGGCGATGCCCGTCGGATGGGTGAACGCATAGCCGCGGAATCGGTGGATGAGGAGACGACTCGCGAAACAATGCGCCGATATCGGGAAGGCTACGGAGTGACTGTCTGCCCGCATACCGCCGTAGGGCTCGCCGCCGCCGATCGATGTTCCCGGTATTCGCCCGATCCCCAACGTCCGAGCGATCCGACGAAGCGGGACGCGGCGGTCTCGCGGGCCAGCTCCACCGCATCGCCGAGCGTCGTGCTGGCTACTGCACACCCGGGCAAATTCTCCGAAGTCGTGCTGGAGGCTACGGGAGCCCCTCCGGAGATTCCGTCGCGCTTGCGTCGGGCGCTCGAGCTCGAAGGAGAGTCCGTTCGCATGCCGGCCGATTCAGAAGCACTCGCGCGGTGGCTGCGACGGTTCGCCGATCATTCTACGTAGCGCTGCACGACTTTTTTCCCTTCCGCGTCGCGAAACGGATTCGCTTCGTGCTTGAGAAAGCTACGGTAGATGCGACAGGCCCGGTAGTAGCCGTCCGGTCCGCGGTAGGTGGAGCTCAGATCGCATCGGTACAGCTCCAGCAGTTGCGGAAAAAGCGGTGAGCGCATGATCTCGCGCGTCCGGTATCGCGGCAAAGATTCGAGAGCGCCCGGAATCATGTGATATCGGATTAGCCATGCCACATCGTGGATCAGGTCGGAGTCGAACCCCATCGAAATCAGGAATCTCCGGGCATACTCGGCCCCGATGTCCGCATGGTTCTTGAAGCGGTGTTCCCCCTCTGAATCGGCGTACGGCTTGCCGCAATCGTGCAGCAGGAGAGCGAATGCAACGGTGAGGTCGCGAGTTTTCCGGTAGCGAAATGTCTCCATTGTGTGCTTCCAGACGTTCCCCTCGGGGTGGAACTCTTTCGAGTGGTCGGTTGAATCCATCGGCCCGAGCAGGTTCCAGTATCTCTCGAGGAACCCTGATACCCGGAGAAGATCCAACCCGGCCGCCGGCGCGCGACCGGTAAGAAGCAATGAGAGGAAGATGTGCTGTTCGGCCGCCGCGAGCGGCCTTGCGTCGTCGGCGAGCTTCAGCTGATGGGCTCCGGCAACCGCGAAACGGTAGCGACCGGCGAGGAGCGCCGCATCGCAGATCAGTTCCGCCGGCGCACGTTCGGAAGGCGTTACCGCGACTTCGCCCGACCGGATAGCCCGATAGACGTTTGCCGGATCGACGTACCGCTCGCGCTGTACATCGTATCGGAGAGTGAACGCGTCGACCCGCTCGTCCTCGCGAGACGGCGGACCGTCCAGGCATCGAATATGTACCGTCGAATCGGTATCGCGAACGACCGCATCGACGCCTGCTATGCCGGGATACTCCACATTCTCGAACAGTCGCGCGATATCGACGAGTGTTCCTTCGACGTCGAGGAATTTCGTACCTGCGTTCCGAAGCCGAAGATATCGGTCGAGCGACGATGTGCGCGCGAGCCAAGTGCGAATCCCGGCGTTCGAGAGGGTTTCAAGGACCGACATAAGGTACGATGAATGTACGTGTCTCCGCCTGCGTGTGTCAAAGTCAGTGTGGGCCGTGCTCCGTCTCTCCCTACACCTCGGATGCCACTCTGAGGCGTTCTTCCTCATCGTCCAGAATCGATATGACCGCCTCCAGCTCCGAATCGTCGTCCGGGTGCGGATGGAGAAGATGGTAATCGTCGAATATACGCCCGCCGCGATGGTGATCGCGCGCCCTGCTATCGCGTGCCCGCATCTTCAACCGCCCTATCAGTTCGAGATACCGGTTTCGGGTCGCCTCATCGATCGGAGAACCGCCGTCGAGCGTCACCCGCATTTTGCCGTAGTCAAGCAGCTCGCGGTACGCGGCGATCCCGCGTTTTCTGTCGACCTCGAGGAGAACGTTCTTTCCGACCCCGGAGATTTGTCCGTCGTCGTACCAGTCACTCGGTAGCTCAACCGATTCGAGCCGCGTGAGCGCGTCGTGCACCAATGCCAACGACTCCTCGCGAATCGCTCGTGCCTGAGAGACATCGACGCCCATGCGGCCGGCGTGTTTTTGCTCGCTTCGCAGGACAGCGAAGAGATTGTGGCTGAACATCCACCCGGGGATGAGCCGGTTGTAGCCGGTCGGCGCATCTGCCGGCGGATCGTCGAGAATGCTTATCAGTGAGAAGGGAAAGCGAACCCGTTGCGGACCGGTAATGAGTCCGGTCGCGATCACCGAATACGGGCTCTCCGCGTAGTTGGCCGGGAATTTGACGGCGACGGCGAGACCGAAAAACAGCCCCTCACCGGCGATCAGCGATTGATCGGGCAGGCGTGAGGTATGATTCGAGCCGACCTGGGCGCCGGAACCTACCGTTCCGTGCCCGGCCGGCCAGAGGCATGCGATCAGGAGTGCGTTATGGTTCATGTTTACCAGCGGCCCGAGCAGGCTGCAGAGCACTTCGCCGCGGGCGATAACCGAGCGAATTCCGATCACACTTTCGCTGACGGTGGCTCCGTCACACACCCGGGCTTTCGCTCCGATGAGGCTGCGGGAAATCCGGGCTCCGTCGGTTACGCTCGCTCCCGGCTGCACGAGCCCACGACGAACGATCGCTCCGGCGCCGATCCGTGTGCTCTCGTCCTCCGATGATAGAATTGTGCTCCCTTCGATGAGAACGCTCCCCTCGACTCGGACGTTCGCATCGATGAGGCTCGAACGAACGGTACCGGCTGCGTATATTCGTGCGTCGCGGCCGACCACCCCGAAGTCGCTGTGCAGCGAACCGCGGTACTCCTCGATAAGGCGGTACAAATCGTCGGGAAACGGAGTGAGAGCGCCCTGCGCCGCGAGTCGGCAAAGCGCGCCGGTATCGATTTCGGCGATTAACGGCGTGGTCGCCGGCGAGTGTTCGATGCCGAGCGAAACATCGACATCATTGCCGAAGGGACCGATACTCTCGTGCTCGAGTCTCGTCGCCTCGATCTGCACGCCGGGTGCAATGAGCTGTCGCGCGATGAGCGAACAGGAACGGATGACCGCATGCTCGCCAATCGCCGAGTCGGCGATTCTGCTCGTCGAGAGCGTGACCTCGCCGACGATTCGGACCTTCTCGAGCTCGCAGTTGCGAACCATCCGCCCG
>SLIN01000143.1 GCA_007135605.1 Spirochaetales bacterium | reverse complement strand
TTCGCGCCGTTCGAGATTCGGACGATCCGGTTGCGGTAAGCAGGCGATGTGCGGTGCCCGGCGTCCCGGGTGGGCGCCGGGCGGTGGGCGGCGTCGGTCGCGTGCACGACGACCTGCGAACGCCGTTTCGGTCGGTAATACGCGGTGGAATGTGCTCAACCTGTGACTTCGATCAGGTATGTCTCCGCCACTTCCGGCAAGGGAAGTGTGAGCTCCTGTTCCGGATCAAAGCGTTGAAGCTCGGCGATCTGCTCGCCTCCGGCCAGCGTCCGGATCGATAGCGATTTTCCCGCGCGGATCGGCAGCCCGCCGATCGTGACCCGGCGGTCAGGCTCCTGCCCGGAAATCGTACCGGGACGCATAAGGCCGACGATCGCGCGATCGAGCGTCTCATCCTCACCCGGGCCCGTAGCGAAGCCGAAGCAGACCGCGCTCACCTCCGGGTCGTCGCAATCGAGGCGGCGAATCGCCCCCTCGAAGAGCGCGTGCTCGGCCCGATACGCCCGCCAGCAGTCGAGGTGGTACGATTCGACCTGTTGGCCGGGATAGTGCGGGTTCAGCCAGATACCTCGGCCGAGCACGCGCCGTGCGTGTACCTCCGGGGAGGCGTGAGCGGGCTCCTGTTCTACGAAAACCGCATCGGGACGCACGTACTTCATCCAGACCAGCGCTTCTGCGTACGTGTCGAGCTCCCGGTCGAGGCCGCTGAAAAACCAGTGCCACAGCCAGAAGTCGACGTACCGGGTGCGTGCGTCGTGAGCGAGCTCGGCGAAGACGAGTGCGTCGGGCTTTATACCGCGAACGGTCGATCGGATCGATTCAAGCAACTCGAGCATTCCGCGCCCGTAACAGTCGGGGTCGTCGTGTCCGTGCCCGGGGTGGTAGCAGTACGGCGCCTCGTGACCGGCGCCCGCCTGATCGAGGAAGATCGCATCGATCCCGAGCTCTCCGAAGAGGTAGCGAACGATCCGATTCCAGTACTCCTTCGTCTGCCGGGCGCCGGGGCAGAGCATCATCATCGGAAATGCCCAGTTGCGTACCGGCCCGCCGTGCTCGTTCTGCAACAGTACGTCGCCGGCCTCATGGTAGAACTCCGAGTACTCTCCGATCGCAGTTATGTTAACGTACACGCAGACGCGTGCACCGAACTCCTTCGCATGGCTTACGGCCAGCTCGGCCTTCGGTCTCGCCCGGTCGAAATCTCCCTGGACGTGATCGAATCCGAAGCGACCGTGAATCAGATCGCAGCTTCTCCACCAGTTCTGAACCCAAATTACCGGCTCGGTATCGAGCTCGCGACACAACTCGACATGTTCGCGAATCGAGCGCTCGATCGCCTCGTCGGCCCGATCGTTGTCCTCGTTGGCGAGCACGGTGTGAAAGAGCCAGTTGCGTTTCGTAACCCATTCGGGACTATCGTCTCGCAGGGGCCAGGTTCGCCCCGCCCACGCCCGATACGGAGCGAGCTCGCTGTCCCAATGCGATGCGGTCGTCAGGTAGAACGGCGGAAGCTCCATACGCACTCCGGCCGGAAGGCGAAGACGGCGAAAGGTCGCTGACATGAGCGCACTCTCGGGCTCGGGGCCATTGGCCAGCTCGATTCGCCGTTGGGCTCCGTTGAAGTAGCCGAACCCGAGGCCGGGCGCGCGCGCCCGATCGCTGCCCGGACGGGCGGCGTCGGATTCGGAACGTGCTGCGCCGCGGTGCGTCGCGGCGGTGTCGGCGCAGGCGGCGTGACGATCCGCAGCGTTCGCACCGGCGCTAACCGGATCGCCCGCAGCCGGCTCGGCGGCGAATGTCGCGCAGATGCAGGCGCCGCCGGGGTAAACCGACCGAAAGGGAGTCTCACGCGGGCGCAGCGACCCGCCGGTGTTCGGGTCGAGATAGCGGGCGGACGGCGAGGCGGCAAAGCGCATACGCGGGACGGTCAGCGCTACGGTTCGCTCGACCTCCGCCAGCAGCGACACATGCACAACAAGGTGCGAGCCGTCATCGGGGGCCGAAAGGCGGAGCTCGCCGTGTACCGGCGGATCGCCGGTGCCACTCGGTCGATCCTCGACCCCGCCCGCACCTGCGAGGCGAGCCATGACCCCCGGCGCGCTGTCCTGTGTGCCGCCGTGTGCGGCCGCCGGTGCCCATGCGAAGCGGTCGTCGAATCGCTCGAGCATGCGCACCGGGCGATTGTCTACCGCGATGAACGCGGCCGGAAGCAGGGGCATCGCGGCGCCGGAGGTCGTCACGAGCTCGACCAGGCGCACGCCGCAGTTGTCATCATCATCATCCATAAACAGAATCCGGCACGAGTTCGCACCGAACGAGAATTGCTGAGCCATTTCCGTTCCTTTTTCGAGCTATTCCTTTACCGAGCCGAGCACGATTCCCTTTACGAAGTACTTCTGGAGGAAAGGGTACACGAGAATAATCGGGATCGTCGCCACGAACAGTTGCGCCGAGAGGAAGGTGCGGTCGGATATCTGGCGCAGCGCCTGGATGTCGTGCGCGGTTATCCGTGAGAAGTCGATGTTCGCGAGCAGTTGCCGGAGGTAGGTCTGCAGCGGCCACTTGTAGTAGTCGTTCAGATAGATGCTTCCCATGAACCACTCGTTCCAGTGGAAGACCATCGAGAAGAGCGAAAGTGTGGCGATCGACG
>SLIN01000006.1 GCA_007135605.1 Spirochaetales bacterium | reverse complement strand
GGCAATCTCTCTCCGAAGATCGGCGTGCCGCTGCAGTACATCGTCAACCGCGAGCTGACCGTGCAGGGCTCGTGCGCCTCCTCCGGCGAGTATCCGGCGTGCCTCGATCTGATCGAACGCGGAGCGATCGACCTCGACAGCATGATCAGCGAACGGATCGGGCTCGAGGAGGGCGCGAAGTGGTTCGAGCGGCTGTACTCCGGCGCGCCGGAGGTCTTCAAGGTGATTATGCGGCCGGCGGGGTGAACCGCAGGTGGTGCCGGTGCGCGACCGGCGCGGAAGGCGGCCCCGCGTTGCGGCCGGTACGAGCGTCGAGTAGCCGGTGCCCGGCGCGGCCCGTCGGCCATCGTGGCGGCACGGTCCCCGGAATTCCGAGCCGACAAAGGAGCTGTAAGTGAGTGAACGAGTTGGATTTATAGGATTAGGATTGATGGGCCGCCCGATGGCGCAGCGGCTGGCCGAACGCTATGAGGTGATCGCCTTCGATCTCGACGCATCGCGCTTCGACGGGCTCGACTCGGTGACCCGCGCGAAGTCGGTCGGCGAGGTCGGCGAGAGCGCGCGGACGGTTCTCATGTCGTTGCCGACCACGCAGGCGGTAGAGACGGTCGTGCTCGGCGAGGGAGGATTGCTGGAGGCTGTGGATGGCGCGAGCGGCGGCGGTGGGGCTGCGGCCGCCGGCTCGGCCGGCGACGCTGCGGGCGGTGGAACCGGGCCGGCGAGCGGCGACTCGGCAGGAAGCGGCGCCGGTCTCGCCGACGGCGGCATCGTCATCGATATGTCGACAACCCAGCCGATCGCGACCAAGCGGATCGCGTCCGCGCTTGCCGAACGCGCGGTGTCGTTCGCCGATGCTCCGGTCTCAGGCGGGCCGGCGGGAGCGGCCGACGGCTCGCTCTCGATCATGGTCGGCTGTGAGGAGGGCGACTGGGAGCGCACGGAGGCGGTTCTGAGCGCGCTCGGTTCGTCGGTCGTGCGAGTCGGTGCGCCGGGTAGCGGCGGGGTGGCCAAGCTCGTGAACAACATGATCGTCGGGGCGGCCTTTACCTCGGTTGCCGAAGGGTTCGCGGTCGCCGCCGCGCACGACATCGACATCTCCACATTGCATCAGGCAATCCGCGGCGGCTGGGCCGGCTCGAAGGTGCTCGACCTGTCGGCGGAGGCGGTGTCGAAGGGCGACTTTGCGCCGACCGGCACCGTCGACCTGCTGAGCAAGGATCTCGGCTATGCGCGGGATCTCGCGCGCGCGGACAACATCCCCGTGCCGGTTACCGCGATCGTCGACGAGGTGTTCACCGCCGCGAAGGCGCGCGGTACCGGCGGTAATTTTCAGGCGGTTATCGTGGAGCTGTGGGAGAAGCTGCTCGGGCGGCCGATCGGGGCGAATGCGGAGGGGCGGCTCGGCATTCGCTGAGTAACTGTACGTCCGCCAAGGAGCAATAAATGGGAAAACCGATAGCGCTTGAACTGTATACAATACGGGAGTCGCTTCAGAACGAAGCGGATTTCCGAGAGGCGATGAAGAAGACGAAGGCGGCCGGCTACGACGCAGTCGAGCTCGCGGGGGTGAGCCCGGAGATTCCGGCAGCCGCGATCAAAGCGGTGCTCGACGAGGTAGGCCTTGAGTGCATGGCCACGCAGGTGGGGCTTGATGGGCTGACCGACGACCTGGCGAAGACGGTCGCCGACCTGAAGACGCTAGAATGCAACCACACCGCGCTCGCCGCAGGGCCGGCGAACATGCGCTCGGCGGAAGGCTACGCGGAGCTCGCCCGGATTCTGAGCGACACCGGGCGCAAGCTCGCCGATGAGGGCATTGCGCTCGCCTATCACAATCACGCCTTCGAGTTCGAGCGCTACGGCGACCGAACCGGCTTCGAGATCCTCTACGAGGAGTCCGATCCGCGCTATCTCGAAGCGAAGATCGACACCGGATGGGTACAGAAGGCCGGTGCGGACGTCATCGACTGGATTCGCAGGCTGGCAGACCGGATGTCGGTCATCCACATCAAGGACTACACGATCGTCGACAACGAGATCGTGCTCGCCGAGGTGGGCGAGGGGAATCTGAACTGGAACGGGATCATCGAGGCGTGCAAGGCCGCCGGCGTGAAGTGGTACGTCGTGGAGCAGGATGTCTGCCGCCGCGATCCGTTCGAGTCCATCAAAATAAGCTACGATAACCTGCAGGCGATGCTGTAGCCGGACGAGGTCATGGCCATCATCACGAAGGCAACGACAAGTCCGGCTACACGCTGTTGCCGGGCTGCTACACCTTGATCGCCGTCGAGGTCGAGTTCGCCTCGATCTCCCCGGCGGTAACCTCTTTGTTGCGTTCGTGCGACAGATAGATCCCCTGCTGGATGAGCATCGTGTTGAGCGCGAGGTCGGCGGTCGGCAGAAGCTCCACCCGCCCGTGCAGGGCGGCGGCCCAGTGGTGCTGCGACGAGGACATGTCGAGCGCAAGCTGCGGGTCGAGCAGTTTGCGCCGGCGCGCCATCGCCGAGAGGTTCGTGTTCATGTCGAAGTCGATGTCCGCGACGGTGCGATGGAAGCTGAACGGGTCGACGCGAAGTCCCCCTTTCGATCCGACGATGTAGCTCGGCGAGAACGGGTCGAGGTTGATCGCCCACGCTGAGAGAATCGCCAT
>SLIN01000244.1 GCA_007135605.1 Spirochaetales bacterium | reverse complement strand
CAGATTGGCGCGGCGGGTGTAGCGCCGGCGGGCCCGGCGCAGGCGCCGTTCTTTCCTACTCGGCCCTGAAGCAGCCGGCCAAGTGGTCGTCGACGATTCCGGTCGCCTGCAGATGCGCGTACACCATGGTCGATCCGACGAAAGTGAACCCACGACTTCGCAAGTCGCCGCTGACTGTATCGGAGAGCTCGGTACGGGCGGGCACCTCGTCGAGACTCCTCGGGCGATTTACCAGCGGCGTTCCGGCGACAAAACCCCAGATATAGCGATCGAAGGAGCCGAACTCTTCGGCGACCGTCAGAAAGGCGCGCGCGTTCGTTCGCGCCGCCGCGATCTTCGCCCGGTTACGGATGACGCCGGCATCTCCCCGGATATCATCGAGGGTCTCGTCGCTGAATGCGGCGACCGCCTCCGGATCGAACCCGGTGAACCGTTCGCGAAACCGCGCGCGCTTGCGAAGTACGGTCAGCCAGCTGAGGCCGGCCTGGAATGACTCGAGCACCAGAAACTCGAAGTGAAGCCGGTCGTCATGCACCGGCGTACCCCACTCCTCGTCGTGATAGCGCTCGTACAGCGCATCGCCTTTGCACCACGGACAGCGCGGCAGGCCGTTGCCGCCGTGGTAGACATGCAGTCCGTGCTCGGTCAAAGCCGCACCCTCCCCGCCACCTACACCCGCGCGGCGTACTGCGTATGAAGAAGCTTCGCGTATGCGCCGTCCCGATCGAGCAGCTCGGCGTGCGAGCCCACCTCGACGATCCGGCCATCTTCCATGACGATTATGCGGTCTGCACCGCGAATCGTTGCGAGGCGGTGGGCGATCACGAATGTCGTCCTGCCGTGACTCAACTCGTCCATCGCTTTCTGAACGAGCGCCTCCGTATTCGAATCGAGGTAACTGCTCGCCTCATCGAGAATGAGGATACTCGGATCGCGGAGGAGCGCACGGGCGAACGCGAGAAGCTGTTTCTGTCCGAGCGAGAGACTCGATCCTCGCTCGCCGATTTCGCTCAGATAGCCGTCGGGCATCGCCTCGATCATCTCGTGTATGCTCATGCGTCTCGCAACGTCTCGCACCTCCTGTTCGGAGGCCTCCGGACGACCGAAACGGATATTATCGAGCACCGACCCGGAGAAGATGCGAGTGTCCTGCATGACGACCGCAAGGTGCGAGCGATACGCACTCTGGGCGAGCTCGCGCAGATCGTATCGGTCGACGAGAACCGCACCGTGCAACGGATCGTAGAAACGGCAGAGCAGGTTGATGATGGTCGTCTTGCCGGCGCCGGTCGGTCCGACGATGGCTACCGTTTCGCCGGGCTCCACGTGAAAGGAGAGATCGCGGGCGACGTACTCCTCCCCCTCGTACGCGAACCAGACGTTTCGGAACTCCACTTCACCGCCGATCGATACATCGCGCTTCGCACCGGGTGCATCTACGATGTCGGGCTCCTGATTGATGATCTCGAATACCCGCTCGGCGGATGCCATCGCGCGGCTGAGCTGGTTGATCATATTGCTGATTTTCTGCATCGGCTGGAAGAAGCGGTTGATGTAGGTGAGAAAGGC
Source organism: Spirochaetales bacterium (assembly GCA_007135605.1). Taxonomy (GTDB): domain Bacteria; phylum Spirochaetota; class Spirochaetia; order DSM-27196; family SKKC01; genus SLAN01. The sequence goes on along the minus strand of SLIN01000244.1, from coordinate 1,084 downwards.
CGCAATCACTCCGAGCGTTATCGTCCCCTGTGCGAGGAGAATTCCGCCGCCGGCAAGTACCATTGCCGGGCCGATCGTGGCGAGCATGATCACACACTGCCAGAAGACGGCGAGCAGCGGATAGAAGCGTCGTGCCTGCGCGACGTAGTCGGCGTTGATTTCGTGGAACATCGCCGTGTTCTCGTCTTCGCGGGCGAAGGCGCGGATCACCTTGATCCCGGAAATCGATTCGTTGAGGAACGCGTTGACCGATCCGAGCTTGCGCTGTATGCGACGACCGGCATGAAGGATCCGTGTCCGGAGAACGAATACGAGCAGCGCGAACGCCGGTATCGTGAAAAGGAGAATGAGGGCCAGCCGGGCGTCGAGCAGGAACATCGCCGCGGTGATGCCGACGATCATGAATGCATCGACGACGATCGTGTCGAGGCCGGCCTGGAGCAGCTCCTCGAGTACCTGCACATCGTTGGTCAGGCGACTCATGATCTTCCCCGCACGCTCGCGGTCGAAGTAGCGAAACGAGAGGTACTGCAGCTTGCCGAAGAGATCGCGGCGCAGCTCGTACAGCACCCGATACCCGATACGGACCATGAACAGGCCCTGTCCCCGCGCCGAAAGATAGAGCACTGTGACCAGTCCGAGAAGCAGCGCCGAGATCCGCAGCAGTCCGGAAACATCGCCGGCGGCGATATGCGTATCAATGCCGTGGCGCAACGCGATCGGAATGAGCACGGTGGAGACGACATTCAGAATCGCGAGCGAGTACATGACCGCCAACTGTTTGAGATACGGTCTGAGATAGGCGGCAAACTGTTTGAACAGCGGCCAGTCGAACTCGGCGGTTTCCTTATCGTTGTCGACAAGGACCTGTTCTACGCGGCTCTTGCTGATCATTCGGTGGACTCCTGGATCGGGCTTCCCGGGGCGGTGGTCTGCGCGGCGTAGGTGGTCCGGTACAGTGCATTGCGCTCGAGCAGCCGATCGTGCGAGTCCATGTCGCTGATCGCCCCGTCTTCGAGCACGATAATCCGGTCGGCGAGCGCGAGCGTCGACACCCGCTGAGCGACCAGGATCGTCGTGCGAT
>SLIN01000367.1 GCA_007135605.1 Spirochaetales bacterium | reverse complement strand
GAGTCGTCCTCGCGCCGACCGAGTATATAGTAGGTCGTCTGAACGTACGCTCCGTCGCGGTCGCGATATCCGAACGACGGATGGAAGATATGCGGACGGCCGGGATGGAAGAAGTACGGGAAGTAGAACATCGGTACCCGTCCCACGTACAGCACCGCGTTCTGTAGCGCCCAGTCGCCCGGATCGAGAATCCAGATACGGGATGCGGTGATACGGTAGTTCGGCGGGTCGGCTCTCGACGAAGTGATAACGCCGTCGTCGATAACGATCGTATCGTCTGCGCTGCGGGTAATGGCGCTTCCGGTGAAACGGAACTCGAGCTCTTCTCCTTCGATCTCCCGCGGCCGGGTCGACGTGCCGTAGAGGAAGCTCCCGGCCCACGAGTCCAGCTCAACGGTCAGCGAATCGCCTTCGAAACGCTCTACCTCACCGTCTCGCTCGATCTCGTAGCGAACCGCTCCGTACGCGCTGAGCACTTCTTCGCTCTGATTAATGATGACCTCGTCGGCCTCGATTCTGTGTCGCGATTCATCGTCGCGATCGCTCAGTATGATCAGCACACCGCCGGAGAGTCGTACATAATCGTGCTCGATCTCATCGATCTCGAAGTACTGCAAGTCCTCAGCGGCTTCGATACGTACGGTCCTTCGACCTTCCTCGCGCGGTGCCGTGGAGATTTCGAGATCGAAATAGTCGGCGATCCGGCGTTGCAGGTCCGAACGCGCTCCGGAAGTGGAAAGATTGAGCTCCTCCGCCCAACTGACCAGCTCATAGTAGTCGGCCGTTTCGATGTCTCGTGCGCGCAACGCATCGAAGTCGAGTGCCTGCGGGGCGAGTAAAGTCCCGACGCAGAGGAAGAACGCAACGAACGTAACTCGCAGCGTAGCGCGGCGTCGGAGCATGGGCTATAGAACTCGCTCCCGGTCGAGTACTTCCCTCAAGAATCGCCCTGTATGCGATTCCTCACACGCGGCAACCTCCTCCGGAGCTCCGCATACGACAACCGAGCCCCCGCCGTCTCCACCTTCCGGGCCCAGATCCACGACATAGTCGCTCTGAGCGATCACGTCGAGATTATGCTCGATCAGCACGACGGTGTTTCCATCATTTACAAGCAACTGGAGCACGTCGATCAATTTATGGACGTCGGCGAAGTGAAGACCTGTTGTCGGCTCGTCGAGAAAGTAGACTGTTCTCCCGGTTGAACGTTTGGAGAGCTCGTTCGCGAGCTTTATTCGTTGCGCCTCACCTCCGCTGAGCGTCAATGCGCTCTGTCCAAGCCGGATGTATTCCAATCCGACATCCATTAAACTCTTCAGCTTGCGCCTTGCGGCGGGAACCGCAGCGAAGATATCGTACGCCTCCTCGACGGTCAGCTCGAGCACGTCGTGAATCGAAAGCCCTTTATAGTGAACATCGAGCGTCTCACGGTTGAACCGCTTTCCGCCGCATACATCGCAGGTCACGTATACATCGCTCAGGAAATGCATTTCGATGGTGATGGTGCCCGCTCCCTGGCAGTGTTCACAGCGCCCCCCCTTCACGTTGAAGCTGAACCGTCCCGGTTTGTACCCTCTTGCACGGCTCTCCGGCAATCCGGCGAACAGCTCGCGGATAATCGTGTACAATCCGACGTACGTAGCCGGATTCGAGCGCGGTGTTCGACCGATCGGACTCTGATCGATCTCGATCACTTTGTCGAAGTGCTCAATGCCGCTGATCGAGTCGTATAACCCCTCTTCGACGACGGCACCGGATATCCGCGACGCGAGTGCCGGATATAGAGTGCCGGTCATGAGGGTCGACTTGCCGGAGCCGGAAACCCCGGTAATCAACGTCATCGTGCCGACTGGAATCTCGACATCGATGCCGGTCAGGTTATTCGATCGACATCCGGTGATTCGAACCATCCTGCCGTCACCGGTTCGCCGCTCGCGACGTCGCTCAATTCGCCGACGCCCGCTGAGATAGGCACCGGTAAGGCTTGTTTCGCAGGTGAGAATGTCGTCGACACGTCCGCAAGCGACAACGTACCCGCCGTGCACGCCGGCACCCGGGCCGAGGTCGACAATATAATCGGCCGCGCGAAGCGTCTGCTCATCGTGCTCCACCACGATCAGCGTGTTGCCGAGGTCGCGCAACCTTTCGAGCGTCGAGAGAAGCCTGGCATTGTCACGCTGATGCAACCCTATGGTCGGCTCGTCCAGGATATAGAGCACACCCATCAAACGTGAGCCAATCTGAGTAGCAAGACGGATCCGCTGCGATTCGCCTCCCGAGAGCGTACCTGCCGAGCGATCGAGGCTGAGATAACCGAGTCCAACGCTGAGCAGGAAATCGAGCCTGGAGCCGATTTCGCGAACTACCTCGTCGCTTATCTGTCTCTCCGTGGGGGTAAGCGAAAGATCGTCGACAAAGAGCCGGCATTCACGAATGCTCATGGCGCAGAGATCGCGTATCCCGAGACCGTTCACGAGCACCGTGAGCGCCTCCGGACGCAGTCGTTTTCCCTCACAGGCCGGGCACGGCGTTCTGCTCATGAATCCTTCCAGCCAGTCACGTACTCCGTCGGAACCGGACTCACGGTAGCGCCTTCGCAGGTCGGCGTACACGCCGGAGAACTTCATCGTGTACTCAAACCTGCTGCTCCCGCGATCGCTCTCGACTGCCACACCGAGCTCGTCGTCGGCTCCTTCGAAGATTACATTCCGGGCGTTCTCGTCGAGCTCGCCGATCGGTTTATCGAGGCTGAAGCGGTAGTGCTTCGCAAGGCTTTCGAAACGGCTCCGATGCCAGGAGCTGCCCGGATTATACGGAGCCAGGCCGCCGTCGTTGAAGCTGAGTGACGGGTCGGGGACCACCTTCTGCGGATCGAACTCGAGCGTGACGCCAAGCCCGTCGCACTCCGGACATGCTCCGAAGGGGCTATTGAATGAGAACAGTCTCGGTTCCAGCTCCGGTACGCTCAGCTCCGAGTCTTCGTACGCGTAATTGCGACTGAACCGTTCTACTCGCTCCGATCCGTCCTCCTCGATCACGAGCACGAGTATCGATCCGGAGCCGAGCTCGAGCGCGGTCTCGACCGACTGTGCGACCCGCGTTCGCGCCTCCGGTTTCACCCTGAGGCGATCGACAACGATCTCGATCGAATGCTTCCGGTTCTTGTCGAGGGCGAGATCCTCCTCGAGCGTAAGCACCTGCCCGTTTACGCGGACCCGAGTATATCCTGCCCGGCGCGCGTCGTCGAAAACCCGAGCGTGTGCGCCTTTACGCCCGCGTACCACCGGGCCGAGTATCATTACTCGCGAACCGGTCGGCAGAGAAAGAATTCGGTCTACGATTTCGTCGAGGCTTTGGCGACGAACCGGCTTCCCCGTAGTCGGATCGTGGGGGACACCGACTCGCGCATAGAGCAGGCGGAGGTAGTCGTATATCTCCGTGATCGTTCCAACTGTAGAGCGGGGATTACGATTGGTGCTCTTCTGCTCGATGGAAATGGCCGGACTGAGCCCTTCAATGTGGTCGACGTCCGGCTTATCCATACGACCGAGGAACTGACGGGCATAACTCGACAGCGACTCGACATAACGCCGCGTTCCCTCGGCATAAATCGTGTCGAAAGCGAGACTCGATTTACCCGACCCGCTCAGGCCGGATATGACCACCAGCGCATCACGGGGCAACGAGACATCGATGTCTTTTAGATTGTGCTCGCGTGCACCGCGAATATGTATTTCTTTCACAAATGCGCGAACCTGACGCCGCCGTCGCTGATATACACCGCAACTCTACGGCGAGCGGCGAGGAAATGTCGGGGGTCGCGGTGACGATAACTGCCGAACCGCGGCATCCGCCCACTCACCTGCTTGCGCCCGCCCGCTGAGAAAGTGCCACAACTCCTCCCCGCGCGTCGAGTAGCCGTCAAAGTACAGCGCCGTGGCAAGATAGTACATACCCTCCCATACGTGACGTTCCTCGAGGAAATCCAGGATCTCCGGTGCCGATTCGATCTCGTTCAGAAAGGATTGAAGCGTGTCGAAGCTGTACCCCGATTCGACACGGCGGTAGCGCTCAATCGCGTGCGAGAAGGTCTCCAGGAGGCCTCGCACCAAGTGGGGAGTCGCCTCGGCAAAGCGTCCGGCATGGACAAGGTATCCACCGTAGTCGGTGTGCGCGTCGGCAAACGGGCCGGGGTCTATGCGATACAGTACGAGTGCCCGCGAAAGGCTTTGCTCGCGAACCACCCGCAGTTGGTTCTGCCGTTGCGGCGCGGTCTCGTCGGAGCTGAAAAACTCGTCGCGCTCGAACAGCGCTTCCATTTCCCGCTCGTACCTCCCGAAATCGCTCCGCACCTCGTGAATACGAGCTCGGCGATACCGTACTCTCGCTTCACGGTCGGCGATAGTGAAGCCCGTTCCGTCCAGGGCCCGCTCGTAGTACCGGAGCGCTTCGCGAAAATCCTCGTGTTCTTCGAAAATACGGCCGATGGAGTACGCAGCCTCCGAGCTCTCCGGCTGCACTTCCAGTACCTCCCGGAACCGTCGCAGCGCTTCTCCGTACTCTTCATTTCGAAAGTGTCGTCGCCCCGCTTCGAGCACCGCCCAGAGTGGCTCTGTCTCCTGCGCAGGAAGACCGGGCGCGAGCAGAGACAGGCATCCGAGAATGAGCGCTATGCGCATTACCCGACAGTTCATCCTGCCACCATTATCGGCCGGAACCGCCTGCGAGAACAGGAGCTCGTTCACGGGTTAATGGGCGCCACCGGTGGTGGCGCCCATACGTTTACTACGGCAGCGTTGCAATCGAGAGCGCCATCACGAAAAGCGCAACTGTCTCGACGATACCTATGACGAAAAGATAGTTTCCAAACCCCTTTCCGGTTTCAGCAAGCGCGTCCGATGCACCGGCTGCCGCCTTACCCTGGAACCACGCCGAAAATCCCATGGCGATTCCGCCGAAAATCCCGATTCCGAGCAATAGACCGGCGTCCACGCCCTCGGCGGCCGCATCCTGCAACTGCCCCATGAGGATGAATCCGTACAGCGTCTGCGTCAGAGGAGCGCCGACGAATACGAGCAGCAGAAATGGGGCAGGTTGATTCTGCAGAAAACAGCGCTTCCACGCACCGACAGTCGCCATTCCGGCCGTACCGGTACCAAGCGCCGAGCCCATCGCGGCCAGCGCAAGAGCTGCTCCCACCGATATTAATCCGATATCCATATTAATCACGTCTCCTTATCTTTTCCTTAGTCCCGATTTCTCCATCGATTGTCCCGGCCGCCGGCCGGAAGTCGTCTATGTGTTATAGCGAAACGGCCGGTACTCGGAACCGGACCACTCCATGCCGAGCGCGCCCGAAAACTCGAGCATATTCAGGCGGACCCCGTGAACGAGGACGCTCAGACCGCCCATCGCAAGATTCAGCGAGTGGCCGAACACGATGATGAGCAGGGCCGGTATGAACCCCAGCCCCTCTCCGGCAAGGGCGGCGAGTTCATTCGTGGCCGCGGCGATTTCAACACTTGCGAGTCCGACAGCAAAGAGCCGCAGATAGCTCATCGTATCCGCGAACGCATTAATCCCGTCGAGAGCCGTCGCGATAAGGTTCGTGAAACTGAACCCGGCCAGAACACCCTTAAGAAAGTTTCCATCCTGATTCGCGAACAGAAGTACTGCAATCAGCCCGCCGATAACGAGATACAGAGAGACAGGCAGAAACGGATACTGCTCTTCGCTTACAACCAGCGTTAATGCGAGATTGAAGACACCCCCCAGAACCGCGAGCCATCCGAGCTCGGCAAGCGCCTTCAGCTTGTGCGGCTCTTTTAACTTTGTGACAAAATTCCATATTCTCGCGAGCGTCAGCTGGATCAAAGCCAGAACAAAACACACCGCTATAACCGCTTCAATACTGTCGGGGGAAAACGCATTTATTTCCGGGACGACAAACTGTGCGAAGAACGGATTATCGAGTATCGGCTCGTATCCGAACCAGACCCCGCTCATCGCCCCCCACACGACCGTCGCCGCACTCATCACAGTCAACAGCAGAATCGCCACTCCGGATGGACCGCCACGCGCCTTCGAACGGACAATGAAGAACACCGAGATTACGAGCAGAAGCAAACCGTAGCCGGCATCGCTGAGAATCATCGCAAAGAAAACGGTGAGAAAAAGCAGGAACGGAAGACTTATGTCCCGTTCACGATATCCCGGAGTTGTATTGATCAGATCGAACACCGGTTTGATGAGCTTGGAAACACCGCGGCGCTCCACAAGCACCGGTGGCTCCTCATCGTCGGCCGGATCGGTGACCAGCAGCCCCCATCCGTGCTGTTTGGCGTGCGAACGGAGCGCGGAAACCTTCGATGCAGGCACCCACCCGGTGAACCAGAGCACCTTCCCCTCCTCCTGCATGCCGGCTCGCACGCTCTCGAACTCTATGTCGCGCTCGACCGGATCGAGCTCACCTTCTATTGCCGCGCGGTGCGAAGCGAGCTCGAGAAGCTCCCGGTCGATCTCGACACGGCGCTCCCGCGCCTCTCCGAGCTCGGCTTCGACATCGCTCAGTGTGCGAGTGGGCCGCGGATAGACACCGTCCGGCAACTCGGAATCGGCCGGCGCAACTACCAGGAAGTGCACCCGGTCCTTTGCTCGGTAGATCGTAAACACGTGACCGGGGGCGGCGAAGCGCTCCGCCTCTTCCCCGGACAACACGTACAGTGCCGGTTGCAGCCCGGCCTGCTCGATCGCCTCGAGGTCGGCGGGGCCGACGTCTTCCCAGGGAGCGAGCTGTTCCGCCTCCATTTCCAACCGCTGACGCCGGTCGTCGAGCTCCCGACGCTCATCGACGAGTCCGATGATCTGATCGACGGCATGCAGCGGATCGATCTCTACGATCGATGACTCCTCATCATCGGTCGACTGCTCCGTCTCCGGAAGCGATCTCAATGCGCGCTGAATGTGCTCACGCGTTCGACGCAGGTCGGAAAGACGATCGTTATCGGCACTCTCCACGGTAACGTGGACGATTCCGAGCTCGCCGAGCTCCTGAGTCGTTCTTTTTCGGCGGGTAGCAAGGCTCAGTATGTGAGCCTTTTTCATTGGAACTATCATGTACTCTCGCTTCTGTTGATCTTGTTCTTTGAGATCTTCCCCCGTACCACGGCGGCTGTTTGTTGGTCACCGAGGTAGATACGAATCCGGCGGATGTTCTCCTTCGTCTCCGGTATCTTAATCTTCTCGAACAGATTCACCCGCTGGCTCGTAATCCTCAACTCTTCACCGAGAATCTCCAGCTGCCGGTCAAGAACCCGCATTTCGGCATCGCACGAGAGCATTTCCTTGAGCCGGTCGATCCCCGAGTCCACCCAATACGGGTACGCGTACAGATCGTAGTCGAGGATACGGAACTGCAACTCTTTGAACACTGGAATCTCTATCCCGGCGATGTTTCCGCTCTCGGTTACCAGACGCTCGATATCGATCAGCCGTTCAAGGTGAAAATTGTCGGAGAAGACCGCAATCCATTCATTGAGATCGGACGCGAGCTCTTCGCGGCGTTCCGCCACGTGACGCCGCTTCGCTTCAACCTGCCGGATCACCATCTGCAACTGCTGCTTCTTCAGCTGCAGGGTCGGCAGGTAGCGCTGGAAGCGCTTGAGCATATCGTTCTGGCGTTTGAGCTCGTTTTTTGTGAGCTTCACCGCAGCCATTGTTAAGCCGTCTCCTGTCCTGCAATATTCCCGACGTCGTTGTTCGCCGGCCAGAACTTGCTCAGTAGCTGGCTTCGCAGACCGGTTTCGTCCGGTTCGAAACACTCGGCGAGGATCTCCCATCCGACATCGAGCGCTTCCTCGAGCGGGCGATTTACGCTCAGATCCATCATCCGCTCTTCGAAAATCTCTCCGTACTTCAGTAGCTTGTTGTCCCACTCACTCATACGGAACCCCATGGAACGCTTTTCGACGCTCTCCTTCGAGTTGGCGTAGAGCCGGATCATGCCGTCCATGAGCGCCCGGTGGTCTTCACGCGTATCCTTGTTGACCATCTGCTTCAGTCGACTGAGCGATCCGAACGGCTCGATGCGTCCGTTTCGCAGATAGTACTGACCCTCCGTTATATAGCCGGTATTATCCGGTACCGGATGGGTAACGTCGTCACCGGGCATTGTCGTAACGCCGAGCGTCGTGATCGAGCCGGCGCCCTGGAAATCGACCGCCTTCTCGTATCGCGACGCGAGCTGACTGTAGAGATCGCCCGGATACCCACGGTTGGAGGGTACCTGCTCCATCGTAATCGCGATTTCCTTCAGGCTGTCGGCGAAGTTGGTCATATCGGTGAGCAACACCAGCACACGCTTTCCCTGAAGTGCGAAGCGCTCGGCAACCGCAAGGGCCATATCGGGAACCATGATACATTCAACGATCGGATCGCTCGCGGTATGAACGAAAAAGATGGTGCGGTCCATCGCACCTCCCGCTTGGAGCTGATCGCGGAAATAGAGGAAATCGTCGTACTTCAACCCCATCCCACCGAGAATAATGAGATCAACCTCCGCCTGCATGGCGATCCGCGAAAGCACCTGGTTATACGGCTCACCGGAGACCGAGAAGATCGGCAGCTTCTGGCTTTCGACAAGCGTGTTGAAGACGTCGATCATCGGGATACCGGTGCGAATCATCTTGCTCGGCAAGATGCGCTTGCTCGGATTGACCGAGGGGCCTCCGATCTCGATCATTTCCTCTTCGAGCGCCGGGCCGTTGTCGCGAGGTTCACCGCTGCCGTTGAAAATACGCCCCATGAGATTCTCGCTGAAACTGACCTGCATCGGGTGGCCGAGAAACTGCACCTCATCGCCGGTGGAAATACCGCGTCCACCGAAGTAAACCTGAAGGCTGACCTCGTCGCCGTTCAATCGGATCACCTCCGCCAAACTCCGGCCGTGACGGCTTGAGACGAGTGCGAGCTCTCCGTAGCGAACCCCTTCGGCACGAACCGTGATAACGTTTCCGGCAATTTGCTGAATCTGACTGTAGATTTTTTTCATTCCATTACGCTCCTACTCCGGCGTCCGCCTGGCGCCGCAGTTCCTCGGCTCGCGGGTCGGTTGAAGTGCGCTTCTGCCCGAGAAGCTTCACCACATCCTCCTCCGTTGACCGGAACTCTTCGGTATCCCATTCAGCGCCGTTGTAATCGAGGAAGCGCTGTCTAAGCTGGTTGAAGTACACGCGGGCGTCATCCTTGTTCGGAAGATCGAGCTCCGCGGAGAGAATGTCGAACACGATCCGGAACACGTGCCGTTGCCGCTCGACCGTAACCGCCCCGTCGACCGGATCGAAGCTGTTCTGCTGTAAATATACCGAGTCGAGGAATTCCGATTTCTGGTAGGTGATGTAATCCTCGAGACTCGTGCCTTCCTCGCCGACAACCTTCATCATCTGGTCGACTTCATTACCCGACCGCAGAATGTCACGGCAATACTCGACGAGGCCGGTGTCGATGGCTCCCGGATACTTGCTCCAGCTTTCCAGCGGATGGATCGACGGGTACTTGCGCGCATCGCTTCGTTCACGCGATAGACCGTGGAATGCCCCGACAACCTTCAGTGTCGCCTGCGTAACCGGTTCTTCGAAATTACCGCCGGCCGGGCTGACCGTTCCGCCGATCGTAACCGAACCGATCGACCCATCGCGCAACCGAACCACCCCGGCCCGCTCGTAGAACGATGCGATAACGCTCTCGAGATATGCGGGGAATGCCTCTTCACCGGGGATCTCTTCCAAGCGTCCCGACATCTCACGCATCGCCTGCGCCCAGCGGCTGGTCGAATCGGCGAGCAGCAGAACGTTCAAACCCATCTGGCGGTAGTACTCCGCAATCGTCACCGCGGTATAGACCGAGGCCTCACGCGCCGCGACCGGCATTGAGCTCGTATTACAGATGATTACGGTACGCTCCATGAGGGTGCGGCCGGTACGGGGGTCGGTAAGCTCGGGAAACTCCTGGAGCGTCTCGACGACCTCACCGGCTCGTTCACCACATGCGGCGATGATAACGATATCGACCTCGGCGTGGCGGCTGGTGATCTGTTGAAGTACCGTCTTACCCGCTCCGAACGGCCCCGGGATACAGTACGTACCGCCGCGCGCGACCGGAAAGAATGTGTCGAGCAGACGTACCTTCGTGATCATCGGCTCGTCGGGCTTCATCCGCTCTTCGAAGAGCGAGATCGGGCGTTTCACCGGCCATTCAAAGGTCATGGTGCAGGCATGGTTCTTGCCGTGTTCATCTTGGAGCTCGGCAACCGTATCATCGATCGTATACGAACCGACGCCCTTGATCGTCGACACCGTCATGGTGCCGGGGACCGAAAACGGAACCATGATTCGATGATCGAAAATACCCTCTTGCACCGTTCCGAGCGTGTCTCCGGCTTCAACTCGCGCGCCCTCTTCCACACTCGGGTTGAATTCCCACTTGGCATTGTGATCCAAGGCGTCGAGATAGACCCCGCGATCGAGAAAGAAGCCGCACCTCTCTGCGAGCTGCGGGAGCGGATTCTGCAGGCCGTCGTAAACCTGCCCGAGTAATCCCGGTCCGACACGTACGGCAAGCATCTCGCGGGTAAAAGACACCGTGTCACCGACGCCGATACCGCGCGTCTGCTCGAATACTTGCATTTCCGCCTGGTTACCCTGGACGCGGATTACCTCACTTTTCAATCTGGTGTCGTCGGAAATATGAATATACCCGACCTCATTCAGTGCCACTTCACCGTCGACGGTCACGGTCACCATATTGCCGTTGACGCCCAGTACATTTCCTTTCGTTTCGGCCATCTCAATATCACTCCGGTTCGCGAAATTCGCGCCAGACCGTTGTGGGCAGCTGCGACAACAGTCGTGAACGCTCGCTATATGCTTCGAATATCACCCATGCGATCGAGGACGGCTTCGTAGCTCGCCTGGAACGTTTCTCGTCCAGCCTCGTAGGTACGGGCCGAACGCACGGTGATCAATTGCAGTTTCAGATAGTAGATTGCGATTCGCTCGAAATCGAAATAATGCCCGACTTCGAGCTCTTCGAGGAACTCGAACCGCCCGCGATCGAGCACCCTTTCGGCCTCGAGGGGATTGGCTGCGGAAGTCGCCTCCCGCGCGATCTCTTCCGCTCTCGATGCGAATTCCGGAACCGCAGCACGCGAAAACCGACCGATCTTGTCGGTTTCGTCGGTCCGTAATGGTACCAGAGCGTTTCGCAATGCACGATCGAATGAACGAAACGCCGAAACCACCCTCGAACCGGTACTCCCTACTTCCTCGTCCGTAAATGAAAAAGCGGGACGATCCGTTCCGCCGTCGTTGTCGGCTGTGACACTCTCCTCGTCACGGCGCGCCGGTTCGGTAACCGCGCGAACCAACGCCTCCTCGATCTCGGCTGCTCGAAGCAGCGCCAGGTCCGAGCCGGTTAACTGGCGTTCGAGAAACTCGAAGAGCTCCGCTTTCGAGATGGGAGGATCGGCGTCAAAAAAGAGCGACGGAAGCGCCGCCACCGCGTAGTAGTAGCCGGCCAACGGTCACTCCTCCGACTTGGCTGCTTCGCGAATAATCTCCGCCAGCCGAGGCGATACATACTCGCTGAGAGCCTCCGCCACACCCTCGGCAGTGAAATCGTAATAGGCAGCGCCATCCTGTTCGATCACTCGAAATCCGCTCGTCACGCGTCCGGACGGAACAAGACTTACCCCCGAGCGCAGCTCGTCACCGAGCTTGCCGCGAAGCGACTCTTCGACCTTGGAAAGCTGATCCTCGGAAAGTGCAATCTGAAGCGACGTCTCCCCTTTCTCGGCCCAGCCCTTTACCACTGCGACAATCGCCTCGGCGACGAGCTCCGCGCTATATTGGCCGGCAACCTCCTGCTCGATCAGCTTGCGGAACAGCTTCGTAACACGGTTCTCCACGTTCAATACGAGGTCGCGCGCCGATTGTCGCAGTGCGGCTTCGCCCGATTGCTTTGCCTTCTGAGCATCGTTCTCGGCCTGCTTCCTGATTTCTTCCGCCTCGTGGCGTGCCGCCTTTACGACATCGTCGGCCTGCGATTGGGCCTGATCGATTATCTCCTGAGCCCGAGCCTCGGCACTCTCGATGCCTTCGGACTTGATCGTCTCAATGAGCTCCTTCAACTGCGCATCCATTCCGGTATCCTCATTAGTAGTTGGCGTACGTATGCTGATTGCGTGGGAGAATCCGCAGCCGGCGACCACCGAATACGTCACAGTATAAGTCGAAGTGCCGCTCGTCGCCGGGACGAGAAGATTCGCCGGATAGTCCTTAGATTCCGCTGTTGCAATCGGCGCGGGGTAGTGTAACCGGTGGACGCCTCGACATCAAGGCGAAATCGCGCCGTTCCGGTGGATGTCCGACAAACTCCCCTCTGGAGGCTTACTCCATCTCAACCCGCAAGTACACCGGCTCAACACTGTCGTAAAGATCCTCGGCTCCCAACGCGAGGTACACCTCCCGATCGCCCTCTCGCTCGCCCATATTAGCGACGGCAATCGCCTGTGGCAGGACAACCCGGAACGCGAGCCGCTCCTCGCCGAGCAGAAGCTCGAGGAATTCGCGCTCCTCACCACCAACCGGCTCGTCAAAGCCGCTGAACATCAACTGCTCGTATTGATCCCCGTCGAAACGAATCGGACGATCGGCGTCTGAGCCGTCCGCTCCCGCAACGCCTGAGTAAAAGCGATTCAGTGCGGCGAGAGTCGTAAAACGAAACGTAGCGTGAACGTTGTAACGACCGTCGTTCGAAGCGGTTTGATACCGCTCCAGCGAAATCCCCTCGATCCCCGCGGCCGAACGCTTCAGTTCCGTCTCTGAAATCGGTAACGGCAGCTCGCCCGACGGCCCGTCGACCACGCCCCCAGCGACATATTCCTCATCGATATCGTAGCGCATTTCGATCGATCCCGATTCTCGGTCATCGAAGCGGATGGTCGTTTCAATCGAGAGACAACCCACGAGGAGGAACGCGATAAAGACAGAAAGAAGAACAGCAGCGGTGATTCGCACGTTCATTGCACCCGACAATAGGTCGATGCGGTATCGCGGGGCAAGCCCCCGTGGCAATCCAACCCGGCGGGCGTCCGGCCGAGTGATCGGTGCAGCGGATCACCCCCTCAGCGTCACGAGGGTTTTTCCGGTGCCTCCTTCCTCCGGACGGGCGAAATCGATCGATGCGACTTCGGGTCGACCGTTGAGAAGATCGTGGACTCCCCGTTGCAGCGCGCCGGTGCCTTTCCCGTGAAGAATGCCGAAATGGGTTCTGCCTGCCGCGAGACAGTCGTCGAGCTGCCGCTCTACCCGGTCGAGCGCTTCGGCCACACGCTCACCGCGGATGTCGAGCTCGAAGGCCGGCGAACGTGACGGCACTACGGTGTCCACCCCACGGTGTTCGACGGCTGCCGATTCGCGCGGTGGAGCCGACTCGAGTCGCTCCATTTCAGATTCCGGTACCGACAGCCGCATAGATCCGGCGAGCACGACCCAACTATCGCCTTTCGCACGCCGTTCAACGGTACCGCGAGTACCGTACCGTGTAAGGCGAACGGTATCGCCTTCTGAGATCGGATGATGCTGCGATTCTCGTGACCCGTGGTCGGTGGCGGCTCGATTGCGTGCCGATCGTTCGGTATCGTCCCGCCCGGCCGGAGGCCGGGCAACGGAGACGGCGTCCGACTCATCACCCCGCATCTCCTCAATACCCTCGCCGAGCTCGGATATGAACTGCTTCACCCGCCTGGTCTTCGAGCTGTCAAGCTCGCCCTCGCGAATCTCGCGAACCAGGTTTTCCATTCGGCTCCGTGCATCCGCTGCGAAACGATCGAGATCGCGTAATTTGCCCGCCTTCAGCTCCTCCCGCTTTCGGTGGAGTTCCGCTTCGCGCTGTTGGAGATCGTCGAGAACACGCTGCAACTCGACCTCCCGGCGCTTCAAGACATCCCGTTCAGCGGCGAGCTCGGACTGCGTTTGTTCGAGTTGACGCAGAATCTCCGCGGTGTCGCTCGCTCCGTCGGTCACATACTCACGCGCACGCTTCAGAACCGAAATCGGGACGCCGCTGCGCTCGGCGATCGAGAGCGCGTGACTGCTGCCCGGCACACCGACAAGCAGACGATAGGTCGGCGCGAGACTCGTCTCGTCGAATTCCATACTCGCGTTCGCTACCCCTTCGTGGGTATACCCGTACCGCTTGAGTGCTCCGTGATGCGTGGTGACGAGGGCGTGACACGTTCGGGCGGCGACTTCGTCAAGAATGGCCATGCCAAGTGCTCCACCCTCGTGCGGATCGGTGCCTGCTCCGAGCTCATCCATGAGAAGGAGCGAGCGCTCGGTGGCAGAGCGGATCATGGCCGAGATATTCCGCATATGTCCGCTGAACGTGGAAAGACTTTGCTCGAGACTCTGTTCGTCACCGATATCGGCAAGGATCGTGTCGAAGAGCGGCAGTGTGCTTCCGGTTCCAACCGGAATCTCCATACCGAGCTGGTGCATAACGGCCAACAGCCCGACACTCTTTAGGGCGACCGTCTTGCCACCGGTATTCGGTCCTGTGACGATCAGACATCGAACCGGCGGCTCCATGACAATGTCCACCGGAACGACCTCCGCCCGCGGCAGCAGCGGATGGCGGCTCTGTCGGAGCCGGATCTGCGATCCGATCGCCGGTCGCACCGCATCAACGTCGAGACTGTAACGGGCGCGGGCGCGCACCGTGTCGATTTCCGCAACCGTGCGCTCGACGGCAAGGAACTCATCTCGCGCTTCGAATACGGCATCGGTTAATTCGAGGAGGATGCGGCGGATAACGTTTCGGTACTCGGCTTCCTGCTCGGCACGCTCGTTGTTCTGCTCGACGATGTCGAGCGGCTCGACAAAGATCGTTTGTCCGGTCCCGCTCACGTCGTGGACGATCCCGGGAATTCGCCCTTTGAAGTCGCTCTTCAACGGCAGCACGACACGCCCCTCACGGTAAGCAGGGGCATCGCTGCTCCAATACTGTTCGTGCCGCGGATCGTTGAAGTAGCCGCGAACTCTGCGGTCGATCTCCTGCTGGAGTGCACGAATACGTTCGCGAATCCGTTTGAGCTCGGGAACACGCTCTTCGCGCACGTTCCCGCCATCATCGAGCAGATAGAGAATCCGGTCGCTACACTCCTTCGGCAGCGGAACGGCTTCAAGATCGGCAACGAGGAACGGGGCGCAACCGGCGTCCCTGAGCCACTCGGCCAGCCGCACAAACGAACGGACAAGATGTGCGAGACTGACCAGCTCTTCGCCTTCCAGCTGTGTACCCTTTACCTTGAGCGTGTCGAGAGACTCGGATACATCCGAAAAACGAAGTGAGCCCGGCTCGGTGTGTTCGGCGAGCGCGAGTCGGTATTCGCCGACCCGGTCGAGCCTGTTCTCGAGCTCTTCGCGATCGTCGGTCGTGGAGAGAGCCCGGCACGAGCGGACCCCGGCCGGCGAAAGGCAGCGCGCACTGAGCGCATCGATAATCCGATCGACTTCGAGTATCGTCCATGAATGCTTCTGTTCCGAATCACGGATCGATTCGCTCACGTAGCCTCCGTCTCCATGCCTTCGCCGCCCCGATTACGCCACCGGTCCGCCGTGCGTTCGAGCTTTTCACGTGTGCGAACAGGCGTGAAGACACCTCCGTAGTCCAAGCCGAACAGATCCGCAAATCGCGCGTAGCGATCGTCCGTGGCGGTCGTACACATACAGAGCAGCCGATCGGTCGATCCTTCGTTCGAGGGGATCTCGTCGTCGACAACCTCGCGTCGCTCGACGATATCGCGAACGCGCCTCGCCACTCCGTCCCGAGAGTCGACTACCCGGACCTCACCTCCGAACGCAGCCGCTATCTCACGCTCCAGGTGGACGAAGTGCGTGCATGCGAGCACCGCGGTATCCACCTGCAGGTCCCGGAACCGGGCTATAGCCGCCTCCACCGCCTCTGCCCGCTCAACCGCCCCGGCATCGGGAAGCCGATACTCGACAAAGCGCACGAGCTCGCCACCGGCGATCCGCTCTACGACGCAGCCCGCAGCGTACTCGTCAACCAACCGGTCGAGGTAGGCTCCCGACACCGTACGGCTTGTCGCGAGCACGCCGATCCTCCCGCTGCGCGATACGTTCGCCGCCGGCTTGACGGCGGGCACCACCCCGACGAAGGATGTTCCGGGATACTCGCGGCGAACGGCCGAGAGCGCGACGACACTGGCGGTGTTGCACGCAAGAACGACAACGTCCGGCGATATCGAGTCGACAATGGATGCCATGCGCTCCACTACGATTCGGGTGACCTCCCGGTCGTCGCGCTCGCCGTACGGGAAGTGTGCGTTGTCGGCTATGTAGATTATTGATGCCCGCGGTAAGAGCTCGGTAACCGACGGCACATAGGCGAGCCCACCGACCCCGGAGTCGAACAGAACCACGACAGGGCGGCGGATATTCTCGAATTCGTTCAAGACGCTCATCCGCCGAAAAGCTTGTTAAACGCGTCTCGCGCCGACGTCGGGTCGTCGTCCGCATCCCCGGCGCCCGCCGCCCCACCATCGTGACGCCGCTGGAAGTAGTCGCAGAAGTTTGCGCGATCCTTGTCCCGTACCGGCTCGGGAATATGCTCGCGACATTCCCAGTGCGAGCCGGGATCGTAGAAGCGACAGTTCAGACAGACCCTTACCTCCGAATCACACTGCGGACATCGGTCCGAACGGTGAAACGGCAACGTATGCGGCAGCTCGGCGCCGCACGAAAAACATCGCGTCATACTCTTCGCTCGCAGTTCAGTGTATCGCGAAGCGAGCCGGGACGTCGAGCACTATGGGAGCCCGTCTCTCACTCGCCGCGCGAGCCGGAGCGGCTACACCTCGGGGTTCGGGACAAAGCTGCCTCCACGACAGCGTTTGAGATAGTTAAGGGCGTGAACCTGTCCGGTCATCTCCAGGTCCCCGCAGTATACCGGATCGTGCCATCCCTCGATATTGATTGGTCCGTTGTAACCGGCCCTGCGCAGGCGCGAGATGATCTCGGTCCAGTCGGAGTCCCCGAATCCCGGTGTCCTATGCGAGGCAAACGCGGGAACCACCTGAGCTTGCCCGGGAAGTGCAACGTCTCTGTGCATCGAGGAGTGCACCCCGTACTTCCGCACGATGTCCCACCTCACGGTCGCATCCTTGCCGTGAACGTGGATGAACTTGTGCCCCCACTCCTCGATCTGCGGGAGCGGATCGATGAGGCTCACCATTTGATGGCAGGGCTCCCACTCGAGGCCGACGTGTGCTGCGCTGACCGCATCGAACATGAGCTGCCACGCCGTGGGATTGTGGGCGATGTTCCAGTCACCGGTCTGCCAGGTTCCGCCCATATCACAGTTCTCGAACGCGATCCGCACTCCGCGCCTCTCGGCTCTCTCGGCGAGGGGTGACCAGATTTCGGTGAAACGCCGGATGTTCTCGTGAATCGGAGTTCCACGCAGCCGCCCGGTGAATCCACCCACGATATCGGCGCCGAAGAGCGGCGCAGCATCAATCGCTCGTTCCCAGGATGCGAGTGTTTCCTTGTCGGCTTCCTCGTGATCCATCGGGTTACCGAAGACTTCGAGCGCCGAGATCTCGGCGTCGGTGCCGTCGACGGCGGCAAGAACGGAATCGGCGAGCTTGGGAAAGTCGATGTCTCTGTTCGTTTTCCAGAACGTAATGGAGAACGATTCGAACCCATAGGGCAGAATCCGGCGGATGTATTCGGCGACGTCTCCGGTGCCTTTAACCAGTGTACCTATTCGCACCTCAGTATCTCCTTGGGAATCGTAACTTTCGCGCCGGTTTCCGCGCTTTCGACCGCAGCCAGTACCATTGCCATGCTCTTGATGTTATCTCTGCAGTCGGTCATCGGCCGTGTGCCTGTGTGCAGTGCGTCGAGAAAATCGCGGATCACTCCGCCGTGCCCGGTGCAGGCGGGATCGCCGTCCTCGGCGTGCTCTGTCGCAACCCGCATCGGCTCGAAGTTGTGAATCAGCCCCTCGCCGCCGGCATCGCGTTCACCATGGATTCCGGCACCTCCGTCCCAGGTCACGCTGCCGTGCTCGCAGGTCGCACGCCACGAGCCTTCCCAAGATGTGTTAAGCCCCTCGGCACACCAGCTCCCGGTATAGGTGAACCGGAGTCCATCGCTCATCTCGAAGAACGCCACCGCGCTTGCTCCGTGGCGAAACCACGAGCCGCGGGGATTCCAGTCTGCGGCATACACCGACACCGGATCGGCCCCACTGATGAATCGTGCCTGATCGAAGGTGTGGATAGCCATATCGAGGAGAAGAACATGGCTCATTTCCGCCCGGAACCCGCCGAAGTGGGCTCCAATATGGAAATCGACATCGAGAGTAGTCAGTGCTCCGAGCTCGACGTGCTCCAACGCGCTACGAAAGCGCCTGATCGCCGAATTGTATCGGCGATTCTGAATGACTGCGTAGGTCCGTCCCGTCGCCTCGGCGGCTGCAACCATCTCCCGGGCCCGCTCTAGCGACGGCGCCATCGGTTTCTCGCCGAGCACGTCGCACCCGCACTCGAGGGCGGTGAGCGTAATCGACGGATGAGCCTCCGGTATCGTGCAGTCGAAGACGGTGTCGGCTGCGCTCCTACGGATTACCTGCGCGAGGTCGCTGCCGACGATAAGCTTCGAAAGCTGCCAGCGTTCCTTGAAGGCGTCGATCTGACCGGGGTCTCGATCGCAGAGACCTACGATCTCCACGTCGTCGAAGTGCTCGACCGCGTTCATCCATGCCCGGGTAATGCCGCCGCACCCGGCGATCACCACCTTCCGTGTCTGCATTCGCGTAGCTTTGCAGAGTACCATTGCGATGTCAAAAGCGAGCCACGTTGTCGGGCGCGGCTGCCGCGGGGTGGAGCGCCGGCATCACGAGATGGTTCGCGGCATCGAGGTGCGTACCGCTTCGGCGCATTCGCGCAGCGACGGCACCGGATCCTCCACATCCCCCTCATATTCGAGTATCGCAGGACCGGTGAATCCGGTATCGGCGAGCGCCTTGTCGAGCGCCGGCAGATCCAGATTCCCCGTTCCTACGATGACGTCGCGTGGGTTTCGCGCCTCATCGAAAAGGAAATCCTTGAGGTGTACGATGTACACGCGATCTGCGAAGCGATCGACCATCTCCACCGGATCTTCTCTCGAATCGAGCGCCCAGGCGGTATCCAGCGACACTCCGATCCGCGAGGAAGTATGCCGGAACACCCACTGCAGCGCCTGCGCGGAGCCGAGCCAGTGCCGCCCCCCGTGATTGTGGACCCCTAACCGGATGTCGTACTCCTCCGCCAGTCGGTCGGCCAGGGCAAAGCATTCGGGCACGGCCTCGATCGGAAAATCGATGCTCATGAGCCGGAGCCCCGCCTTGCGCGCGAACTCGAACAGACAGCGTGCCTTCGCTTCGTCGGTATCGATGGGATTCACACCGATGCTGACAAGCTCCACGCCGGCGTTGCGATACGCCTCGATCGCCGGGGCATGTGCCGATTGATCTTCGAAATCGACATGGACCCGGCATACCTCGATGGTATCGAGTCCACACGATTTCACGAGCTCGGCGGTCTGTGCGTTATCGTTCGTGTTACGGAAACAGTAGCTCTGCACGCCGAAAAGGGAGGGCATGTGACACTCCTTCTGTATTTGCAACGGCACGGAACGTCGCCTGCTTAGTCGAAAATGCCGGCCGGCAGCGGTACGACTCTACCCCTTCGGCAGACCGTTGTCGAGCCATTTTCGTATCACTGTCAAGCCGCCTATGGAGTTTGTCGGGCATATGGGCAGAATTGAATATCGGAACGGCTTAGCGCATATTCTCGCCGACAGGTATGCATTCCGATGTCGGTGTATCTGTCCGATATTCAATTCCGAAGTGAAGTCCGACAAACTCCCGGGCAGTGACCCGTGCCCGCCGCGCACTTGCCCGAACGGCGGAGGCGCTGTAGGCTCGACCACGGCATGGTACAAAAGGCGGCGTGTCGCGAACCGGGGTGTGCCGGCGTTGCGGTTCTCGGCGGCGACGAATGCGCACGGCACATCGGAACCACATACCAAGAACGGCTCGAAGAGATAGTGGGTAGCAACCGGGAGCTCGAATGGCTCGCCTTCGAAGGTCTAACCCTCGAAGACATCGATTTCCGTGACAAGGTGCTGAACGGCTGTACGTTCGGTGGGTGTCGCTTGATTAACTGCGATTTTTCCGGTGCGATGATCGACATCTCATTTTTCGATTTCGCCGTTCTCATCGGATGCCGTTTCGACGATGCCCGTCTGCGCGGCTCGGTATTCACCTGCTCCTACGTCGACTCGTGCGGCGGAAATAACGCCACTCTGCTGCAGATCAATTTCAACGGCAGCACCGTACACAAGACTGTCTTCACTGGATCCGACCTGCTCGATTGCCGGTTTATCGGCGCCAAAATAAGCGACAGCCTCTTGAACGACTGTAATGTGAAGGGAACCGATTTCACACGCTCGTCTCGCGTGAATCTTCGATACCGCTCGTGCAACCTTCAGGATGCATACGGCATTCCGGGACAAGAGAAGTACGCTGCATACGGAATACCCGGAGATCTGGTATGAGGCTTTTCCATCACCTTTCGCTCGAAGGTTTCTCGAACACGTACGTGCTCGCGCCGGACGGTCCCGGCGCGGCGATCGTCATCGATCCCGGCAGCATGGACGCCGAGCTGCTCGCGATCATCGAAGATCACCGGTTCGAGCCGGCGGCGATTCTACTAACGCGCAACGAGCGCCACCACGCCGGAGGTGTGCGGACCTTTCAGCGGATCTATGACTGTCCGGTATTCGGCCGGCAGCCGCCGACCGATCGACAACGATCCCGCGAGATCACCGACACGGAGGAGTTCCGGGTCGCCTCTTTCGATGTGCGAGCCATACAGCTTCCCGGTAGCTGGATCGACGGCGTAATGTACCTGATCGCCGGGGCGCTCTTTCCCGGTCCGATGTTTTCCGCCGGACTCATAAGCGAGCTGCCGCAAGGGTATGCAAAGGCGCTTCTCATCGAAGGCCTTCAAAGTGTGCTCGACGATCTACCGCCGGAAACGTTCGTCTTCCCGGCGTACGGACCCCCGACTACCATTCGCGCAGAACGTCGTACCAACGTTGAGCTTCGAACGCCCCCGGAGAAGCACATTCCGAAAGTGCAGCACGAATTCGCTCCGGAAGTGGAGCTGTAACGGTGCGTGCCGTCCGTTCTCCCGGCAATCTGACCGTCAACAGTGCGGCATGGAGCATGAGTCCGAGCGGATCGCGACGACCGTACACCTCATCCCCGACTATCGGGCAGTCACAGTGATGCATATGGACGCGAAGCTGATGGGTCCGGCCCGTCTTCGGCGAGAGAGCCACCAGCGCGTGCCGCTCGAATCGCGCAAGCACTCGATAATCGGTTCTCGCCGGCTTCCCGTTCGAATCCGACCATGCGAAGCGCTTCCGGTTGTGCGGATCGCGACGGATACATCCCTCCACGCGTCCGATACTCGCCGGAGGGGCGCCGCGCACGAGCGCGATATAGCGCTTCACCACTTTTCGCCGCTCGAACTGCCGGGCGAGATTGGTATGGGCGTCGAGGTTTTTTGCAACGATGAGAACTCCCGATGTATCCTTATCGAGCCGGTGTACGATTCCGGGCCGCTCTCGCGTTCCGAACCGGCTCTCCAGATCGGGATAGCGGTACAGCAGCGCGTGAACGAGCGTACCGCTCCAGTTGCCGTTCGCCGGATGAACCACGAGACCGGCCGGCTTATTCACGACAACGACATCGTCATTCTCGAAGAGCACCTCCAGCTCGATCGGCTCCGGCTCGATCTCGTGCGATTCCGGGGCCTGCAACTCACACACCACGAGGTCGCCGGCTGCGACCTTTCGACTCAGCCGCGCCGCGGAGCCGTTCACCGATACCGAGGATACACGGGCGCTCAGCGCGCTGCGGGAACAGCCGGCCAGCGCCCTGCTCAGGTAGACATCGAGTCGAGCGCCGGCGTACTCCTCGTCAACGACTCCTTGAAGTTGTCCGGCGCTCTCACTCGACGGACTCTGCGAAGCGTCGCTCATCACTCCTCCTCTATTCTGCCGAGAATGAAGTCGAGCACTCCAACCGCTGCGCTGAGCGAAAGGCCGATCGTCAACACGCGCCGTCGCTGATCGGCATCGAACACACCGGCATCGCGCCAGGAGATATCCTCGGTTGACACGCGGTAAAGGCGGTACCCCAGTGTCGTGAAGAGGAGCGTCAACGGAATCGTACCGAGCGATATGACCTCGAAGCGGCGCAGATCACGTGCGAGGCGTGGAAACTCATCCGGATCGTACGGCTCCGGTTCGTCGGCCCTCGCGGCGAGGGGGGAGCCGAGCATCGCCGCAGAGACGAAAAACGCTACGAGTATCGACGTACACGACCGCGGTCTCATGCAGTTCCCTTCCTCGGGCCGAACACAGCGGTGCCTGGTCGGACAACCGTACTGCCCTCCTCGATCGCCGGTTCGAGATCGCCGCTCATGCCCATGGAGAGGGTATCCCAGGCCGGGAGTGCGTATCGAGCCTCGATCTGCTCGTACCACGCCCGTAGACGCGAGAAACAGGCGCGGATCGCCGGCTCGTCCTCGACGAACGGCGCTATAGTCATAAGGCCACGAAGCCGCAACGACGACCGGGCCAGCAGCGCCTCAACCAGCCCGTACACTTCAGCTTCGTCGTCGCTCACGCCGAACTTACTCTCCTCGCCGGAGGTGTTTATTTCCAGCAGGATGTCCATTGACACGCGGTCCATTGTCGCGCCATCTCTTGACTCGAAGTCTTCTGCCCCGGCGCCGACAACTGGAAGCCGCTTCTCCAGCGCCTCCACCGTCGACACTTTGTCGATACTGCAAACCGCGTCCGCGTACTCGACCGCCGTCTTCACCTTGTTGCTCTGCAGATGCCCGACAAGTTCGAGTCGAATCTCGCTCCGCTTGACCGTCTCAGCCCCCGGCGACCGCGCAGAGAGAGCCGGCCGGTCCCCGCCGGAGCGTGGAGCCCATTTTGCAGCCATCTCCTGAATTCTGCTTTCCCCGAAGAAACGCGCTCCGGCGTCGATCGCCGCAGCAATCTCCTCGGCAGTGCGCGTTTTCGATACCAGCATAATGCGCACCGATTCGGGCGACCGGCCGCAACGCAGGCACGCGTTGTGAACCCGCTCGCGAACACTCGCAACGCGTTCTCCAATGTGTGTGTAAGCACTAATCTCCGCCACGGCCGCCAGTGTAGCACAACGCGGTGCCGATTCTCCATTGACCTGCTGACCTCTCCCTCGATAGCTTATCGCAGATGAGCAATACACTGTGGTCAGATAGACAGGGCGACGACTGGCGAACAAAGGTCGGGCTCGCGGAGATGTTGAAAGGCGGCGTCATTATGGATGTCGTGACTCCCGATCAGGCGAAGATCGCCCAGGACGCCGGGGCGCAGGCGGTAATGGCGCTCGAACGGGTGCCGGCCGACATTCGCGCGCACGGCGGAGTCGCCCGGATGAGCGATCCGAAGATTGTTGAAGGAATCCAGAGCGCGGTCTCGATCCCGGTCATGGCCAAGTGCCGGATCGGTCACTTCGTCGAAGCGCAAATCTTGCAGAGTCTCGGGGTAGACTTCATCGACGAAAGCGAAGTGTTAACTCCGGCCGACGATCAGTTCCACGTCGAAAAACGTTCGTTCAAGGTTCCGTTCGTGTGTGGTTGCCGAAACCTCGGAGAAGCGCTCCGTCGCATCGGCGAGGGCGCAGCCATGATCCGGACGAAGGGCGAGGCGGGTACCGGCGATGTGGTCGAAGCCGTGCGTCATCTGCGAACCGTAATCGGTGAGATGCGCCGAATTTCGGTACTGCCCAAAGAAGAACTGATGAGCACAGCCCGCGACCTCGGCGCACCGTACGAGCTCGTCGTTGAAGTTGCCGAACGCCGCACGTTACCGGTACCGAACTTCTCCGCCGGCGGCGTCGCCACCCCCGCCGATGCAGCACTCATGATGCAACTCGGAGCGGAGGCGGTTTTCGTGGGCAGCGGCATCTTCAAGAGCAACAACCCCGAGCGCAGGGCGCGGGCGATCGTCGACGCGGTAGCCTACTACAACGATCCCGACAAGCTCGCGAAGATCAGCGAAGACCTCGGCGAAGCGATGAGCGGAATGAGCTCTTCGGCCATGGCCGAAGAAGAGCGGCTCGCCGGTCGCGGCTGGTAGTCAATGCGCATCGGAGTCCTCGCGTTTCAAGGCGATTTCGCCAGGCACATCAATGCCGTCACCGGACACGGGGCCGAGGCGGTTGCCGTGCGTACCCCGGAAGGGGTGGAACGCTCCGATGCAATGATTATCCCCGGCGGCGAGAGCACTACGATCGGCATGCTCTGCGAGCGATTCGGATTGCTCGAGGTGATCCGCGACCGGATCGCCGGCGGTATGCCGGTATTCGGAACGTGCGCCGGAGCAATTCTGCTCGCGCGGGAGATCGTCGAAAGCGATCAGGTGCGCTTCGGTTCGCTCGATATCGGCATACGGCGCAATGCCTACGGGCGGCAACGGGAAAGTTTCGAGGCTGATATCGAGCTCGCTTCCGGCGGCACCTTTCGCGGAGTGTTCATCCGTGCACCGAAAATCGAGCGCGTCGGTACGGGGATCAGCGTACTGGGATCTCTCGACGGCAATCCCGTGCTCATCGCACGCGACGGGATCTGGGCGGCAACCTTCCACCCGGAGCTGACCGCCGATCGTCGCATCCATGCCGAATTCCTCGAGTACGCGGCAACGGTGGCAACGGGCGTTTGACTCCGACCGCATGTCCGACAACCCCTGGACTACTGCGATCGAGTCAGATTGTATTCGAGCAGCGACTCGAGCATTTGCCTGCCGCGCTCGGTCACCAATCGAAGGTCGCTGCGGATCATATCGGCCGTATGATCTGCGAACTGCTGCATACGTTCTTGCACGTAGGTGTCGACGCCGTACCGTCTCATCGCCTCCAGGACATCGTCGACCTGCCCGGTGCCGATAGCGCGGGCGCCGAAGAGCGGTTCGAGCGCCGCTCGATCGGTTTCGGAAGCGCGTCGGAACAGCTCAATCCTGTGCAGCGTTTTCTTATCCTCGGAGATGTCGCTCCCTACCGTCTTTCCAATTCCCTCGGTAGTTCCGAACAATCCGATATCATCGTCCTTGATTTGAAACACGATTCCGAGCCCTTCTCCGATTCGTCCGAGCGCTTCAAGCTCCTCTTCCGGAGCGCCGGCGAGTATCGCACCGCAACAAAGGGGCAGCGAGAAGGTGTATCGACCGGTTTTCAGGCGATATACGTTGATAACATCCTCTTCGGCGATCTCCGCCGGTGAGACGCCGTGGTAGACATCTCCCATTTGCGCCAGACCGACCCGGGAAATTTCGCATGAGACCGCCGAGAGAAGCGATCTCCGGTGCTCGTCGGGGATCGACTCGTCGGCGATCAGCCCGGTCGCAAGGAAGATGGCTACATCGCCGGTACAGATACCCATTGCCTCGCCGAAGTGAAGATGGTCGCGGATACCTTCCTCACGACCGAGTTCGTCGTACTGGGCATAGATCGACGGAGCACCGCGTCGCAACCTGTCACGGTCCATTATGTCATCGTGAATCAGGAGAAAGCTCTGCAGAAGCTCCATGACCGCCGCCATCCGGAGCAGCGCCGGGTCATCGTCCGCGTGCCCGTACACGCCGGCACCGATGTAGACAAGCGAGCCGCGAATCATCTTGCCTTGCAGCGAGAATGTCAGCAGCCGCTCGGCGACATCGTGTCCGAATCGGGTTCCCTCGAAAATGACGCGCTGTTGGCGCCGTAGATACTCTGTCAGAAAATCGGTGATGGCTTTCTTGTATTTCGTGAGATGTTCGATCATGAGCTACTCCGGGCAAGACCGTGGGCATTCAGGCGAAAAGAGAGTTCGCCAGTACGGTTCGATAAATCCTCGGTCGAGTCGGTTTCAACTTCTTTCGGTATACGATAAACGGATTCTCTGCAATCTTGTCGGCCGTCCAGTTATACATGTCGCTCGCCGTTTTCACGGGAATCAGATAGCGTCGGGGAATAAACCGGTACCCGCTCTCGGCCTGGCGCTGCCAATCCCGATACCGGTCGACCTGTCGCGCAATGAAGCGGCGAAACTCCGACTCATTCTCGCGCGCTGTCCTCTCCCGCAAATCGCCCAACGACGTCTCTTCGGCCGGCAGATACTGCCGCCCGAGGCTGCAATCCTCATCGATGTCGCGAATGAAGTTGATATACTGCATCGCTCGACCCTGCATCGACGCCGAGGACAACGCCTCCTCGGGAAGACTGAGCACTTTCGCCATGAAAAGTCCGATCACCTCGGCGGAGCCGTAGATGTAGTCGAGTGTCTCGTCGATCGTGGCATACGTCCGTTTCGTCAGATCGAGCTCCATCGAGCGGAGAAAGGCGGTCGTCCACGCCGGATCGAAGTCACGCTTGATCGCGAGCACGACGAATGAGTCGATAATCGGGTCACCGGTCGGACTCCCGGTCGCGATACCGCGCTCATAGCGCCTGCGGAACTCGTAGAAACCGGCCGGATCCTGGGGCTGGGAATCTACGAAATCATCGACGATGCGCACAAATGCGTACAGCGCGTACACATCCCGTCGGATCGCCGGGGGGAAGAAGATGCTCGAATTGAAGTAGGTTCGACTGCCGCGCCGGAACACACTCTTCTGAACCGCGTCGACATTCATGAAAGCTCCTCGGCCATCGAACGGGCGATAACACGCGAGCTGATGAAGGTCATCGGTACCCCGACTCCGGGATGTGTGTACTGGCCGGCGTAGTAAAGATTGTCGACCTTCCGGCTGCGCTGACTCGGGCGGAAGACGGCGGTCTGGAACAACGTGTGGGCCAATCCGAGCGCCGTGCCTCGATACGCATTGTAATCGTGCGCGAAATCTCGCTGCGAGTATAACCGCTTGATCGCAATAGAGTCGCGAATTGCCTCGCCCGTAATCGACTCGAAATGCTCGATGAGCTTCTCGGCGTACTGCTCCCGGAACTCCGTATTATCGTCCAGACCGGTGGCGACCGGTACCAGCAGGAACACGTTCTCCTGTCCGGACGGCGCCACGGTCGGATCGTCGTAACTCGCGCAGCTCACATAGTAGGACGGATGATCAGGCCACCCGGGTGTACGGAAGATCGAGTCGAAATGGCGTTCCCACTCGTCGGCGAAGTACAGGTTGTGGTGAACGACCGAGCGAAGCTTCCGTGTGAGTCCGAGGTACACGACGAAGAACGACGGAGCGAGCGTTCTTGACTTCCAGTAGCGCTCGCGGTAGCTGCGTCCTTCATCAGGCATCAACTCCAGCTCACTGTGTGCATAGTCGGCATTCACGAGCACCCCGTCGGTCGGTTCATCGCCGCTGTCCGTCCGGAGTGCATGAATGCGTCTGTCTCGCACATTGAATCCGCGTATCGGAGTGTTGCACCGGATCGTTACGCCGAGCTCACCGGCGAGTCGCTCGAGCGCCCGGACGAGCGAGATCATCCCGCCGCGAGGAAACCACACCCCGAGGTTCAGATCCACGTGAGACATTATCGAGTAGAGCGCCGGAGCATCGGTCGGGCTGGTACCGAGAAACACCATCGCATACTCCAGTATCTTTTTGGCACGATGGTCGCTGAAGTACCGGCCGACAAACCGATCGAGCTTTCGAAAGACTCCGAGTCGTGTGCCTTCGATGAGCAGTCGTCGGTTGAGAAAATCGCGGAACGAACGGTACTCCCGATAGAGAAACTCTTCCATGGCCACCGAGTACTTATATTCGGCCTGTTTCAAGTATGCATCGAGTCGCTCGGCGCCACCGGGCTCGAATCGCTCGAACAGCGCACGCGTCTGCTCGAGGTCGTCGGTCACATCCACCGTCTCGTGCCCACCGAAAAAGATGCGATAGTACGGATTCAGACGGTTCAGGGTATAATAATCCTCGCGCCGGCGCGAGAAGTCCTGGAAAAAACGTTCGAAGACCTCCGGCATGAGGTACCACGACGGACCGAGATCGAATGAGAATCCGTCGACATTCCATGCCCGCGCCCTCCCGCCGAGCGATTCGTTCTTCTCGAACAGCGTGACATCGTGACCGGCGGCCGCCAGATAGCACGCCGAGCACAGCCCTCCGAAGCCCCCACCGACAACACTGAGCGTCTTCTTCAATGCGTCCCTCCTGCGGTTCGAACGAATCCGACTCGGATTCCGTTCCCGGTACTATATCAACTGAATTCATCAAAGGATACCCTGAATAGCGTTATTGCTGCCCATGCGATTGGCGTGAACAAAAGGAACACTTTTGGGATAGCAGCTCCAACTTATCCTTGTTTATGTTCGATTTTTCGACAGAATGCCAATTTTGCCCTGGATTTGTCTCTACATCCGTTCGATAACCGTCCCTCAAGCTGATTTCCATTCCAATTTGTCGATATTTTGCGAAATTTCTGATGCACTTTTCCCCAAAACAATTGACACTATCGGTTTCGTTTCGTAGTCTCATCCGAACTTGACGAGGAGTTTTCGTATGAGCATGAACAAACGAACCGGAGCAGAGGCGATTGTCGACATAATTCAGCAGGAAGGCGTCGACAGCATCTTCGGATATCCCGGTGGTGCGGCTATTCCCATCTTCGATGCGCTGGTCGATTCCCCCGTCAACCTTGTTCTCAGCCGACACGAGCAAGGTGCCACTCACATGGCCGACGGATACGCGCGGGCAACCGGTGAGCCGGGAGTCGTACTGGTCACGAGTGGTCCGGGCGCAACGAACACCATAACCGGTATCCTGACCGCACACATGGATTCGGTTCCCATGGTGATCGTCTGCGGACAGCAGACTCGCAACAATCTCGGGCTCGATGCCTTTCAGGAGGCGGATGTCTCGGGTATCAGCTATCCTGTCGTGAAACACAGCTATCTGGTCAAAGAGCCGGAAGACCTTCCGCGCGTTATGCGGGAGGCGTTTCACCTCGCGCGGACCGGCCGGCCCGGACCGGTCCTCGTTGACGTCCCGAAGGACGTCGCGAGCGCCAGGATCGAAGCCGACTACCACGGGGACATGCAGCTGCCCGGGTACAGCGTTCCCGAGCAATTCGATATGGGGAGTGTCGAGCAGGCGGCGGAGCTGCTGCACTCGGCAAAACGCCCCGTCCTCCTTGTCGGACACGGAGCGGTGATTTCCGGCGCCGAAAAGGCGGTTATACACCTGGCGGAGAGATTGCGGGCGCCGGTCACGAATACGCTGCTGGGTAAGGGGTGCTTCCCGGAGACCCACGAGCTCAGTCTCGGCTGGCTCGGTATGCACGGCACCGCCTACGCAAACAAGGCGGTCGAGAATTGCGATCTCATTATGAGTATCGGTTCGCGTTGGGACGACCGAATCGTCGGCCGGTACGATACCTTCTGCCCCGACGCGGTAAAAATCCACATCGACATCGATGCGGCCGAGTTCAACAAAACGCTTCCCATGGACTGTACGATTCACGGCGACGCACGCCCGGTCGTCGAAGCGCTCGCTTCGATCGTGGAGCCGGGTGATACCTCCGAGTGGCTCGAGCAGGTCCTCCGATGGAAGAAAGAGCACCCGATGAAGTTCCGCAAGGGGGGCAAACTGAAGGCCCAGCATGTCATACAGGAAGTGTACGAGCAGACCGAAGGTAAGGCGATCGTCTCGACCGACGTAGGCCAGCACCAGATGTGGGCGGCGCAGTACTATCTGGTTGATCACCGCTTCCACTGGATCAGCTCCGGCGGAGCCGGAACGATGGGGTTCGGGTTACCGGCGGCAATCGGCGCGCAGTTCGCCCGCCCCGACAAGACGGTCGTGGCCATCGTGGGAGACGGCGGATTCCAGATGACACAAGCGGAGATGGCGACAGCGATCGTTCACAAGCTACCGATCAAGATCCTCCTCATTAACAACCGCTACCTCGGAATGGTTCGGCAGTGGCAGAACCTCTTCTACGAGAACCGGTTGAGCGGCGTCGATCTGACCGGCAATCCGGATTTCGTGAAGCTTGCCGAGAGTTACGGAATGAAAGCGTTCCGGGTCAAACGAAGCGCGGACGTACGTCGAATGGTTCGAAGCTTCCTCGACTACAACGGCGGCCCGGCCCTCCTCGATGTGGAAGTGGAGAAAGAGGACAACGTCTTCCCGATGATTCCGGCGGGCAAGAGCCTCAGCGACATGATTCTCGAGCCGGAACAGCCGAAGATCAAACGGCAGCCCGCGCAACTGCGCGGCTGAAGGAGCGATTCAGATGAGCAACGCAGCGAATGCGAGACGCAGAAACGGAGCGGGAGGACTCGCTCCGCCGCAGACCTTTCATGACCGGCTCGCGCAGACGAGACAGCTCGAGCGCGATGCCCGCGTCGGACG
>SLIN01000257.1 GCA_007135605.1 Spirochaetales bacterium | reverse complement strand
GCGATGAGAACACGACCGATATCGAGCTCGGCGCCGGCGCTGAAATGCTCGTAGATCGAACGCTCGCGGCTCAGGAAGAGGTGCGGATCGTGGATATCGGCGGATACCGAAGGCCGAAAGAAACCTTCGCCCCGGCTCCATGCCACGCCGAGCCGGGTACTCATAGGTGTGATGTAGGTCGTTTCGGGATCGAACAGCTCGCCTTCGCGATCGCCACCACCGCTCGGCAGCGTTCCGTCGGGGATGCTGTCCAGCACTTGCTCGAGCGAGTGCTCGTGATACACGAACTCGGTATCGCCGATATCGCGTACCGCAGCGCCGAATGTAATGTTTCCCTTCCGCGCGAGGAGACCGGCGTCCATCGCAAGCCCGAAGCCGTTCAACACCGGTGTATCGGCAAACGCTTCATCGAACGGAGTACCCGCGGCGAACGCGTCGATCGCTTGCCGGTCGTTCAGCTCACCACGAATCCGCATTGTCGGACGGATCGCACCGCCGGCGCTGAAGTCGAAATCTCCGATCGTGAACGGTATGGCGATTCCGCCTACCAGCGCCGTCTCGGATATCAGATGACCGCTCGCATCGTCGGAATCGGGCCCCGTCCGCATGAAAATCTCGACATCGCTTGAAATCCCGAGACCGAGACCGCTTCCGGTGAACGCCACGTCACCGCTGCCGGAGAACCCGAAGCCGTCGGCGCTGAACCGATCGGCGTAGAGCTCGGCAAAATTTCGCGGCAACGGCATGAGTCGGCCGTCGAGGAGTCGCGAAACACCGCGGTCGAGCAACTCCGGGTCGATCGCAAGCCCGCCGGCGCCGGCGGCGACAGTCAGCCGAAACGGTCCGGTGAAGTCGGCCGGATTGAGGCGGATGCCCCGCGTGCCTCTCGGCATAGCAACCGATCCGCCGCCGGTAGCCTCGAGGATCGGGTCGGTGGGAAGCACCGACGGCTCACGGACATACGTGTCGGAGGCGACAGCGTAGGAAGTGGAGATAATTGTGATGCAAAGCAGAAGAAGTAATCGTCGCACAGTAGGAGTATAATCCTCGAAACCGGAAATTACAATTTCGGCCGGTCGACCGACTAAATCTTGTTACAAGCCGGGCAAACGGTCGGATCACGGCGCTCGGGTAATGAGGTCGGTCAGGCGTCGGGTCGACGTGACATACGGCACGTGCCGTTCAGAAGCGCACCGCTCTGCATGATAATATCCGGGCTGTTCACGCTACCGTTCAGCTCCGAGGTCGAAAAGAGCTCGACCCGGGTCGCCGCGGTAACATCACCCTTGACTCGCCCCTGAATGCTTACGACAGCCGCTCGTATCGTGGCATTCACCTGGGCGTCCTTACCGACGTAGAGTGTCGACTCGGCATCGATCGTTCCGCGAAACGCGCCCTTTACTATGACCGGTTGGTCGAAGGTCATCTCCCCTTCGAAATCTACATCGGTGCCGAGCACCGTGCCGAGGTCGGACTCATCGACCGAGCGAATGCGCAAGTCTGACATAATCGTGCTCGATGCTACCGTCCGATCACCCGAGTGTCAATCGCAACGGGCATTCCCTGATCCGGGGCAACCTGCCCCTTGATCTCCAGATCGGAGAGCGCGTGATCGAAGAAGCGTCTCCACCCGCTGCACAACTCACCAACCGGCATCTCCGAGCTCTCGGCCGCGGCGATCGGGTCGGCCGCATTGCCGATGCGGTGCCGGGGGCAGCCACCGCGACAGTAGATCCGGTACGCGCAATCGCGGCACTCCTCCGGTACGGTGCGCTTCATGGCACCGAAACGACGAAAATGCGGGCTGTTCCACATCGTTTCGAACGTGTCCTCGGCAACGTTACCGAGGCGGTATTCGGGCTTAACAAAGAAATCACACGGGAAGACATCGCCGTTATGCTCGACGACCATACGCTGGCGGCATGTAGACGCCAGCGCACACAGCTGCGCCGGAACCCCGGCGGCAACGCGCATAATCGCGTCGAACTGGGCTATCCGCGCCGGCTCCGGATCGGCGCACCACTCGTCGTAGAGATCGCACAGAAAACGCCCCCACGAGTCGCCGTCGACCGCCGAGGGGGCGAGTGAGCCGTCGGCGGCGAACTCGACGCACGGCGTGTACTCGTGCTGATGAAATCCGGCGCTCTTCAGATAGTGATAGATGCGCCTTGCGTGGTGTGCGGTTTCGGCCGTGATAACGGTCAAGGCGGCCGGCTCGACGCCGTGACGGCGCAAGGTCTCCACTCCACCCATCACCGCCGCATGCGAGCCGCGACCGGACTCGTACGGCCGTTGCCGGTCATGGAGATCGGGCGGACCGTCGATGCTTACTCCGACGCGGAACCCGTGTTTGGCGAAAACGGCGGCAAGCTCGTCACCGATAAGGGTCGCATTCGTCTGAATCCGATTGGAGATCTTTGCCCCGCGCCGCGCATGGCGCTTCTGCAACCCGACCGCCGTCCGGAAAAACTCCGGGCCGGCGAGCGTCGGCTCACCACCGTCCCATTCGAAGTCGTATTCCGGCTGCTCGATTGAAAGATAGCCGGAGATCGCTGTTTCGAGGATCGAATCGGTCATGCGATGGACCCGCGCGGGCCCGCCGTACTGATCGGCGGCGTCGAGGTAGTAGCAGTAACTGCACCGGAGATTACAGTCCGCTCCGG
>SLIN01000132.1 GCA_007135605.1 Spirochaetales bacterium | reverse complement strand
CGCACGCGGCCGGCGTAGACCGGATCCTCGTCCGTTGCCCGGAAGCGCCCGGATGCCGTGGCGTCGACGGTGCCGCCCCAATCGAGGTCGAGCGCCGGGATCGAAGCTGCACAGAGCATCAATATGGTGATGATGATGAGTCGCGCGATGGGGCGCCGGCCCAGTCGGCCGGGGCGCCGGCTCGGACACGCGGGGCGCCGGCTTTGTCGGCCGGGGCGCCTGCCCGGCCGACCGGCGTGCCTCCGTGTTCGCCGCATTACCATAGCCGCTCTCCCTCGCGATAGCGGGCCGCCCGTTCGAGGATGCGCAGCGCCCGGGCGCCCGAAAGACGCATACCGGGCAGGGCCGGCGGCTCGACGATTCGCGTTCGCTGTAACCATCTCGCCGCGTACCGTGGACCGGGGGCGATCCGGTAGAGCAAACCGCCGCGAAACCCGAGGCGTTCCATGAGTATGTGAGCGTAAGCGCCGAGCGCGATCTCGTCGCCGGCTCGGATTCGGTCGGAAGGCTCCGGCCCGAGTCGCCGCAGTGTGTCGAACGCCTCGCGCGGCGAGCTATCCGGCGAAATCTCCTGAGCGGCGACAAGCGCGAGGTAGGCGGCGCTGCCGTAGG
This sequence comes from Spirochaetales bacterium, assembly GCA_007135605.1. Classification (GTDB taxonomy): domain Bacteria; phylum Spirochaetota; class Spirochaetia; order DSM-27196; family SKKC01; genus SLAN01. The sequence continues at coordinate 10,005 of SLIN01000132.1, read as the reverse complement.
TGAGATTCGGCTCCGCGAGCACGCGGTCGACGGTGATATTCGACTGGGCCGCGAGCGAGCCCGCGGAAACCAGCAGAAATCCGCAGATCAGCGGCCATACACGCCAAACGCACCGAATCTTTCGGCCCACCACACCCTCCATCCGGCTCCGGGATGCCGGTATAGTATGGCGGCGCTGATCCGGATACAAGGCCGGAAACGGTGTCCGCAGCGAAACTCAGCTCGATTTATCGCCCACGCGGATCGTGGAATCGCAGGTGGCCACTCGTATGGGTTGCCGAACGTTTTCTGTTGACTCCGGGTGCGTACGAGACGAAATTAACTCATCATATCAGAGCAGATGTGCGGCGTTGCCCGTCCCCGTTCTTCAAATCTTTCTCCTGCAGCGTTTTCGGCTCCCCCGGCTACACCATTTCCACCACCATCACTTCGATTCCCGCATCGCGAAGAGCGACGACATGCTCGGCATTCGCCCTCGATGTGGTGATCACGTGCGCGAGATCCGTTAGCGGCGTGCCGGTGAAATACGACCGATAGTTGAGCTTCGACGAATCGGCAAGCAGATAGCTTTCGCGAGCGTTACGATTCATGGTCGACTTGAGCGGAATCTGGACGAGATTGTCCTCCTGCGTTCCGCGCGCCAGATCAATTCCGTCGGTAGCAACAAATGCAATGTCGGCGGTGAACGAGTCGAGAAGACGCTCGGCGTGTGGTCCGGCGAACACATGGAGGGCGCTGTCAAGCTCGCCACCGGGACAGATAACCCGAACGCCCGGATTTCCGCGCAGTGCATTCACGATGATCAGCGAATGGGTGATAACCGTCAGCTGCTTGTCGGTCGGAAAACTCTTGGCGAGATAGAAGCAGGTCGAGCCGGTGTCGACGAAAACGGTTTGACCGTACGTGAGCAGCGACGCGGCGTGGCGTGCGATCGCCATCTTCTCTTCTCTGAACTTCCACAGTTTCTGCGAAAACGCCTGATCGGCGCCCTGGACGTGATTTGTGCGAACGGCACCCGCGCGAACTCGAGCGACATTGCCCTGCTCCTCGAGTCGGGCGAGATGACGTCGTACCGTCATCGCTGAAACTCCGAGTTGTTCGGAAAGCTCACTAAGGCTCGCGTAACCTGCGATCTCAATGTATTCGAGTATTTCTTCGTACGAGGTCTTCATAGGGCATCACATCGTCCGTGATTTCGAAAGCGCTCCGCATACCGCCGCAATGGCTGTTCAGATTCTAACAAATTGTGACTGGAAAGGAAAAGCAACGCAATCGGATCGAGCGAGAATGCACGCCGGGACTCGAACTGATGCTCGAAATAGTTCTATATTCTGTTCGAGTTTCGCATACTCTTTGTTGCCTAACGGTCACCACCGGATTAATTTTGACTATGTATGTCTCATCGGCGGGAGGTGAAAGGACAAATAGTTAGATGACAACGATGACGTCTGCTGGTTCGTATCAAAGAACAATTCTGTGTCAGGCGTAGGGTACGAGATCTCGCGTATTCTCTCGCAGTTCCAGCGAGAGACCGGTATCCGAACAGAGTTCATCCGACTGAGTGCCGGCGAGATGGCCGCACGAATCGTCGCCGGGGCCCGAAACCCGCGGGGCGACATATTCCTCGGCGGACCGTCCGAAACGCACGAGGCGATTATCCCGGAAGGTGTATTGAGCCCGTACCAATCACCGCGTGCGGACGAAACCGATCCGTCATTCCATCATCCCGAATACTACTGGAGCGGATTCTATGTCGGCCCCATGGGATTTGCGATAAACACGTCCCGATGGCGAGCCGCAATGGGCGACGATCCGTATCCCGAGACGTGGGAAGATTTGCTCGATGAGCGACTGCGGGGCGAAGTCATAATGGCATCCCCGGCAGCGAGCGGCACAGCGTACAACATCGTAGCCACCCAATTCTTCCGTCACGGTACCGAGGAGGAAGCGTGGGACTACCTCGCGAGGCTGAACGAGAACGTTCCGTTCTACACGTCGAGCGGCGCCGCGCCTGCTCGACACGCGGGCACCGGCGAATCGATTATCGGCATCGCGTTTGCGCACGATGTCATGAAACCGATGGATGCAGGTTTTCCACTCGCCCTTTCGATTCCGAAACAGTCCGGATGGGAAATCGGCGCGGTATCCATCATCAATAACGGACCGAATCCGGCTGCCGCCGAGGCGTTCGTCGACTGGATGCTCGGACCGGAGGCGCAACAGCTGCACACCGACCTGAGTCTGCGGATTTCCACGCACCCGGCGGTTCAGATGCCACCAGGTGCAACCCCGCTCTCCCAACTGGATCTGGTCGACTACAACTATCAGTGGGCCGGAGAAAACCGAGGTCGTATCGTCGAGGAGTGGAACGAGCGGTTCGATTGAGACGCATCGCACGTCACGATTGTTCTAATTCGCACATTCTCGGGTATCTTGTGTTTAATATCGACCATATAGTGATAATAACAAGCAAATAAATTGTTGTTAATCGCGCATTCTCATGTTACCGTATAGTCGATTCAGAGTGTACAAGACAAACGAAACCAAGGAGGTGCGATGCGAGGAAACGTCTAATACGTTGGAAAACCGATCTCAGTCCTTGAGCGCTTCGTACGCGAAAAGGACGTTTGAAGGTGTTCATACAGACAGACAATTCGACAAAGGGGGTTGTCATGTTAAGAAGGCTGTTGGGACTTCTGTGTGCAAGTGCGTTTCTTCTTGTATTCGCCGGTGCATCGGCGTTTGCAGGAGGCACACAGGAAGAGGCGGAGCTGGATATCGCCGATGACGAATTGATCGTCTACAGCCCGCTTCATGAGTACGAGATCTCGCGGATTCTCTCGCAGTTCGAACGTGAAACCGGCATAAACACCGAGTTCATCCGGCTGAGCGCCGGTGAAATGGCCGCGCGAATCGTGGCCGAATCGAACAATCCGGGCGGCGACGTCTTCTTCGGCGGTCCATCCGAAACGCACGAGGCAATAATACCCGAAGGCGTACTTCGCCCCTACGAGTCGCCACGTGCCGCCGAAACCGATTCGGACTTTCACCATCCGGAGTTCTACTGGAGCGGCTTCTACGTCGGGCCCATGGGTTTCGCCATTAACACCGATCGCTGGGAATCCGAGATCGGCGGAGACTATCCGAGCACCTGGGAAGATCTCCTTGACCCGGCGCTTGAGGGTGAGGTTCTTATGGCCTCTCCCGCAGCCAGCGGTACGGCATACAACATCGCGGCAACGCAGTTCTTCCGCTATGACACCGAAGATGAAGCGTGGGACTATCTGGCACAGCTCGACCGTAACACTCCGTTCTATACAACCAGCGGCGCAGCTCCGGCACGCCAGGCCGGAACCGGAGAGGTAATCGTCGGACTTGCCTTTGCCCATGATGTCATGAAGCCGATCGACGCGGGTTTCCCGCTCGCGCTCTCGATTCCGGAAAACGCCGGTTGGGAGATTGGAGCTGTTTCGATCATTGACGGCGGGCCGAACCCTGAAGCCGCTGAAGCATTCGTGGACTGGATACTCGGCCCCGATGCCCAGCAGCTGCACACCGACCTGAGCCTTCGCATCTCGACACACCCTGATGTGCAGATGCCGCCCGGTGCCACTCCCTTGGCAGAACTGAGCCTTGTCGACTACGACTACGAGTGGGCCGGTGAAAACCGCTCACGAATCGTCGAGGAGTGGAACGAGCGATTCGAGTAAGATCGAACCGGTGATTTGAGGCGGGGGCGGCCCGACCGGGTCGCCCCCTGTTCATCCGTGAGGAGGAGTGATGCCGACGAGGAGCATCGAACGCGATGGGGGCCGTCGACCGTCGCAGCTGCTTTCGCCATTCAAAGATCCGACAACGATTACAGCGATCATCATCGTTGTCGTGCCGATCCTGATAATCGTGCTCTACCCGGCCGCCAGCGTCATACTGAGACCCGCGGCAGCGGACTGGAACACGTTCTTCACTCGGCCGCGATATCTCGGAGTGCTGCGGAACAGCCTCACGATTTCTGCGCTTTCGACAGTCAGCGCAACCACAATCGGATTCTGCTTCGCGTATGCGCTGAGCCGACCGAACTTCCCCGGTAAGTTCTTCTTCCGGATTACGAGCATTCTACCGCTCGTTTCGCCACCGTTCGTCGCCGGTCTCGCGTTGATTCTCCTCCTCGGCAGACGCGGAATCATCACACACTCCATTCTCGGTCTGGATATCTCGATGTACGGATGGCACGGGCTCTGGCTCGCGCAAACATTCGCCTACTACCCGATCGCGGCAATGACGCTATCCGGAGTGCTCAAGAGCCTGAATCCGACCCTCGAGTATGCTGCCCAGGACCTCGGTCAATCCCGCTGGGGCATATTCCGGACGGTCGTACTCCCGATGAGCGTTCCCGGAATAGCGAGTGCTGCGCTTCTCGTTCTTATGCTCTCGCTCAGCGATTTCGGAAATCCAATGGTAATCGGCGGTCCGTTTCGGGTCATGGCGGTTGAAGCATATATGCAGGTAGTCGGGATGCAGAACCTCGGAATGGGGGCGGTGGTCAGCGTAATGCTGCTGCTCCCGAGTCTTGCATTCTTTCTTCTTCAGCGATACTACGTGGGCCGGCGCCAGTACACGAGCGTAACCGGCAAAGGTGGGCGACTCGATCCCATGCCTATTCCACCGGCTGCAAAGTGGATTCTCTTCGCCGTGCTCACTGCGATCTCACTTTTCGTTGTCGCGATTTTCGTGGTTATCGTGTGGGGAGCGTTCGCGCGCACGTGGGGATTCGACTGGTCGCTGACCTTCCGGAACTTCGAGTTTACCCTGCTTGCCAGGCTCGGACATATCTGGAACAGCGTCCGGTTCTCACTCATGGCAGGTATCGGAACGGCAATATTTTCGGTTATCGCCGCCTATGTGCTCTACCGGCGTCAATTCACCGGCAAGCGCGCGTTCGACTTTCTCGTGGTCCTTCCGGCCGCGCTGCCCGGAACGCTCGTCGGGATCGCATTTATCTTCGCATTCAACCGCCCTCCGCTCCTGCTCACAGGTACGGCGACAATCATCGTACTCAGCATGGCGGTGCGCAATGTTCCGATCGGATACCGAACCGCCCTCTCCGGCCTGCACCAGATTGATAAATCGATCGAAGAAAGTGCCGCCGACGGGGGCGCGAACACGTTTCAGATTCTCAAGGACATCACCCTGCCGCTGTTGAAGACCGCATTTACTGTAACCCTCGTTTATACCTTCATACGGTCGATGAACACCGTGTCGGCGGTTGTCTTCCTGGTATCGGCGGGTACCAACGTAGCCACAACCTCGATCCTCGGTCTTGCCGAGCACGGCTACTGGGGCGAGGCGGCCGCCATGGCAACAATTCTCATAGCGATCACGAGCAGCGTCGTCATACTGTTTCGACTCATCGGCGGTAAGCGGCTGTTCGAACTGTAGGAAAGGAGAACGCATACATGCTTCAGGAAACCGCACAGCCCCTAGCGGAAACGACAACCGAGGGGAACGCCCACGTGGAGCTGACACGATTGGTAAAGCACTTTGAAGAGGTCGTGGCGGTCGACAACCTGGATCTCACAATTGAGCGGGGGAGTTTCACTTGCCTTCTCGGACCGTCCGGATGCGGTAAAACCACCACGCTTCGCATGATCTCAGGATTCGTAGAACCGACCGGCGGTGATATTCTCATCTCCGGTCGATCCCAACGAGGAGTCCCGCCCCACAAACGAAAAACATCGATCGTCTTTCAGGAGTATGCGCTCTTTCCCCACATGACCGTTCGCCAGAATGTCGGATACGGCCTGAAGGTACATCACACGCCGAAAGCCGAGAGAACCGAGCGAGTCGACCGGATTCTCGAGTTCATGGGTTTGACTTCGATGGCGAACCGTCTGCCTTCCATGCTCTCCGGCGGACAACAGCAGCGGGTAGCTCTCGCCCGCTCGCTGGTCATGGAGCCGGAAGTACTGTTGATGGACGAGCCGCTGTCGAACCTCGATGCGAAACTGCGGGTGCGGGTTCGAACGGAGCTGAAGGAGATTCAGCGCCGGCTCGGAATTACCACGATCTACGTGACTCACGATCAGGAAGAAGCACTCGCAATGTCCGACCGGATCGCCGTAATGGATGAAGGCGTGTTGCAGCAATACGGAACGCCCTGGGAGCTGTACTTCAATCCGAACAACCGCTTTGTCGCCGATTTCATCGGTGCAAACGCGTTCGTCGATGTCCGGATCGAAGAGCTGACCGACAGCACAGTCGGCCTTGCGATCGGTTCGCAATCGATCGAGCTCCCTCGCGCCTCGATCACCGCCGATATCGAGAATACGGGTCAGGCAGCCAGTCTGAGTCTGCGCCCGGAGGGCATCGGAATCCGCCCGGCCGCCGAGCATGACGACACCGCCGACGAAAGGAGAACGCTGCACGGTACCGTGCGGATGTACCAGTTTCTCGGTGCGTACGTGCGGTACTGGGTCGCGGTAGAGGAACAGGAAATCATCGTCGACGATCACAACCCCAAACGTCGCGGCATCCTCTCGGGTAAGGTTGCACTCCATCTCGGAGAGTGGGAAGCACAACTCTTTCCGGCAACCGGGTAGAAGGCAGACCGCACATGTACGACATCCTGATGCTCGGGCACATCTCAAAGGATGTAATCCAGGATCCGAGCGGCCGACAGGACCAGCTCGGCGGCCCGGTCATCTACGCCTCGGCCGCCGCGTGCCGATCCGGTGCGTCCGTACTGGTGGTTACGAAAGCGTCGGCGTCGGACCGCGACAAGCTGGAGATCATCCACGAGAACGGCGCCGATCTGCACTTCATGGAGAGCACCGAATCCACCTCGATTCACAATCTCTACGAGAACGAGGACCATGAACGACGCATCGTCACGCTTCTGTCGGCGGCAGAACCGTTCAGACTCGACGAGATTCCCGACACTCCCGCGCACATCTATCATCTCGCCGGGCTGTTCGCGGGGGAGATTCCGGTCGACCTGATCGACTCGCTTTCCGCTCGCGGACCGGTCGCACTCGACGCGCAAGGCGTGGTCCGAAAACGGGAGAACGGCAGACTCGTTTCGAGCGACTGGGAATCAAAACACCGCTATCTTCCATCGGTTACGCACCTAAAGACCGATGCAGCGGAGGCCGAGATGTTGACCGGTTGTTCCGACCGGGAGGAAGCCGCCGAGCGGCTTCGGACGCTGGGCGTCGCGGAGGTCATGGTTACGCACCACTCGGAAGTGCTCCTCGCCTCGGAGGAGGGAATCCACCGTGCCTCGTTGACACCTCGCAATCTTACCGGGCGGACCGGTCGCGGCGACACCTGTTTCGCCGCGTATCTCGCATGGCGACTTCGTCACAACCGCGAGGAGTCGCTCCGCTACGCGGCGGCGCTGGTAAGCATCAAGCTCGAGACCCCGGGGGTCTTTCGCGGGACTCCGCAAGACGTGCTTCGGCGTATGGACTGAACCGCGATGTACTCACTGATCATTACGGATGTCGACGGCACGCTCGTCGACGGTAAACAGCAGATTCCCGCGATTAACACAAAGGCCGTCGAACGACTGCGGAGTCACGGCACACAACTCAGCCTCGCAACCGGCCGAACCTGGGTCTCCGCGGAGCCGTTCGTCCGACAGCTGCGGCTGACGGCTCCATCGGTTCTGTTCAACGGATGTCGTATCGTGGATCCGGACGGACGCCCGCTTTATTCCGAATTGCTGGACATCGATACGGCGCTGGCCGGACTCGACCTCGCGCGCGATGCCGACTGCACGGCGTTCCTCTACGTCGACGACCGGTTATTCGTGGAGCAGCGAACCGAACGGGTGACGGCGCAGGAGCGCAAGGACGGAGTCGAGTGCGAGAGCATCGGTTCTCTCGCGGCACACCTTCAACGCCCGAACGCGGCGGCCCCTACGAAGATTCTGTTCGTGGGTGATGTGGATTCGGCCCGGTCGCTGAACGACCGCCTGTCCGAACGGCTTGCCGGGCGAGCCCGTATCGTGCAATCGGAGCTCGATTACGTGGAGATCCTGCCGCCCGGAGTCGGCAAGGGGCCCGCGCTCCTTCGGCTCTGCGGTATACTCGGAGTCGCACCCGATCGAGTCGCGGCCATCGGAGACAACCCGAACGACATCGACATGATAGAAACGGCCGGATTCGGGGCCGCACCGGCGAATGCCCATCCGGATGTGCTCGCCGTGGCCGACTACGTTGCCGGCGTCTCGAGCGGCGACGGTGCGTTCGCCGAGATTATCGATCACATCCTTCCACCGTTAAAGCTATGACGTACCCTGCAGACCACCTGGCGCTGAATCACATGGCTCGCCCGGAGCTGACCGTCACCGAACTGTACGAGCTCGCGAACCGGCTCGGTTTCGGCGGAGTCGAGCTCCGAACCGACATCGGGGCCAACGCTGTCACCACCCCGACCGACGCGCGATCGGCCGCATCTATCGCTCGCGATGCCGGCGTACTGATCGTCAGCATCAACGCGCTGCAGCGCTTCAATCAGTGGAGCAACGAACTCGATCGACAGGCGCGCGTGCTCTCCGAGCTCACGGCGCTCTGCGACGCGCAATTCATGGTGATGTGTCCGGTGAATGACCCGGCCCGACTCCCGGATTCGGAGACCGCTTACGATCGACTGTGTGAATCGCTCGAGCATCTCGCTCCGATCGTAGAGTCGGCCGGAATCCGGGCGCTGGTGGAGCCGCTCGGATTTGCGACATCATCACTGCGAACGAAACAGGAGGCGTACCGGGCAATCGAGTCGCTCGGGCTCTGGCATCGGTTCGCGCTGTTGCACGACACATTCCATCACTATATCGCCGACGAAGCGTCGTTCTATCCTGACCGAACCGCCCTCGTGCACATTTCCGGGGTGGAGCGGGCGGTCGACGAACCGGAGAATCTCCGTGACGACGACCGGGTACTCGTCGGCCCGAACGATCTCGCAGGAAACATCACACAGATCAAACAACTGGCAGAGGCCGGCTACACCGGACTCGTGTCATTCGAGCCGTTCGCCGACGAGGTACAGCGCGCACCGGACCTTGAGGCGGCACTCCGCACGAGCATTTCCTGGATCGCCCGGTCAGTTTCCCGCTGACGCCTGTGTGAACGGCACCGGCTCACTCCCCGCGCGGGTAGCAGTCGGGTGCCACGACGACACCACCCGGCGCGGTGCCGCGTCACTCCCCGCGCGGGTAGCGGTTCCGCTCCTCGACGACGTTCAGGTCCATGTGGTTGCGCATGAAGCGGTCGCTCGCGTCCTCGTGCGGCTGGTAGTCCCACGGCGTGTAGCGGCCGCGGCGCAGCGCCTCGTAGGCGGTCAGCCGCCGCTGCCGGCTTGCGCGAACCTCGGCATCGAAGCGGTCGAGGTCCCAGCGCTCCTCGGCCTGCCGGGCGAGGCGGCTGTACACATCATCATGTTGCTTCTTCCCCGCCTGGTTCTCGAGCTCGTGTGGGTCGGCTTCCAGATCGAAAAGCTGGTCGGGGTCGAGCGTACAGCGGTTGAATTTCCAGCGCCCCTCGCGGATGGAGACGACCGGCGCGTAGCTCGCCTCGGCGGCGTACTCCATGAGCACCGGCTCCTCGCGCGGCTCGCCGCGGGTAAGCGGCAGCAGGCTCTGCCCGTCGCACCACGGAGTCACGCCCGACATGTCGGCGCCGGCGAGCTCGGCGAGCGTCGGAGCCACGTCGGTCAGCGAAACCGGGTCGGCTATTCGTCGGGGCGTGAGTCCGGGCGCCGACATGAGAAGCGGCACGCGTGAGGAGCCGTCGAACGGCGACATTTTGAACCACAGTCCGCGCTCTCCGAGCATGTCGCCGTGATCGGAGAGAAAGAGGATGATGGTGTTCTCCTCCTGTCGGGTGCGGCGCAGCGCATCGAGAATCGAGCCGATCTGCTCGTCGAGGTACGACACGTTGGCGAAGTACGCCCGGCGCGAGCGGCGGATGTCCTCGTCGGTGATCGGGTAGTTGCGCCAGTCGTTGGCAT
>SLIN01000233.1 GCA_007135605.1 Spirochaetales bacterium | reverse complement strand
GAGATCCTCGGCTTCGCCGGTCTCATCGGGAGCGGACGAACGGAGACGGCTCGGGCGATCTTCGGGGCGGACAAGGTGGATACCGGATACATTGAGGTAAACGGCGAACGTGCTGCGATCAAATCGCCCCAGGACGCCGTGGAGCTCGGGATCGGGTACCTCTCGGAGGATCGCAAGCGTTTTGGGCTCTCGGTCAAGCTGTCGGTTGCCGACAACGCGGTGCTCGCCAGCTACGACAAGTTCAGCCGGGGGCCGTTCATCGACTTCGGCAAAACGATAGAGACCACCGAACGGTTTGTCGAACGGCTTCAGATAAGAACTCCTTCGGTGTACCAGATAACGCGCAACCTCTCCGGAGGAAACCAGCAGAAGCTCGTCATCGCGAAATGGCTCATCCACAACAGCGACATACTCATTTTCGACGAACCGACCCGCGGCATAGACGTCGGCGCGAAAGGCGAGATCTACACTCTCATGAACGAGCTCGTCGCCGAAGGTAAGTCGATCATCATGATCTCCTCGGAGTTGCCCGAGATACTCCGCATGAGCGATCGGATCGCGGTTATGTGCGAAGGCCGGATTACCGGCATCCTCGATATCGCCGACGCCACGCAGGAGAAGATCATGCACTACGCAACAATGCGAGAGACGGGGGTGACAGCGGATGTCGGATAAACAGCAGGTGATAACCGAACAGGAGTTAGCTCAGCGCGACCGCAGGCGGGAACAGCTTCTCCAGCGATTGCTCGCCCCGGCGGCGCTGCTCATTATATACGTTTTCTTCGGGTTATTCGGCCGCAACTTCTTCTCGTATCCCGTGCTCGTCAATATCATCGACTCCTCCTACTACATCGGATTCATCGCCCTCGGCGTTACCTTCGTCATTATCGCCGGCGGCATAGATCTCTCGGTAGGTACGGTGATGATGTGTGCGGCGATCGTCGGCGGCACCGCATTCACCCAGTACGGCTGGTCGATGGAGGCGTCGCTGCTACTCATTATCGCGGTGGCGATCGCATTCGGCTTTTTCAACGGGATTATCATCGCGTATTTCAACATGCCGCCGTTCATCGTGACGCTCGGAACGATGATGATCTCGATGGGCGTCGGCTCGATTGTCTCGGGCGTTCAGAGCGCAGCGTTCCCGAGCCGGGCGGCCGAAGGCGGCTGGTTCAAGCAGATCTTCAAGTATATAAGCGAGGACCGCCAGATTATTCCAACCGGCGGTCTCATTCTCTTAGCGGTCGTCATCATAGGACACATTCTCCTCACCCGTACCAAGATGGGCCGCTACTTCTACGCGATGGGAAGCAATAAGGAAGCGGCACGGCTGTCCGGCATAGACGTTCGCAAGTTCACGATGCTCACCTATGTGCTCGCCGGGGTCACCGCCGGAATCGGCGGCATTGCGTTCGCGGCGACCTATACCACCGTTATCCCCGCGCGGGGGCAGGGATTCGAGCTGATAGCAATCGCCGCGGCGGTTATCGGCGGCACCTCACTCGCCGGCGGCGTCGGGTCGGTGTGGGGCACGCTCATCGGCATATTCATTATGTCGGTGCTCAGCAACGGCCTGCCGGCGATGGGGCTGCAGGCGCATTACCAGAACTTCTTCACCGGGGTCGTGGTCATAGGGGCCGTCGGTCTCGACATCTATCGGGCGAAGAAGGCTTCCGAGGTAAAGGTACTCACACCGGCCCAGGCGTTTCGCGTAGAGCAGCTGAGGAAGATCGAAGAACAGGAACAGGAGATCGAGGAAGCGAAGGGTGCGGGAGATTCCGCGCGTGCGAAGGAGCTGCGGGAAACGCTACAGCGTACCCGGCACGAAATGAAGCAAACGTATCGCCGGATGAGAAAGCAAGAACGCGAGGAACGGGCCCGAAAAGAGGCCGAAGAGAGGGAAGCCGCGAAGAAATTCGAGGAAGTTCTCAAGGAAAGCGAAGGACCGAGCCCGACCGATGAGTCGGGCGAGTAAATGCAGGACAATTTCAGGGAGGTATGCTATGAGATGCATGCGAATTACTGTCGTAGCGCTGGCAGCGGTAGCGTTTCTGTTGAGCTTTGCCGCGCCGGCATTCGCCGCCGGTCAGACCGAGGAAGACTATATTGCGGTCGTCTCCAAGGGCGAGCAACACGACTTCTGGCAGAACGTTCGCGCCGGCGCGGAGGATGCCGCCGATGAGTTCGGCGTCGAAATGACATATGAAGGTCCCCCGTCCGAAGAGGACGTTCAGGACCAGGTGCAGATGCTGAACTCCGCACTTGCACGCAATCCGAATGCGATAGCGCTTGCCGCGCTCGACACGAACGCGGTGATGGACAATCTCGAGGAAGCGATGGCACGCGGCATTCCGGTCATCGGCTTCGACTCCGGTGTCCCCGACGCTCCGGCAGGTTCGGTACTCGCCAACGCGGCGACGAACAACTACGAAGCAGCGGGAATGGCCGCCGAGCACATGTTCGAAGCGATTCGGGATCAGCTCGAAGCCGCATCCGCCGACGAGCCGGTGACGATCGCGGTGCTGAATCAGGACGCCGCCGGTGAGTCGCTGCTCAGCCGCGGCCGCGGCTTCCGCGACCGCATGGTGGAGCTCATCGAGAGCGAGACCGCGCACGGCTTCGACGACATTCAGGTAACCGGAAACCCCGCATACATCGCCGACGATTCGCCGACCGGCGGCGAGGCCGTTATTATTAACATGTATGTGCCGGCTTCCGCGTCGACGACGGATATCGCATCCACGGCGAACACCGTTTTCCGGAATGTCGACGACGACAACATCGTCGGCATCTTCGCGTCGAACGAAGGCACCGTCCGCGGCGTCCTCTCGGCGACCGACGACGGGTCGGCGCTCGGGTCGACCTACGAAGACGTGGTCGTTGTCGGATTCGACGCCGGCGCCGCCCAGAAGGAAGCGGTACGCCAGGGATACTTCCTCGGTTCGATCACCCAGGACCCGTACTCAATCGGATACGAGGCGATTCGGCTGGCGGTTGCAGCCATTAACGATGAACCGGTGGAAGACGTGGATACCGGCGCCCACTTCTGGGATGCCGACAACATGGATGATGCCGGAATAGCGGAGCTGCTTTACGATTGACATAGCCCCTGCGGGGCGATAACCGAAGCTGACGAAGCTCGTACAGGGCGAGGGATCCCGATCGGTCCCTCGCCCGATTCATGTAGTGCGCTGCACAGCGCCGAAGTTGTGTTACTATTGGCACAACACGGAGGCAGCATGCATCTTAAGGGGCGCCTTCTATCGGGAATCGTCGTAGCGCTCATAATCCAGAGCGTAATCGCGGCAGGTCTCGGAGTATCGACGTTCGTCAGGCAAGCGCGTGAACAGGCGCATAACGATTTGCGGGCAAATCTGGACGCAGGCCGGCGACAGATTGAACGCACCCGGCATCGCCTTTATCGCGAGGTACTGTATCTCCGGGAGTTGATTGAGGATCTGTCCGATCCGGGCGACGTAATCAGGCGGGTCGAGCGCTACGCCTCCACCGCGACCGCCGACGAAGTCGTGGTAGTGGACGGAGAGAGTGTGGCACTTGCTTGGGCGTCGGGCACACTGGATGAACAGCGGCTTCGGTTCCTCGACCGCGTGAACACCCGCTCGTTCCGCTTTCCAACCAGCCGATTCTACGTCGATGACTCCGGAACCTACCCGCGGCTCTACCTGATAACCGGCACGCAGCTGCGCGGTCAGTCCGAGGGCGACACGCTGTTTACCGTCTACGAGTTCCACCGCGGCTATCTAAACCGGATGCTTCCCGACGCCGAGTACGGTATCGCACTGCTACTCGACGAGCGCGTCGTGCTTACCACGTTTCCCAGCGGCAGACTCGGCGATCATCTCGACCCGGCCGCCGGGTCGATCCGCATTCGCGGGGTAACGCATCGCCTGGAAGTCCTGCCGATCTCAGCTCGCCTGCCGGGAGTTCTGCGGCTGGCCACGCTCGAATCGACCCTCGCCGAACAGCTATACCTCCGCGCGATTCTCACGTCGTTTCTCGTCGGCTTTCTGATATCGGTGGTGGCCGCGGTGATTGTCGCCGTACTGAACACGACGCACCTCCTCGCCCCGTTTCGCCGTCTTCACGATTCGCTGGCAGCATGGTTCGAAGACGGAACAATGCCGAGCGTGCCTTCGATTGACCACTCATCGAACGATGATGTGGCATACCTGGTCGAAGGCTTTCACACACTCGTGCGGCGCCTCATCAAGGAGCAGGAGACCGTTCGCCGCCAGCTCGAGGAGATCACCTATCTGCATCGCTACAATGAGGCGTTCGTTGCCGCGATGCAGGCGGGCGTGCTGGTCACCGACGGCGACAACCGGATCGAATACAGCAACGCCTACGTGCGGGAGCTGTTCGGCGCGCGGAACGAAGAGTTGCACGGCCTGCCGCTCGGCAAGCTGCTCAGCGAGCATTTCGAGATACGGGACCGAGATCGTCGATGGCTGGAGACAACACCGGTTGATGCACCGGAGCAGATCGACGGGGTAACCTATCGGGGCGACCGGGCATCGAGGCGGTTTGTGGTCAAGCTCTCACCGATCGGCGCCGACGGTCATCCGGGACGAACGCTCGTCGTGCTCGAGGATGTCACCCAGACCGAAGAGCTGTGGCGTCAGGTGTTCGTCGCAGAGAAGATCACTTCGCTCGGACTGCTTTCGGCCGGTATGGCACACGAGATCAACAATCCGCTCGAGTCAATTTCGAGCCACGCCGACTACCTGCTCGCGCTCGATGACGATCCGGAGCGGTGCGAGTCGCTGGAGTGGATTCGCAGGGAAACGACACGCATCAGCGATCTGATTCGCCGCATTCTCTCGTTCGCGCGAGAAGATGTCTCCGACCGAGCGACCGCGAACGTCGAAACGATATGGCAGCAGGCGGTCGAGCTCGCAGGATTCGAGTTGCGCCGGCGCGGAATCGATGTGTGCGACGCCGAATTGGTCGAAGCTGAGGAAAACAGGCGGCCGGTCGAGGCGGCGATCGATCCGTCGGAGTTGAAGCAGGTTTTTCTCAACCTCATTCTCAACGCCGCTCAGGCTAGCAGCGAGGGGGGGCGCATCGGGCTCCGGATTCGTACCGACCCCGAAACGGTTGTGATCGACGTATACGACACCGGCAACGGCATCGCCGAATCCGAGGTGGACCGCGTCTTCGACCCGTTCTACACTTCGGAGAAGGGCGGTACCGGACTCGGTCTTCCGCTCAGCCACGTCATGGTGTCGCACGCCGGAGGATCGATCCGCGTACACGAATCGGGGCCAAGCGGCACCTGTATTCGCATTCGACTGCCGCGCACGTAGGAGTTTGTCCCGCTGTTGCCGGGGCACGACAGCAACGTATGCATGTATTGATAGTAGATGATGAGGCGGGCATCCGCAGCGGGCTCGGTAAAGT
Source organism: Spirochaetales bacterium (assembly GCA_007135605.1). Taxonomy (GTDB): domain Bacteria; phylum Spirochaetota; class Spirochaetia; order DSM-27196; family SKKC01; genus SLAN01. The sequence continues at coordinate 5,196 of SLIN01000233.1, read as the reverse complement.
GCTGTTGCTGAACGGCTTCACCGTTCACGAAGCCGATACCCTCGCCGCCGCGCGAGCGGTCGTCTCGGCGAACGAAATCGACGTAATCCTCCTCGATTTGCGGCTCGGAGCCGATGACGGCTTCGAGTTTCTCACCGAAATCTCACGCTCGGAGCTGTTCATATCCGTGATAGTGATCACCGGTCACGGAAATATCGAGAGCGCGGTCGAGTGTATGAACGCCGGCGCGGTGAACTACCTCACCAAGCCGATCGATCGCAACGTCCTGATCTCGATTCTGAACAAGGAGCGGGAGCGGCTCGAGCTCAAGAAGGAACACCACGGTTTTCGTGAAGTTGCCGGTGCCGGGCACGGTGACCGGTTGCAGCTCGGACGAAGCCCCGCCCTGCGCCAGGTCGAACAGATCGTGGAGAAGGTCAAGGATTCGCCGGCTTCGGTGCTTATTTTCGGCGAAACGGGTACCGGGAAGGAGGTGGTGGCCCGTCAGATTCATTACCGGGGCGCGTGGCGCGAGCGGCCGTTCGTCGAGGTGAACTGCGCGGCGCTGAGCGAAAGCCTGCTCGACAGCGAACTCTTCGGCCACGAACGCGGTGCGTTCACCGGCGCGGTCGAGCGCAAGCTCGGTCGGTTCGAAATCGCCGGGCGCGGCACGATCTTTCTCGACGAGGTCGGAGATATGAGCGCGGCGATGCAGTCGAAGCTGTTGCGGGTGCTCGAGGAGGGAACGTTCGAGCGTGTCGGGGGCACGAAGAGTCTTCGGGCGTATTGTCGGGTTATCGCCGCGACAAACAAGCCGATCGCGGAGCTCGTACAACGAGGCGAGTTCCGCGACGACCTATACTATCGGTTGAACATGGTGAGGATCGAAATGCCGCCGCTTCGCGAGCGACGCGAGGATATTCCGATGCTCTCCGAGTACTTCGTCGAGATCGCCAACCGCCAGTACGGAACGAAAATCGAACGGATCTCCGACACGCTGCTCTCGCGCCTGCAGTCGTACAGCTGGCCCGGCAACATTCGCGAGCTGCGAAACACGATTATCAACGCCGCGCTGCTCAACGACGGTCCCGTGTTGCGCTCGATCCCGACCTTCGACGGCGACGAATTCGACGCCCCGGACGACGTGCCGCTTCGCGGATCGCTCCGGGAGACGGTTTCCGAATATGCGGGCCGACTGGAGCGCCGCCTGGTGAGCGCCGCGCTCGAGCGGAACGGCGGAAATATCTCACGCTGCGCGCGCGAGCTCGGCATCTCACGAAAAACGCTGTACGAGAAGCTGCACGAGCACGGCTTGGGGTAACGCGACCGGCACACCGGATACGGGCGCATCCGCGGTCACGTTCCGCACTGACGCGACTCGGGCGTCCGCGGGGCTCGTACCGTCCGCGGGGCTCGTACCGCCCGCGGGGCTCATACCGTCCGCGGGGCTCGTACCGTCCGCGGGGCTCGTACCGCCCGCGGGGCTCATTGGAAACCTCAACTGTTTCATCGAGGTAACACTCGTTACCGGAGGGTAACGGAACCGGACGCTCGTTTGCGTTACCGGAGGTCGGCGCCCCGAAGCGGAGACGCGGCAATAACCATCAATCTGATAAACACTTACCGGCCCATACGGTGTCCTCCCGCCGACCCTGTGCCGAACTGGCACGATAGTTGCAGGAGAGGCGGCAGAATCCACGAAAGGAGGCAGCAATGCGCACACGCATTATCGTACTGCTTGCAGTGCTCGCGCTTCTCGGCGCTCCGATGCTCTTCGCCGGCGGCGGAGCGGAAGCCGAAGAGGACGAGCTCGAGATATTCAGTTGGTGGACCGCCGGCGGTGAGGCCGACGGGCTCGAAGCGATGTTCGAGGTCTACGAGGAGCGTATGCCCGGCATCGAGATCATAAACGCGGCGGTCGCCGGTGGAGCGGGCACCGACGCCCAAGCGGTTCTGGCGACCAGGCTGCAGGGCGGCGACCCTCCCGACAGCTTCCAGGTGCACGCCGGACAGACGCTCCTCGACACCTACGTCGCTCCGGGGCTCATGGAGCCGGTGACCTTCCTCTACGATGAGCACGGATGGCGCGAAGTTATGCCGGAGGGACTCATCGATCTGATCAGCGTAGACGGCGAGATCTACTCGGTACCGGCGGGAATCCACCGGTCGAACGTACTCTGGTATAACCAGGCGATCTTCGACGAGCACGGCCTCTCGGCGCCGGTTACGCTCGAGGACGCGTTTGAAGCGGCCGAAGTACTGGCGAACGCGGGAGTAACCCCGATCGCGCTGGGTGACACAAACACCTGGCCGGCTACGCACGTGTTCGAATCGCTGCTGCTTGCCACCCTCGGACCGGATGGCTACTCCGGCCTCTGGACCGGCGCAACGCCGTGGAATCACGACGGCGTCTATGAAGCGCTGACAGTCATGGACGAAATGCTCGAATACGTGAACTCGGATCACGCCGCACTCACCTGGGACGAAGCAACCGGCTACGTCGCCGACGGAACCGCGGCCATGACGATCATGGGCGACTGGGCGCAGGGCTTCTTCACCGCCGAAGGTCTCGAGCCGGAGGTCGACTACGGCTGGGCTCCGAGCCCGGGCACCGAAGGATCGTTCCTGCTTGTCTCGGACACCTTCGGTCTGCCGCGGGGCGCCCCGCACCGCGACAACGCCGTAGCGTGGCTGGAGGTAGTCGGATCGCGCGAAGGGCAGGATGCGTTCAATCCGCTGAAGGGTTCCATCCCGCCGCGCACCGATGCCGATCGCAGCCTGTACGACTCTTACCTGCGTTCCGCGATGGACGATTTCGAGACGAACGCTATCGCCCCGAGTGTCGCGCACGGCGCTGCAGCGAACGAAGCGTGGGCCGACGACGTGAACAGCGTCATGTCGTTCTTCGTCTCCGAGCGGGACGTGGACGCAGCGGTCCGGAATCTGGTAAACACCGCAGCAGAGCATCTCTGACAGATGGCCCATCCGGTTAACCGCCCGGTCGCACTCGCGGCCGGGCTTTGAATCAATCTTCCGGCACGGGCCACGGGCTCGGCGCGCCCGGTCGACGATGTCCGGGCGTAACGTACGGGGCGCTGTATCGGTTTGGCGACGGCGCGCCGATTTGTCGGCGGGGACCGCCGCCGGGACGATCGAGAACGGTAAGGAGGATTCACGGTGGTAGCATCCCGAACCGAGCGATTGAAGGCGATCGCGGTGGTCGCCCCCTCGGTAGGCGCGATACTTCTATTCGTCTATGTGTTCATCGGTTGGACGGTACGCACGTCGTTTTCGCAGTGGCGCGGCATCCTTCCCGACTACACATTTGCCGGCTTTGACAACTACATTGCGGTGCTCAACTCGCCACGATTCATGATCAATGTCTGGAATACGATCTTTTTCACCGCGTTCTTTCTGCTGACGACGATCGCTCTCGGACTGCTGATGGCATATATCCTCGACAAGGGCGTGCGGGGCGAAAACTTCTTCCGCACCGTCTATCTCTTCCCCATGGCGATTTCCTTCGTGGTTACCGGCGTGGCGTGGAGATGGATATTCAACCCCACCGTCGGCGTGAACGCGATACTCCAGACCGTCGGACTCGATGCGCTCGTGTGGGGCTGGCACACCGACCCCAGTAGACTCGGAACGTTCCACCTTGCCCTGATCCCCGTGATTATCGCCGCATCGTGGCAACTTTCCGGATACACCATGGCGATGTTTCTCGCAGGCTTGCGCGGCATACCCGCCGATCTGATCGAGCAGGCGCGAATCGACGGCGCAAGCGAGTTCTTTATTTTCCGCAAGATCCTCTTTCCGTTGCTTCGTCCGATCGTCTTCGCCGCGATGATCGTGCTCGGCCACTTCTCCCTTAAGATTTTCGACCTCGTCTATACGATGACCGGCAGCGGACCGGCGTTCTCCACCGACTTTCCAGCGATCTTCATGTATGAGCGTACCTTCCGGGCGAACCAGTACGGACAGGGGGCGGTAATCGCGGTGGCGATGCTGCTGCTTGTGTCGGTGGTGATCGTGCCGTACCTCGCATCGACCCTGCGCAAGGAGAAGGCATGAGCAGGCTGTTTCGATCATCGACGCTCCGCCCGTCGCCGATCGATACCGATCTGCGCCGGCGCTACTACAAGCACCTGGCCGCTCGCGGCGGGCTGTACGCAGGGCTTCTCATCGCGAGCGTGTTCTACCTGCTGCCGGTGTACGTCCTCACGGTCACCGGGCTGAAAAGCTTCGCCGAGGTCGGAATCAGCACAATGTGGGCGCTGCCGAGCGAGCCCACGCTCGCTCCCCTCTTCCGGGCGTACGAACGGCTGCTGCCGAATCTTCTCAACAGCATTTCGCTTACCGTTCCGGCGACGATCATCTCATGCATTCTCGGCTCGATAAACGGCTACGTGTTCGCGAAGTGGCGCTTCCGCGGGTCGAACCTGCTCTTCGTGCTCATCCTTTTCGGAATGTTCATCCCGTACCAGAGCATCCTCATTCCGCTGGTGCGCACCTTGAGCACGATCGGACTGTACGGCTCGCTCTACGGACTCATTCTCACGCACGTGGTATACGGCATTCCGATTACCACGCTCATCTTTCGCAATTACTACTCGGAGGTTCCCGATTCACTGCTCGAGGCGGCGTACGTCGACGGGCTCGGATTCTTCCAGTCGTACTTGCGCATCGCCCTGCCGATCTCGGCGCCGGGCTTCGTCGTGGTCGCGATCTGGCAGTTCACGAACATCTGGAACGAGTTCCTCTTCGCGATCGTGATCACCCAGCGTCCGGCTATGCAGCCGATCACTGTTGCGCTGCAGAACCTCGCCGGAAGCCAGGTGGTCGAATGGAATGTTCAGATGGCCGGCGCGCTGATCGCCGCTCTGCCGACGCTGATCGTCTATATCGTGCTCGGCCGCTTTTTCGTGCGCGGGCTCATGGCCGGCAGCGTGAAGGGGTAGGGAGCGGCGATCAGGACGGCCGGCGCGCCGGCTTCCGCCACACTCCGCGTCCGGCACCTGATTACGGCGACCGGCAACCGAAAGCCGCCCGGTTCGACGGCTCGCCCGGTTACCCCGAGAGCAGCTCGCGTATGCGATCGACGGCCGCCGTTTGCGCGACAACCTCCGCATCGACAGCCGTGCGCGCCTTGATCTCCACCTCGGAGGCGGCAACCCGCTTCCCGCTGACCGTCACGCGCACCGGAGCACCGATCAG
>SLIN01000343.1 GCA_007135605.1 Spirochaetales bacterium | reverse complement strand
GTAGTGAATGCGTTCATCCTCCCAGATCGGACGGATGATGTTGTGCTCGATGTTGTTCAGCGACAGCTCCTCGCCCTCGACTTCCACCAACTCTGCGTCCCACGGATGCCTGTTGAAGAACAGTCCGGAGATGTTGATGTCGCGGATCGACTCGACCGGATAGTGCTCGAGAATCAGCTCGACGGTGACCGCATTGTACAGATTCAGCCAGTATGCCATCTGCTCGTCGCGGTTCAGCCGGGAGACCGGCACCGATTCGAGCTCGGAGATATAGCGCTGAAGCCTTGTCCGCGATCGCTCGCTGATCTCTGCATACGGAATCAGATACACCCCCGACGGATCGTCGGTGATAAGGTACTCCGAAAGAAACCATGACCAATCTGAGTGGTCGACTCTCATGTCGGAGCCCGGATCGTGGCGTTCCCAGCGCTCATCGAGCAGCTCCGACTGTGGAGCTGCCGTGATCGCCACGGCGGTAGCGAGTACAACAAGCCCCGAGAGGGGAAGCACACGCTGGATAGCAGTGTTCGATATCAACATTACCGAAAGGATACAATAAAACGCGTGTAGTTACAACGACTCTGATCTGCCGTATGGCATTTACATCCGGCCGTATCGCACCTATAGTCCCCGAACCTATGTCTCGCATGCTTTTCGTGCTTTCGGTCAGCCTCGGTAGCGTTCTGTTCGGGTATCTGCTGCGGCGGTGGCGGACCGGAGCGACAGCGATGGAAGCCGCCGTCCCGCCGCGGCTCGCGCGTTCCGAAACCACTCGGAACCGTCTCGAGTCGGTGTCAGCGAAACTGAAGATCGCGGCCATATTCGTGCTCAACCCGGTTCCCATCATTAACTCGTTCTGGGCGCTCCCGTTGGAGGAGCGCGGCCTGCTCGTCATGCCGATCCTCGGAATCATCTCCCTGTCGGTGGCGGGTGGATCGGCGATAGTAATGAACCGGCTGCTGCGCATACCGCCGAAGCGTGCGGCCTCGGTGTTCACCAGCGGTATGTTTACCAACATTCTCGCTTTCGGCGGGCTGATCGCGTTCGTGCTCTTCGGGCATATCGGCTACGCGATCGTGCAGCTGTACAACATGTTTATCGACTTCGGATACTACGTCGTCGGCTTCCCGGTTTCGCGTCGCCTGAGTCTTGGTGCCGGAAAGCGAGCCGAGATATCGTTCAGCTTGATCCGCGAGCAGCCGTTTCTGTTTATTCCGGTGGCAGCGATCGTCGCGGGGCTGTTTCTGAATGTGTTCGGCATAGACCGCCCGCGGTTGCTGCACGAAGCGTCGAGCGTGCTCATCCCGACCATTTCTGCGATGCTCGGTACCGCGATAGGGCTTACCCTCTATGTAGGCCGCATCGCTCGCTACACGAAGGAGATCGCGCTCGTCTCGGCGATTAAGTTCGTGATCGTGCCGTCGATCATGATTCCGCTCGCCGCGGCGATCGGACTTACCGGCGTCATGGGTGGACTGCCGTTCAATGTGGTCGTGATCGTTTCGTTCATGCCGGTCGCGTTTACCGCGCTCGTGCCTCCGGCCATCTACGGGTTCGACCTGGATCTCGCCAATTCGGCCTGGATCGTGACCACGCTCGCCCTCGCCGCAATCGTGCCGGCGCTATTCGCGGTTCTCGGATGAGCTCGCGGGCGGAGCTACATCCGAATCCACTTTTCCGTCGATGAGCCGCTCTCGAGCACTCTCTCTATGAAGCGCACTCCTCGCGCTCCGTCGTGAACGGTCGGATACTCGGCGGCCGGATCGGGCTCCCTGCCCTCCTTCGCCGCGCGTATGTGCTCTGCTATGTCGCCGTATAGATTCGCGAATGCTTCGATGAACCCTTCGGGATGTCCGAACGGAATGCGCTCGATTCGCGTGGCGGCCGGATGCAGGTATGGGTTGCCCCGCTTGAGAACCTGTTGCGGCTCACCGAGCGGAGTGTGGTAGAGCGAGTTCGGCTCCTCCTGATGCCACGCCATGCCGCCGCCGTCACCGAAAATCCGGATCCGCAGGTCGTTCTCGGCGCCTGTGGAGATCTGGGAGGCGATGAGCACGCCTCGCGCACCGCCGGAAAAGCGCAGCAAGACGTTCGCGTCATCATCGAGCGCGCGGCCGGGAACGAGCGTGGAGACATCAGCACAAAGCGACTCGATCTCGAGCCCGGTGATCGATTCGAGCAAATTTTCCGCATGTGAGCCGATGTCGCCCATCGCTCCCGCCGGACCGGAGAGCTTGGGATCGCTTCGCCAGACCGCCTGTTTGTTCCCTTCCAGCTCGACTCGTTTGGCAAGCCAGCCCTGATTGTACTCGACGATGATCTTTCGAATCGTGCCTACCGCCCCGTCGCGAACCATGCGGCGCGCCTGACGCACCATCGGATAGCCGGTGTAGTTGTGGGTTACACCGAACACGACCCCGTGCTCGTCGACGAGCTTGACGAGATCCTCGGCTTCCCCGCTGGTGTGGACGAGCGGCTTGTCACAGATGACGTGGAATCCCGCCTCCACGAAACCGCGGGCCACCGGGTAGTGGAGATGATTCGGCGTAACGATCGAAACCGCGTCGATGCGATCGTCCGCCGGTCGATTGCGCTCGCCGTCGAGCATCTCCTGCCAGCTCGAGTACGCCCGCTCATCGGATATTCCGATATCCCGAGCCGATTCCCGCGAAACCTCCGGGTCGGAGGAGAAACAGCCGGCGACGACCTCGTATTTGCCGTCCAACCGAGCCGCCATGCGGTGAACCGCGCCGATGAACGCGCCGCGCCCGCCGCCTACCATTCCGAGCTTAAGCGGTCGAAACGTTGTACTCATCATCACCCTCCATACCTATGCGTGCTATTCCTCGAACGCGGCGTCGAATGCCTGCGCCGATGGTGGGAAATCCACGTCACGTACGTAGCGAACCGACTCGGTCGCTCCGTGGATTCGATCCATTCCCGAGTCCTCCCACTCTACCGAAAGCGGGCCGTTGTAGCCGATACGATTCAGTGCACGGATAATGCCCTGGAAATCTACGTCGCCGCGACCGACGGAACGGAAATCCCAACCGCGACGATAGTCACCGAAGCCGAGGTGGCTGGCGAGAATTCCGCTCACCCCGTCGAGCGAGGTAGCGGCATCCTTCATATGAACGTGGTAGATCCGGTCGGAGAACCGGTTGATGAATGCAACCGGGTCTACGAATTGCCATTGGAGATGGCTCGGGTCGAAGTTGAATCCGAACGCGGGCCGGTAATCGAGCGCTGCGAGGGCCCGCTCGGCGGTATGAATGTCGTAGGCGATTTCGGTCGGATGGACCTCGAGGGCGAAGCGCACTCCGACTTCGTCGAACACGTCGAGTATGGGGTTCCATCGCGCCGCGAAATCTTCGAACCCCGCCTCGATGAGCCGCTCGGGGGTAGGCGGAAATGAATAGAGGAGATGCCAGATGCTGCTGCCGGTGAAGCCGGAGACCACGTCCACGCCGAGCCGGGCCGCCGCGCGAGCGGTATCCATCATGTACTCGGCTGCCCGCCGGCGGACTCCCTCCGGATCCCCATCTCCCCAGATGCGTTCCGGAAGAGTGGCTTTGTGGCGCTCGTCGATGCGGTCGCAGACCGCCTGCCCCGCCAGGTGATTCCCGATGCAATAGACCGACAGCTCGTTATCGGCAAGCAGCTCCCGGAACCGGTTGATATAGTCGTCTCCGTCGAGGGCCTTCGAGACCGCGAAGTGATCGCCCCAGCACGCCGGCTCGAGACCGTCGTATCCCATTCTCTTCGCGAGGGGCGCGAGCTCGGCAATCGGCATATCGGCCCATTGCCCTGTGAATAGCGTCACCGGTCGTGACATGCGTACACCTCCATTTTGGCGAAATCCGACTTGGTTTGTACGTTATCACATGAAAAGGAGTGACGCTATGAACACGAATGTCTCGATAGATGATGTTCGCAACATTGCTTCCGTCCGCGACGAGGTGTGCCTTTCCTTGTATATGCCCGTCCGGACTCCGTCGGTCAAGAATCCCCAGTCCCACGAAAACATGATACAGCTGAAGACCCTCGAACGCAGGGCACACCAGAAGCTCGCAGAGTGGATGGATGCCCCCGAGGCGTTGCTCGGCCCGCTTCGCGAATCTCTCAAGCGCGAGCGACCGTTGTGGGCACCGAAAGCCCACGGCTTCGCATGCTTCCTTTCGCCCGAGTTCTCGCGTTGGGTCTCACTGCCGATAGAGGTCGCCGAGCGAGTCGTCGTCGACTCCGAGTTCTACATTCTGCCGTTGGTTCAAGCGCTCTCCAACGCTGCCGGTTTCTACGTACTTTCGCTCGACCAACGGCGAGTCCGCCTCTTTCAGGGTGACTGGCTCTCGCTCCATCCGATCGAGCCGGAAGAGCCGCTGCCTACGATGCCGGAACTACTCGCCGAATATGACTTCGAGAGGAACCTGAACGTCGCCCCCGGCACGAGTGCCCGGGTTCAATTCGGTCCGGAGCGCGATATCAAATCGCGTCTTATGCAATTCCTCGAGCGACTCGACGATGCGGTCGTTCGCGAGATCGGTCCCAACCCGTTGCCGGTGGTACTTGCCGGAGTCGACTACATTGTGGGGCATTACCGGAAACTCACCAGGATCCGGACGTTGGCGGATGAGTTCATTCGCGGGAATCCTTCGCGTCTGTCGGCCGATCAGTTGCACGCAACTGCCCGACAGATCGTCCGAAACGAGAAACAGGCTGATATGGACGTTGCCCTGCGCCGGCTGGACAGGACATCCGAGGATCAGCGGATCCGCGGTGTCGAAAACGTGCTTCCGGCCGCGTACGAGGGGCGTGTGCAGGCGCTCTACATTTGCCCCGACCGCACGGTATGCGGTCGCTTCGACCCGGTTTCCGAGACGGTGGAAGTGTCCGACGGTGCGCGCGGCTCAGAGACGACCGACCTGCTCGATCTCGCCGCACGGCTCACCACGCGGAGCGGCGGTGATGTCTTCTGCGTCGACGAAGAGGAGGCAGCAGCAATCGCCGGAGAGCATCCGGCGATCGCGCTCCACCGCTGAGAGGCGGCCGGCGGCGGCCGGCCGCCGGCGGAACAGTCGGGAGAATTGCCGGACATAACGTGTAGAAACGAAGTCCGGCAAAGTCTCAGTCCTTGAAGGTTTGCACCAGATCGACCGCAAGCACGACCAGGGCGAGGGAGCCGAGAATGGCCGGGATGATGTATATCTCGTTGTAATTCAGCCCTTCGAACCAGTGGCCGAACACCGGTGAACCGAACCAGGCCCCGAGCCACGCGATGATCAGCTTCCCGAAGAACGACGTGAGCCCCTCGGTGACGTAGAACTTCAGACCGAAGTGCAGAACCAGCGCAACGACCAGCGCGATGATCAACAGAATGAGAAAACCGAGAAAATCGATGCCCAACATAGTGTCCCCCTTACTCTCCACGGAGTTGGACCGAGGGTCGAACCGACCCACTTTCTGTCCCTAATAGAATACCATGGCCCCGTTTCGCCGACAAATCTCAGCGCCGCCGTTGCGCACTAATCGACTGTCACACGTTGAACCGGATATTGAGTATGTCGCCGTCCTTCACCCGGTACTCCTTGCCCTCGAGGCGGAGGAGTCCCTTCTGCTTTATCGCAGCCTCCGAGCCCGCCTCGACGAGATCGTCGTAGGTGAAGCACTCCGCGCGTATGAAGCCCCTCGCGAGGTCGGTGTGCACGGTGCCCGCCGCCTCCTGGGCGTTCGCACCGTCGCGCAGCGTCCACGCTCGCACCTCATCCTCGCCGACGGTGAAAAAGCTGATGTAGCCGAGCATGCGATAGGCGAAACGGGTAAGGCGGTTCCGTGCAGATTCGGAGATCCCCACATCTTCCATGAATGCCGCGGCATCTTCAGGCTCCATGCGGGAGAGCTCCATCTCGAAGTTACCGGCGAACTCGATAACCGGATAGCGACGCTCGAGCGCCTCGAGCGTTGCCGTGTTGGCGCCGAAGCTCTCCTCGCTCGAGTTGACAACGAGTAGTACCGGCTTCGCCGTGAGAAAGCGGAAGCCGTTGATGAGGGAGCGTTCGTCGGCGGTCAGCTCGAGGTTGCGAACCGCACCGCCGCCGTCGAGCTCCTCCACCACCCGGGCGATAACCCGCTCCTCCGCCTGCGAGGCCGCGCTCTTCTTTCCTCGAGCGTGATCGGAGCGAATGCGCTCGAGCCGCCGTTCGGCGATGACCTGGTCGGCGAGCGTCAACTCACCTTCGATCTCATCGAGGTCGCGAACCGGATCAGGCGCGCCGAACAGCTCGTCGAGGGTGGCGTTGGAGAAATTGCGTAGCACGACGAGCAGCACGTCGGCATTGCGCACCATCGTGATCCCCTCGCCGGAGAAAAGGCCGCCGCTTTCCCGGGTCGAAGCATCCGACTCGTGCGACGCCGGGGTCACGAAGTCGATGAACTGGATCGACGCGTACACCGTCTTGCGCGGCCTATAGCGACGCGCCAACTCATCCACGCGCGGATCGCCTACTTCGACCACAGCCACATTCGGCTCGACGCGCGCGGAGGCGTACTCGGCGACCTCCGCCTCCTGACCGGTCAGCGCGTTGAAAATGGTTGTCTTTCCTGCCTTCGGCAGCCCGATAATCCCGATATCCATGGACCGGCAGTATGGGTGGAAAGCCGGGCGGCGGGCAATGGTTGTCGGCGATGGGACTATCGAAGCGGATGCGTCGCTCAGCGCACCCGGTAGGTACACATCTTACAGAAGTTGCTTTCCTCGAGCTGGTAGGGGGAGTCGTAGAAGCTCACGAGTTCCCAGGCGTCGGCGGTTTCGAGCTCGAGCATCTTCTTGCGGTAGCCGTACTCCTCGTACGCGCCTTCTCGCACCGTGAAGACAATCGGGCCACCCGGTCTGGTGATGCGGATGAGCTCGGAGAAGGCGTCGCCTGTGACGTGACCGTAGGTGAATGTGCCCGTGCAAACGACCGCATCGTAGCTGTTGTCATCGAATGGCAATCGCTCTTTCATGTCCGCCTGGAAGAGCGAGCGATAGATCTTCTTGACACGCGCCTGGTCGAGCATGTCTTTTGAGTAGTCGAGTGCGTCCATATGCCGGTAGCCGAGCTTGGCAAGCTCTTCGGCAACTAGTCCCGTGCCGCTGCCGGCGTCGAGAATGACTGCTTCGTAGTTGCCGCCGAGAGCGGAGTCGAGCGCCTTCGCGCTGCCGATGTGTGCGACATAGCCGAACCTGTCGACGAGATCGCTGTCGTATTTTGCAGCCCAGTCGTGATAGGCGTCCATTAACTGTTCATGGTCCGCTGCGTTGTAGACCTTATTCAGGATCTCGGTGGTTGTGATCTGTTTTTCGCTCATGGTCCTGCACCTCCGTGCCTTCGCTGCCGCCGGAACGCGGGAGCGAGATGAAAAGCGTATAGCATTATCCGTGCAGCGTCAGCAGGCCGAAGCCTCCCGCGTCGCACTGCCCGGCACCTATTGCCCCACTCTCCGGGCACACTCGAGCGCTTCTGTGTTCGCCGGCGTCGCGTATGGCGTTCGACGATTTCCATCGGAACCTGTCTCGCATAAATTCTATCGTCGGCAAGCAATTGATCCGCCACTGTGCTATAGTTGTCGCTAATTGTCGTCGGGAAAGAAGTAAAAGGCACTGGGGACGTGGTGAGAAGTGACCGCCGTTCAGCGAAATTCCTCTTCTGGATCTGTGCCGTCGTTGTGGCGCTCGCGCTGCAGGCGTGCTATATCCCCCCGACTCAGGCCTCATTGACCACGGCGACCTCGGAGGAAGGCGAAACCTCCGAGGAGCTTGAGGATGAAGACGCCGGGGAGATGGAGAACGGTGACGAGGGTGATGGAGGTGAAAACGGCGACAATGGCGATGATGGTGACAATGGTGATGGGGAGTTCGACGTGGATCCGTGGGAGGCCGACGGCCTGGAGATCACCTTCGAGCCGTTCCCGGAAGGCAGCATCGAGCCGGGTGTAGAAACCGAGATCGGCGCGACGGTGACCTCCGCGTCGGCGGATGTGCAGGTGGAGAGCTATCAGTGGCTCGTCGACAACGAGGAGGTCGACGGTGCCGGCGGTGGCGATGAGCCGGAATCGTTTACGTTCGTCCGGGACACCATCGGCACCTACCTCGTTTCGCTCGAAGTTACGGTAACCGTCGACGGCGAGACGAAGCTCTATATCAAGAGTCGCGAGATTGAGGTTATGCCGGAGTTCGATTGACCGGCGGAGAGAGGCGATGAAGCGGGCGAAGCAGTGGATTACAGTGAGCATTCTCGCATTGGTCGGACTATCGGCGTGCCAACTGTCCCTGCAGTCGGCGCTCGACCACGCGGCGTCGTCCGGCGGCTCGCTTCAGCTCACTGTCGGCGACGGAAGCGCCTTGCGAGCAAGTCAACTAGGCAGCACCGTTGAGCCGATCGTTCCGGATGCCGAAGATCTGGAGATTGTCGCCTACACGCTCACCGCCGTGGGCCCGGATGACGAGACCGAGAGCGACCAAACCACAGACACCGAAAATCCCAGCTTCTCGCTCGGACCGCTTGTGCCGGGCGAATGGGACATTACCGTAGAGGGACTTCGCGCCGGTGACGAGGTGCTCGTGCGGGCAACCACGACCGTAGACATAACGGCCGGTGAGACGACAAACGCAAACCTGTCCCCGACCCCCATCTCCGGTGAAGGCCAACTCTCGCTGACGGTCGAGTGGCCTTCCGAGGCGGAGCTCGATGCGGTGACGGTGGAGGGGGTGCAGAGCGCAGTACTCGAGAACATCAACACCGAAGAGGAGCAGCCGCTCTCTTTCGAGGCGGCAGCCGGCCCTACTGCCGAGTTCAGCGGCCCGATCGACAGTGGATACTACGTGCTTACTGTCGATCTCGAGAATGACGGCGCGCAGCTGCTCGCTACCCGCCGAACGTCGGTACACGTGTATGCAGGCGTAATGACGGCGGGCACCGTCGAGTTCAGCGTCTCCAGTCTCGAATCGCCGCCCGGCAGCCCCCAGTCTGTAGCGGCCACGCAGGCCGGCGACGATGACGCTGCCATTGCAGTGAGCTGGATCGGGCCCACCGACGGCCCCGCCCCTGTCGGCTACCTCCTCGAGCGAAAGGAGGCCGAAGAAGGCGACGCGGCGTATGAGCGAGTGGCGGCGCTGGAGGCGCCCGTCGATGAATTTACCGATGAAGAGGTTGCGGCCGGGTCGTGGTACGAGTATCGGATCATCGCCTTTAACAAATCGGGCGAGTCCGAGCCCGTCGAAAGTCCGGCGACAGGACTGTTCGCGATCAGCGGCGCGGTTACCGATGACGATGACCAATCGGGCATCGAAAACGCGAGCGTGACCGGCATCTTCGGCGGCGAAGATCTCTTTGAGGCGACGGCCGATACCGACGGTACGTATGAGACGGTGTTCACGGTGGAGGATCAATCCGCGGGCGACCTGCCGGGATCACTGACGGTGCGCGCCGCCGCGGCGGATTACGGGAGCGACGAGCTGATCGTCGAGTTCGGCGACGCAATGGTGGCGGATTTCTCGTTGATCGCAGCGGACGAGGGGGGAGTGCCGGCTCCGTTGTTGTCGCTGTTGTTCGAGATTGATGCCGGCGACGGTAGCCTGAGACCGAACTTTGATCTGCAGCTCGAGGTAGTCATGCCGGACGGGCTGTCGGGTGACGAGACGCTCTATGTGAGCGTGCACGTACAAGGCGGCGCGCCGGACTTCGCCGAGCACAACCCCGAGGATCCGGTGACGTACGTGCCCGACACGATCCCGTTCACCGAAACGATCGTCGTCGAGGCCTATATCGAGGACGATGGCGTGGAAAGCGAGACGACCACCGAGACCTACTTGGTCGACTACGATACGCTCTCGGTATCTCCCGACGGCAACGACGATTACCCCGGAACGAACACCGAACCGCTGCGTTCGCTCGGGGAGGCCATAGCCCGGGTCGGCGATGCCGGCGGCGCCGGCGAGATATCGCGCATACGCATGGAAGCAGGCAATTACGAGTTCAACGCTGATGAGGGAGGGCTTCTCAGCGGGGTCGTCGGGTTGCTCGCAACCGCCGAAGGGTCCGAGACAGCTGTACGCATCGACGCGATCTCCAATCTGAGCATTTCCGGAGCGTACGGCGAGTACTTCTACGAGGTGGATGCTACCGGAGAAACGGTCCTCGACGCGGCAAATGCGGCCGACCATGTGATAACCGTCCAGAACGGGGCAAGCAATCTCGTTTTCGAACGCCTGACTATTACCGGTGGCGGACGTGGGCAGAACAACACTTACGGCGGAGGGCTGCTTGTCCTTGATAGCACAGATGTTGCGCTGGAGAATAACGTCGTTATAGTCGGCAACGAGGCAGAACGCGGCGGCGGCGTTGCGGTTATTGAAAACGAAGGAACCGCCCAGCGTTTCACTATGGACTCGACGGTGATTGTTTCGAGCAACAATGCCGACTACGGTGGCGGACTGTACATCGCCGGAGGAAGTGACCACCAAATCAGCGGAATTGTGGACCTCAATACCGCAATCGAAGGTGGGGGAATATTCGGCTCCGGTGGCAATAGCCATACCTTCGATGGGAACGTTACAAATAACGGCACTCTGAATGGCCAAGGGCCTGACGGGCCGGACACTGAATACGGTGGCGGGCTAAGGCTTCTCGACGGAGAGCAGCATGAGGTATTTGGGTTGTTCGAAGGCAATCGAGCTCAGGACGGCGGCGGCGTATTTGCCTCGGAGGGAATAGGACACGAGTTCTCGGCGGTAATCCAGAATAACCGGGCATCGCTCTACGGTGCCGGCCTGTCACTGGAATTTACCGAAGGGTCGAGAATCGGAGGCGAGATACGCGGAAACAGGGATATTGACGACCTGGATGGCATTCTCGAGGGCGGCGGTATCTCGATCTTTCGGGATACGGACTACACTATTCTGGCAGGACTACAGGTCGAAGACAACGTTACCGGCTTGAATGGAGCAGGTATATACATTTACGAAGCAACGTACGACCAGCTTTCTACGGACAGCGTAGTAATAGCTGGTAATGAAGCTTGGGAAGGAGCATCGGGGGGCGGAATTTACAATGTGCTTGGCACGTCGGTTGAAGACTACGAAATACCGGACGCCGTCCTTATTGCCTGGGGACTCGACAATGAGTCCCCTGTGAACGATCCTGACGACTACGTTCAAGAGGAAGACGATGGCCCAGGGGGAGGGCCGCCGGGAGGCTAATCAACTCTGCGCTGACCGGACCTGCTTCTACCGCCGACTATAGCTCTCCCGAAATGACCTTGTTGGTGAGATAGTTCCTTTCTCTTCGGGCCGACACGAGCTGCGCGATGCAACAACACCGGTTGATGTTTCATTGAGCCGCACGGCACCGAGGGTGGAGCTTGATTGGTGAGCTCCCGGTGAAGCAGTACAATGCTCGAGGAACGGCACATCCACTCGTCAATGCGGAAGGCCCCCTACTCCGCCCTATTCACCTTCACCCCGACTCCCCCGTCTTCTCGGTCTTTCTGCGACCGGCCCTCCGCAACAACCCGAAGGCCATCGCGGTCGTTCGCGGATAGACGTGGTACGCCGTCTTTCGTATCAGCGGAATGTGCGGCACGATCGTGAGGCGGATCAGAGTGAAGCCGAGCAGCAACGCAAGCACAAGCGACATGAACAGAAAGAGCCCGGCCGGACCGACGGCTGACATGAACAGGCTCGCGAAGAACGGCCCGGTGGCGCTTCCCATCCCATAGTAGACAATAATGGCTCCCGCTGCACCGACCATCTGATCGGGGGTGAGCTGATCGTTCGCGAGTGCTACGCAGAGCGAATACAGCGGCATGCCGAACCCGCCGAAGAGAAACATCAACACATAGAGCGGCAACCCCGTGGAGCGCATGATACCGATTAACGCCGCTGCGGCAAACGCAACGCCGAGACTCCACACGATTGCCCGTCTGCGATCCCTGCGGTCGGAGATCCAGCCAAGCGGCCACTGCATGGCCAGCGTACCGAGCGAGACCAGTACCATGAGCACCCCGATCTCTCCGTCTGCCATTCCCAGCTCCTGCCCGAAGCGCGGGGAGAGACTCCAGGTTGCACCGGTAATAAGGCCGCTTACCATAATGCCGGAGCCGGCGAGCGGAGAACGCATAAATGTTGTAATAAGCTCCGGGGGACGGCGCTCGGCCTGCGGCTCACCGGTCACCCGCATGAGTGCGACCGGCACGAGACAGAGCGACACGAGCACCGTGGTTATTCCGAAGAGCTCGAAGCCGGCCGGCGAGAAGGCGCCGAGAAGCGGCTGACCGGCTCCCATCGAGCCGAGGTATACAACGCTGTAGATGCTCAGAATCCGTCCGCGGTTATAGGTCGTACTCGAAACGTTGAGCCAGCTCTCGACAACCACGAGCATTATCGCCAGGCACAATCCCGTCGCGCCGCGGAAGACGATCCACATTACCGGATTAATCCAGAGGACGTGAGCGATTGCGGAGATCGAGGTGAGCGAGGCGAAGGCGGCGAACGAACGTACGTACCCGACGTTCCGGATGACGCTCGGCGCGAGAAGCGATCCGACCACGAGCCCGGCGTAGTTCGCCGACATGATGATTCCGATGATCATGTCCGGGAAGCCTTCCAGCCCTGCGCGCATGGAAACCGCGGAGCCCTGCAGCGCGGTTCCGGCGCCCATGAGAAAGGTGGATATAATGATCGCGGTCACGGTTGTCACCGGACGGGGCGGTAGCGCGATCGGTTGGCTGTCCGACATGTCCGGCTACTATAACATCTCAACAGACAGCGAACAGGTCTACGGCTTCTCCACGATAAGGCTTATCCCTTGTCCTCCGCCGATGCACAGGCCGGCGAGCCCCGTCCGTGCATCGCGGCGGCCGAGCTCATACAGGAGCGTGGTGAGTATCCGGGTACCGCTAGCGCCGACCGGATGCCCTATGGCAACGGCACCGCCGTTGACGTTAATGCGCGAAACATCAACCTCGCCTACCTCACGCTTAAGCCCTTCGAAGACCGCGAGCGCCTGCGCGGCAAACGCCTCATTGAGCTCGATAAGGCCGACGTCGGAGAGCGACATGCCGGCCCTTCGGAGGGCGGCTTTCGTCGCCGGCACCGGACCGTAGCCCATCTCGGCCGGATCGACGGCCGCACTCGCGTACGAGCGGATGAGCGCGAGAATCGGAAGTCCCTCCTTACTCGCGTAGTCCGCATCGGCAAGGATGGCGAATGCGGCGCCGTCGTTTATGGAGCTCGCATTCGCGGCGGTAATCCGTCCCCCGTCGCGACGGAAAGCGGGCCTCAGGCCCGCGATCGCCTCGACGGTCAGCTCGCCGTTGGGATGTTCGTCGGAGTCTACGCGCACGGGATCCTTCTTTCGCTGCGGGACATCCACCGGAATGATCTCTTCGGTGAAGACGCCGTCGCGTGCGGCCGCCGCTTTCCGGTGACTCTCCACGGCGAACTCGTCCATGGCCTCGCGGGTGATGCCGAACCGGTCGGCGAGCCGTTCGGCGGTCTCACCCATATGCGCGCCGTCGAATGCGTCGGTGAGCGCATCGTGGATCATGAGGTCGACGAGCTCGACGTTGCCCATGCGTGCGCCGTAGCGTGCCTTGGGCACCGCGTAGGGGGTCATGCTCATATTCTCGGTTCCTCCGGCGGCGATTATCTCGGCGTCGCCGAGCATGATCGCCTGCGCGGCAAGAGTAACCGATTTCAGTCCCGACCCGCACAGTTTGTTTATCGCGTAGGCAGGGGTGTCCTGCGGACAGCCGGCCTTGATCGCGATCTGACGCGCTATGTTCTGGCCGAGGCCGGCGCTGAGAATGTTTCCTACGATTACCTCGTCGAGGCGATCCGCCTCGATCTTCGCCCGTTCGAGGGTGCCGTGCAGCGCGGCCGTTCCGAGGTCCACCGCCGAAAAGTTCGCAAACACTCCGCCGAAGTCGCCGACCGGTGTCCGGCCGGCCGCTACGATTGCCACATCACGCATAGTCCGTCATCTCCTTCACTTCAGAGGTAGCCGAGATCCGTCGCCTGCCGGGTCAGCTCATCGCGAAAATCCGGATGAGCTACCGAAATCAGCTCGCGCGTCCGCTCGGCGACCGTCCTTCCGCGAAGCCGCGCGATGCCGTATTCGGTCACGATGTGATCGATATTGCTGCGGTGAAGCGTTACCGCCGTTCCCTCGGGCAGCGTAGGCACAATGGTGCTGACCGTGCCGTTCTTCGCCGTCGAATGGCAGGCGATGATGTTCTTTCCGAGACCGTCGAGCCCTTCTTTGGATCCTACGGCCGTATCGGTCTGGCCGCCGGTGCCCGAATACTGCCGGGTGCCGATCGACTCGCTTGCTACCTGCCCGGTGAGGTCCACCATTAAACAGGTGTTGATACTGACCATCCTGCTGTTATGACGGATTACGCACGGGTCGTTCACCCACCGTCCGCGTTCGAAATCGACGGCCATGTTGTCGTCGAGCCAGTCGTACATCTCTCTGCTGCCCATGGCAAACGTGCAGATGAACTTGTCCTTATAGAGGCTCTTCCGCTTGTTGGTGATGACGCCCGCCTCGTAGAGGTGCATCATGCTGTCGACGAACATTTCGGTGTGCACGCCGAGGTCTTTCTTTTCGGTCAGAGCGCCGGCCACCGCATTCGGGATATTGCCGATTCCGAGCTGGATGGTCGCTCCGTCGTCGATGAGCTCGGCTATGTTGCGTCCGATCGCCTTGTCATCGCCGGTGAGCTCGGGTTGCGGGAGCGTGGGGACCTCCTGGTGGTTCTCTACGAAGTAGTCGACATCGTCGACATGTACGTGCGTATCGCCGAAGGTCCTCGGCAGATTTTCGTTGACCTCGAGGACGACGATCTCGGCGGCTTCAAGTATATCTTTCTCGTATGTGATACCGACCGACAGCGACACGAACCCCTTGGAGTCCGGAGGCGTGCAGGTTCCGAAGAATACGCGCGGGCGCCTGAACTGAATCCGGTCGGTTCCCGCCCGGTGCAGCATGTTCGGAACGTAGGTTACCGTGCCTGCCCCTTCCTTTATCGCCTTACGCGAACCGGGAGCGTGGAACCAGCTGCAGAGCGTGAACGACTCCTTCATCTCGGGCTTCATGTAGAACTCGTACGGTTTGAGCGTGAGTACGCTGAACACATTTACGTTCTTCACGCTGTCGGCCACGATGTGAAAGCGCTCCATGCAGCCCTGAGGCTCGGATGCACACTGCGCCACGATCACGTCGGAGTCGGATGCCATCGTAGTCCGTACTACCTCGTCAATGCTCTTGACCCTGTTTCTGTATGTCTCCAGGTGGCGGTTATCGCCTTCGTTTCCTGCCATACGGCTCTCCCTCCTTACGCCGTTCAATACACAAACGCATTCGAGCTGACCGCCAGTCCGGCGCCCGAGGCCACGAATACTACGCGGTCACCGCGCGATACCTTTCCCTGCTCGACGGCATCGGCGAAGGCCATCGGTACACATGCGCTGCCGGTATATCCGTAGCGATCCATGATTGTGTGACTCCGTTCCTGCGGAATGCCGAGAATCCCGTTCACCTGTTCGATAACCGAGCGGTTAATCTGGGTGTAGATGATCCGGTCGATCTCCTCGACGGTGAAGCCCGCTTTGTCGATCGTCTTTCGCACCATTCCCGGCCACAGCTTCACGTTGCGGTCGCCGGGAAGCCGCTGCAGAAGTTGCAGCCCGTATTCGCCGTCGTCGAGGCGTTTGTGGGTCACCGGGTGCCTGGTGCCTCCGGTGTAGACCCCGACGAAGTTCCACTGGGTGCCGTCGGTCAGGCGGCACCCGGTGATGTATCCCGGCGACTCGCTCTTCGAGAGCACAAAGCTACCCGCGCCGTCGGCGAAGATCGAAAGGCCGAACGCATCGCCGTCGCGCGCGTAGGCGGGCATGTTGTACACACCGGTAACTACGGCGTGCCGTACCTCCGGGTCGGAGGCAACTATGCGAGAGGCGGTATCGAAGGCGCTTGCGAATCCGGCGCAGCTTGCATTGACGTCAAATGCTCCAACGTCGCGCTGGCCACCCTGCAGCCTGCCCTGAAGCACAACGGCGGTCGGCGGACTTATGTATTCCGGGGTATCGGTTGCCACAACAAAAAGGTCGATGTCGTCCGCTCTGAGCCCGGCATTCGCAATAGCCTTGCGGCTCGCGGCCTCGGCGAAGTCCGCCGTCGACTCCTCGATTCCCCGCAGTCGCGCAATATGGCGGCGCTCGATGCCGATCTTGTCACGATACTTCGCGGCGTCGAACTCGATACCGGCGATTCGCATGAGCTCCTCGTTGTCGATCGGCTCACCCGGCGCATAGAGCGCAGTTGCGGCTATATACGCGTAGCTCATAGTTCACTCCTCCATCCCGTCCGCGCGGTCGATGCCATGGCGCAGGTGCGTTGCAAGCTCACGGATCAGGTTCCTGGCGCGATCAATGCTCCCGTCATGCAGCAATTCCAGTCCGAGAAAGTGGGAGATGCCGATCAGAAAGTTGCTCGCGGTCCGATGGTCGACCGGCCGCATATCGGCGATCCGTTTGCGATAGCCGTGCTCGAACTCGTCGTAGTATTCACGTACCCTGGCCGGAACGACGAACTCCCCCTCGCGTACGATGTTATAGCAGCTCGGATCGACCGACGTTACGTAGAAGGAAAACAGGAGCATGCCCTGCAGTTCCTGCTCGAGTCGCGGCAGCTCGGTGTCAAGATTGCGGGCGATAAAGGAACGCACCTCGTGGCTCACCAGGTGAATTACCTGCGCGTAGAACGTCTCTTTGCTGTCGAAGTAGTTGTAGAATGTACCCACCGCGACGCCCGCCTCGCGGGTGATCTCATGGATATTCACTTCGTGGAACCCGAGGCGACCGAACAGTGCCTTGCCCGCTTCGAGCTGCCGTTGGTCCACACTCTTTTCCAGCCGCACCGGCGGCATCTGGACCTCGATATCGAAAATGCGGTCGAACGTGTTCACGTCCGTGGTAAAAAGCCCGTGTCGAATAATCGACACCACCGAATCGATATCCACCGGAACGTCGTTGAATACCGCACGAAACGCAAGAAATCGGGTTCCTGCAAGAAGAAAGACGCTTTCGCTCGGGCTTAGCGTACGGCCGAATATTCGCTCCAGGCTGTCGGCGAAGAGGCGCGAAATCCGCCGTTCGTACTCGAACATCCGGTACTGCCCTTCGCGAAAAATCGAAACAAGATCCGGGTACTCCCGGTGCACTTCCAGTATTGTTTCGACGAACGCACGAATTCCCCCCGCCTCGGCGTGAGCGACTATGCCGGACAACCGCGACGCCAGTATTTCGAGATAGCACTCTATGATTTCGCGGAAGATCGCCTCTTTGTCGCGGAAGTAGCGGTAGTAGATCCCGTTGGAAAGGCCGGCGGTACGACAGATGTCCGCGACGCTCACCTCGCTGTACCACTTCTTCGAAAAAAGCGATATGGCGGCCTCCAGGAGTCGGTCGCGGGTCGGTGCGGAGTCGGCAGCGACATGGGAGTCGGTGCCGCTATGATTGAGAGATGATTCATCCGTCATACTCACATCGCCGATTATACGCCTGTGTATTCCCGGTTCGCAAGGATAAACGGCTGAAACACGTCGAAAACTGCGCCACACAATGCTGATCGAAGCGTCCTTTTCCGATACGGTTCGACATTTCCGCGCTTAATACCGACTTTTTTCGTTGACGTCGGTCTCAGGCGGGCCTAAAATCCGAATTGTGCGGTGTGAGAGGTGATTCATACTTCACCCTTTGAACATCGGATGCACCGCGCCGCGGGCGAATGCATACACGCGTGCAAGGAGAGAGGAACTGAGCAACGAGCCGGTCGGTATCAAAGGAATCGGTACTTACATCCCCGCCACAGTCATGACCTCCGCAGAGCTCGCCGCGACGACCGGTGTACCCGAAGACGTAATCCGGCAGAAGTTCGGCATCGTTCAGAAGCCGATTCCCGGCCACGGCGACACTCCGAGCGTCATGGGCCGCATAGCCGCCGAACGCGCGATCGAGCAGGCTGCAGTGTCACCTGCGGACATCGACCTCATTATCTGGAACGGTGCTCAACACAAAGACTACCCGTGCTGGCTGGCCGGGCTGAAAATCGCGCATGAGATCGGCGCCGACAATGCCTGGAGCTTCGATATGGAAGCGATGTGCGGCTCCATGATGGCCGCCTTCGACGTTGCCAAGTCGCTCATGATTTCGCGGCCGAAGACGAAAACCGTGCTTATCGTGAGTGGATACCGCAATGCCGATCTCATCGACCTTTCGGTCCCCGAAACCCGGTTCATGATGGACCTCGGAGCAGGCGGCGCAGCGGCTGTGCTCGAGCGGGGCCATGCCGAAAATGTCGTGTTGAGCTCGGCCTTCCGCGGCGACGGCTCGTTCAGCGAAGAGTGTGTGGTTCCGGTCATGGGGGCGAACAAGTGGCCGCCGGACCCCGACGATGCCAAACACGCCCACTTCGTCGTCCGCGACGGCGAAGAGTTCAAGCGCAAACTCGGCGAGCGCACCCTGCCCAACTTCTTCGCCGTCGTTCGCGAGAGCCTCGCTGACAGCGGACTTTCTCAGGCGGACATAGACTATCTCGCCATTCTGCACTTCAAGAAATCGGCCCACGACACGGTGCTGCAGGAGCTCGGTGTCCATGAGCATCAGACAACCTACTTGAACGAATACGGGCACCTCGGTCAGAACGACCAGCTCCTATCTATCGAGCTTGGCCTGGAGAGCGGGAAGATCCGGGCCGGGTCGAACATCGTTATGGTCGGAGCCGGGCTGGGATTTGTCTGGGCCTCCACGGTCGTGAAGTGGGGGCCCTATACGGGAGCTCCATACGGGAGATCTACAACCGGGAGAGAACAGCATGAAACTTGACGGGAAGGTATGCGTGGTAACCGGCGGCGCCCGTGGAATCGGACGTACGATCGCCGAACAGCTGAGCGCCGCCGGGGCCGAGATCGTCTACGCGCTCGACCGGGAGACGGCGCGTTTTGCCGATTTGCCGGCCGGCATCCAGGGAGTCGAGCTCGATGTCACGGCCCGCGATCAGATTGAATCGTTCGTGGAGAAGCTGATCGCAGAGAGGGGGCGTATCGACGTTCTGGTGAATAACGCCGGAATCACGCGCGACGGACTCGTCCACAAAATGAGTGACGAGGATTGGGATGCGGTCGTAAGCGTGAACATGAAAGGCGTGTTCAACATGGCCCGCGCGGTCGGTCCGAGAATGATGGAGTACGGGGCGGGTAGCATCATCAATATCTCGAGTGTGGTCGGCCTCGACGGGAACATCGGGCAGACGAACTACTCGGCCACCAAGGCGGGTGTCGTTGCCATGGCCAGAACGTGGGCGAAGGAGTTTTCCCGCAAAGGTGCGGCGGTGCGCGTCAACGCGGTCGCCCCCGGATTCGTTAACACGGAGATGATCCAGTCGGTCCCGCAGAAAGTCATAGACGGGATCACGGGGAAGACGCCGCTCGGCCGTCTCGGAGAGCCGCACGAAATCGCCAACACCGTCCAGTTTCTGGCGAGCGACGCGTCGAGCTTCATAACCGGACAGGTGATCCGGGTGGATGGCGGGTTGGTTGTATAGGACCGGATTACCCGGAACAAACGATCGAGAAAGGAAAAGCCGGCGTGAAGGCCGGACAGAGACTTTGGAGGGACACGGTATGAGGAAATCAATAGCACTGATTGTGACGGTGGTTACGGCGGCGGTGTTCGTCATCGCATTCGCCGTGCCGGCATTTGCTGCCGGTCAGGAGGAAGCGGTGCCGGGGGTGACCGACGATGAAATCTTCATTGGCAGCACCCAGGCGCTTTCGGGGCCGGTCGCCTCAATAGGAAGACCGATGGCCGAAGGCATGCAAGCGGTCTTCGCGCATGTGAATAACGAGGGCGGAGTTCACGGTCGCAAAATCAGAATCGAGATTGCCGATGATCAGTTCGACCCGACTTCGACCACGACGCTCGCGCGACGACTTGTTGAGCGTGACGGCGTGTTCGCCATGGTCGGAAGCCTCGGCTCACCGAATGTGCTCGCGATCATGGATTATCTGAACGACAACGGCGTGCCGTTTGTCTATCAGGGAGCCGGCGCGACCGAGCTCGCAGTCCCCCCGAAGGAGTATGTGTTTCCGTTCCAGCCGAACTACCTCCTCGAGGGCAACCTCATGGTGCAGTACATGGTCGAGGAGCTCGGCCACGAGCGGCTCGGCATCGTATATCGTGATGCCGACGACGGGCAGAACGCATACGATTCGATGATGGAAACAATCGAGCTCTACGACAACGCCGAGATCGTCGAGGCGGTTTCGGTTGAAACCGATGCAACCGATTTCTCGACGGCGATCGGACGAATGCAGGCCGCCGATGTGGACGGCATTATGACCGTTGTGTTCGCACCGCAGACCCAGCAGTTGCTCGAGCAGGCATATGAGTTCGGCGTGGACGCAACGATCCTGTTGAGTTACGCAAACGCCGATCAGACGATCATCGACGGCGTCGGTGCCGATATCATGGACAATGTCCGGACAACCGCATGGGTTCTGGCGGACTTCGAAGATCCGGAATTCGAGCCGTGGAAGTGGTATGCGGACTACGTCGGCGAAGATGGCGCAGTTCCGAATGCCTTCGGCGTCGCAGGAATGGTCGCCGCCGAACTCTTCACCGAAGCTGTACGACGTGCGGGTCGCGATTTGACACGCGAAGCTCTTGTCGATGCGCTCGAAAGCATGGACGGCTGGAACGGCTATCTCGCACTCGACGTCACCTACAGGGCGTACGACCCCACCGACAATACGTCACGGCTCGGCAAACAGAGCATGTACGTAATGGGAGTGCAGGACAAGCAGTGGTATCCGGTCAGCGACTGGATTGAGTACCGCGAGCCGTAAGCGGTTAGTGCCGGTCGGTCGGCGCCACCTGTGAGGCCGGCCGACCGCGCACACTCAAGCGGTTCGACGTATAGAGAGAAGAATGCTGGAAGTAGCCAACGTGGGAGTGCGATTCGGCGGTCTCGTTGCGGTCGACGACTTCTCGATGACCGTCGAGCAGGGCAGCATTCACGCCCTGATCGGACCGAACGGCGCCGGGAAAACGACGCTGTTTAACTCCATTACGCGTATCGGTCCGAGGACGAGCGGCAAAGTCTATTTCAAGGGCGAGGATATCACCAGGCTGCCGGACCACCGCATGATTCATGCGGGCATAGCCCGAACCTTTCAGAACCTCCAACTGTTCGCGAGGATGACGGTGTACGAGAATCTGTATGCCGGGTATGCGTTTCACTTCAAACGCCCCCTGCTGTCGATCTTCGCCGGCTCTCACAGAGCGTTCGAAGAGGAGGTGCGGAAACGCATCGCGAATGTTGCCGCCCGCACCGGCATTCGGTCGGCTCTCTTCAGTACTCCGCAGAATCTTCCGTACGGCATGCAGAAGCGCGTGGAGATCGCCCGGGCGATCATCTCGGAGCCGGAGATGCTGCTTCTCGATGAACCGGCGGCCGGACTGACGTACCACGAAACCGAAGAGCTCGATCGGGTGATCTACGATCTGTCCCGCAAGAACGGTATTACGATTCTGCTCGTCGAGCACGACATGAATATGGTCATGAAGATCTCTGACCGGATTTCGGTAATGAGCTTCGGCAGGAAGATCTCCGAAGGCTCGCCTCGGGAGGTCGCAGGCGATCCCGAGGTGATTCGCGTGTACCTGGGTGGGGAAGAGAGTGCTTGAGGTAACCGACCTGGCGGTCTCCTACGGTCCCATACACGCGGTGAAAAGCATCTCCTTCACCCTTGGCGAAGGAGAGATCGTCTCGATTATCGGGGCGAACGGGGCCGGAAAGACATCCACCCTGTTCGGTATCATGGGAATCGTACGAAGCCGCGGGAGCGTCAGACTCCGCGGGGAGGAGCTTCGACGCAAGAGCTCGACCGAACCGACGGCGAAGGGGATGGTTCTGTGCCCGGAGAACAGACGGATCTTCCCGGGCCTGACCGTCGAGGAGAACCTGCGGCTCGGTACGTTCGTCCGTGGGAATTTCAGTGAGATGGTGAAACAGGTGTATTCGCTCTTTCCGATACTTCGGGAACGGACGCGGCAGCTCGCCGGCTCGCTTTCCGGCGGGGAACAGCAGATGCTTGCTGTCGGACGAGCGCTCGTCGCGTCGCCCGAGGTGCTTCTGCTCGATGAACCGTCCCTCGGGCTCGCGCCGGTGCTCGTCGATGAGATGTTCCGCGTCCTGACGAATCTCCGTGACCGCATGTCGATCCTTCTCGTCGAGCAGAACGCCACGAAGGCGCTCACCATCAGCGACCGGGCACATGTTATGCAGAACGGACGCATTGTCCATTCCGGTGAGGCCGGTGCGATGCTGCGCGACGACAAGCTGCGCAAAGCGTATCTGGGGATGTAGGGGGAA
Source organism: Spirochaetales bacterium (assembly GCA_007135605.1). Classification (GTDB taxonomy): domain Bacteria; phylum Spirochaetota; class Spirochaetia; order DSM-27196; family SKKC01; genus SLAN01. The sequence continues at coordinate 8,153 of SLIN01000343.1, read as the reverse complement.
ACGTGAACGCGTTACTGCAGGCGATAGCGATCGGGGTTCCGCAGGGGGCACTCTACGGGCTTATGGGCTTCGGAATAGCTCTGATCTTTCGCTCCGCGGGGACACTGAACTTCAGCCATGGCTATTCGGCAATGGTAAGCGTACTCATCACCCTTTCGACTATTCAGTGGTTTCTCGGTATGGGCTGGCTCGAGGGGCACGCGGCTCTGTTCGCCGCTATACCGGTCGGGCTGATCAGCGGGGCAGTGTTCGGCGTTCTCATAGACATTCTGCTCATGCGCCGTGTAAAGCACGTTTCCCCGGCGAGCATGCTCATGATCACCCTCGGTTTGCTTCTCGTTTTCGAGGGCGCGGCCAATCTGATCTGGAGTCCCGACTACGAGTCGTTTCCGCGGATCCTGCCCGGGGCGCCGTTCGTATTTCAGGGGGCCGGCGTGCTCGGAGAAGTTCGCGTCATATTCCGGCGCAACGACCTTGCCGTGATGCTTATCGCGCTCGTTATTTCGCTCTCGATGGCCGGGCTCATGAAGTACACCAAAATCGGACTCGCCATACGCGCACGCGGGCAGGACCCGATCGGAGCCCAGGCGGTCGGCATTAACACGAACCGTGTGGACTCGATTGTATGGGCAATCGCGATAACACTCGCGGTTGTCGTCGGTATCCTCGTCGCTCCGATAACGCGCGTCCATCCGACAATGCTCATGAATACCCAGTTACTCGGCATTACCGCGGCGGTCCTCGGAGGATTCTCGAGTCTGTTCGGTGCGATCTGGGGCGGACTCATAATCGGGGTGCTCGAACGCGTGGTCGACATATTCCCGGCGCTCGACGGCTACGAGACAGCCATCATCTTCTTTCTCATTATTCTCGTTCTTGTATTCAAACCGGAGGGCATTTTCGCCCCAAGGCAGGGCAGGAAGGCGTGAGACGGACACTGTTTCTTGCACTGGCCATCGTCGCAGCGGGCGTTCTCGCGTATCTGTGGACGGGCGGCACCTACGCGCTCGGTAGCCTGTCGCTTGTCATGGTATGGGCGATCGCCGGTATGGGTATGGTAATCATAATCGGGAACACCGGTCAGTTGAGTCTCGGTCATGCTGCGTTCATGGGGATAGGGGCCTACTCTACTGCGATGTTCATCGAATGGTTGCCCGGCGTGTACGCCGGGATGCTCGTGGGTACACTCGTGGGCCTGGCGATCGCAATTGTCTTTGCGCTTCTCATCGGGCTACCGGCGCTGCGGCTGCGCGGGTACTACCTCGCCATTGCTACGATTGCCTTCGGGGTGGGCATCGAGCAGGCGATCCGCGCGATGCCCTTCCCCAACCCGGTGTTCGGCATTCCGCATATCCTCCGCGATGTTCCCGCCGGCTATATGCGCGACATCACCACATTCTTTCTCATCGCGGCGATCTTTCTGGTGTTCTTCACCATCGGGCGCGTGATACTCCGGTCACCGTTCGGAGTGAAGTTCCGCATGATCCGCGACAGCGAAGTCGCCGCCCGCTCGTTCGGCACGAACCTCACGCGGAATAAGCTTCAGGCGTTCGTGATAAGCGCCATCTTCTGTGCGACCGCCGGGTCGCTCTTCGCGGTTACGCAGGGGGTGCTCCAGCCACGGACGTTCGGACTCATCGCGGCGATCGACCTGCTCCTCATTGTGATTATCGGCGGGGCAATCATGCTCGAAGGCGGGCTCATCGGCTCATTCGTCATCGTGGGCCTTCCGGCGCTCGTGCTCGAAGAGATAGCCCCGGCAGGTTCGCTGACGTTGATTTACGGTGTTCTTCTGATCATCTTCGTCGTTGCCCTGCCGAGCGGCATCGCGACCGGGCTTGTTCTGCTCTGGCATCGAAAACTTCAACGTCCGTATATGTCCGCACTGCGGTATGTACACCGGCGACTGCCGGCACGCGGTACGTCGGTAACCACGAGTCGCGGAGCGCACATGTTCTACACCGAAAAGGGTGCCGGACCACCGCTCCTCTATATCCACGGCAATACCGGCTCGCACCGGTGGTTCCGGGAGGTCATGGATATGCCGGGGTATCGCACGGTCGCCCCGGATATGGTGAATTTCGGCCGATCAGACCGGATCGAGCGCGCCGACAGCATCGATCTCTATGCGGACCATGTCGCCGCCTTCATAGAGGCGCTCGATATCGAGCCGTGCTACACTGTCGGCCATTCGCTCGGCGGTGGTGTCGCCATGTCACTTGCCATGCGCTATCCACAGAAAGTCCGCCGGCTGGTACTCATCGATCCCGCGCCCATAGATGGTATGGACCTTGACGACGACTACTACGCGCTCATCGAAGCCATCAAACAGAGCTATGTCGGCATTAAGCGGGCGGTCGCTCGCGCGATGGGCTCACGCTCCGGCGATCGAAGATTGAACGGCCTCCTCGCTCGCGAGGCGTTGCTCATGAACGAGGAGGGCTTTGTTAAGCACGCCGAGGCGGTTGCGTCGCTCGATCTTCGCGAGCGGGCGCGCGGCTTCAGGATACCGGCGCTTGTCGTCCATGGCGGTATGGATCCGATTGTCACCGAAGAGCAATCACGGCGTACCGCGCAGGCGCTCGGTGCCGAGATGAAGGTCTTCGGCGATATAGGCCACGCCCTTCCGATCGAAGATCCGGAGCGCTTCAAGGAGACGGTTGCCTTGTTCGACGGTCCCTGAGCCGCGAACGTTTTGCCGGCTGCCGGATCGCCGGATCGCGGCTCGAGATCATGCCGGACGCAGGACACGCGGTGGTAATCGAAAAAACCGAGGCGGTCGCCGCGAAAATCGAGGCGTTTCTCAGCGGCTGAGAAACTCACGCACGAGCGACACGAACACATCGGGCTGCTCAACCATGACCGAGTGGGCCACGCCCGCGAGACGAGTTATGTTTCGAATCTCCGAAGTTCGGTATGTCCGATGCGATCGTGCGGGCGCCCTCCGCGTCTATTCCGTGCTATTCCGCAGACAATATCGTACCTTCAAGCACGCGAGTGGAGATCGAGCAATCGAGCGCATATGCGGTAGCGACCGCGCCGATCAGCCGCTCGCGCCGCGACTCGGGAACCGGCACGCGCAAAAAGCCGCTTCCCGGAATCGCGCGGGCGATCCGCGGATAGATAGCCCCGTCGTGAAACCGATCCGTACACCCGTTGACGACCACGACCGGCGAGTCAACGCGTGGTCCCACCGTGAAAATATCCCACTCACGCAACGCGAGAGCCGCCGCGCGCCATTTGGCCAGATCCGCCGCATCGATAAAGCGGGCCGCCCGACCGCGTTGCGTCCGCTCGCGCATCCCGGCAAGCACGATCCGCTTCAACGCAGGACGCAACGCGGCGAGGAGTGACTCATTCGCCACCGGAGCGAGGCATTTCAACACCCATCGCGGTATCCACAATCGGGGCATCGGATCGTACAGGATCGTCAACGCGGGCCGGAGTACCCCATCGGCCACCCCCTGCGCCGCGACCGCCGCGCCATAGGAGCTGCCGAGCAGAAGATACCCGTTGTCGGCGAGCCCGAAGTGCTCCGCGGCGTATCCGACATCCGCCGCGATTCGATCCATCGTGAAGCGGGCACGAGGCCCGAGCGTACTGCTGCGTTTCTCCCGTGTCTCTACGTAGAAGAGGTCAATCGCTTCGTCGATCGAGCCTATGACATCGTAAAACCCCTCAATCGTCCCGCCCCACCCGGGAACATAGACGATCGGAAGCCCACGGCGAGCGACCGCCGCCGGCATCGAATACGCAGTCACCGCCCCGTCCGGCACTGGAATCGATCGCCGCTCGCTGCGATCCAACCGTGACGACGCCGCCCCACCGGCATATCGCGCGAGAATCTCCGGTGCACTAATCTCCGTTGCACCGTTCGCCACCATCACCCATCCTCCGTCACAATCCCGCCGACTCCGTCCAGAATCATCGTCGGCCGATAGGCGAACCCGTGCAGATCGTCCATCGACGTCACCCCGCTGAGCACCAGCACCGTGTCGATTTCCGACTCCACCCCGGCTACGATATCGGTATCCATCCGGTCGCCGACGATCACAGACTCCTCGCGCCGACAAGCCAGCCGCTTGATCGCCTGGCGCATCATCAGCGGATTCGGCTTGCCCGCGAAATACGCCTTGCTACCGGTGGCAAGCTCAATCGGCGCAATCAGACTGCCGCAGCCGGGAACCACGCCGCCCTCCCCCGGGCCGGTGAGATCCGGGTTTGTGCCGACCAGCCGGGCGCCGGCCCGAACGAGCCGCACCGCCTTCTCGATCTTCGAAAAACTGTACGAAGGACTCTCGCCCACGACCACATACTCGGGGTTCACATCGTTCATCGTAATGCCCGCATTGTAGAGCGCGTTGATCAACCCCGCCTCCCCGATGACGTACGCACTGCATCCGTCAGTCTGCGCCGCGAGAAACTCCGCGGTCGCAAGCGCGCTCGTGTAGAAGTGCTCCTCCCCGACATCGATCCCCATACGCGCAAGCTTCTGATGCAGCTCCCGCGGACTGCGCTCCGACGAGTTCGTCAGGAAGAGATACTTCTTCTCGTGCTCCTGCAACCACGCCACGAACTCTCGCGCCCCCGGCAGAAGTCGGTTCCCGTGGTAGATCACACCGTCCATATCGCAGATGAAACCGGCTTTCGAACGAAACGCGATTGTGTGCCCGCTCATAGCCGCTACAATACTCGATGACGAGGCCATCCGCTACGTCTGGACATCCGCTACGTCAAGCAACACCGGCGCCCGTGACGGCCATCGAACACTCGCCAAGTCTCCGCGACGGCCCGTCAATCTCCCTGCAAATTCATGTCGAAGTCGAAGCGGCTCGATGTTTCTCCACCCGAGACCATCGGGAGCGTGCCGTCCCACTTCTCGATTTGCTGGCGATACAGCAGGTCGGGGTTTTCCGAGAGCACCTCGGCGATGACCGCCATGGCTTCCGCCTCCGCTTCCGCCTCGATCAGCTCAGCCTCCGCGTTTGCCTCCGCCTCGCGGATTCGCCGGCGCGCCTGCGACTCGGTTTCCTCTTCTTCGCGCTCGAGGCGGGCCCGTAGCTCCATCTCTTCGCGCTCCTGCTCGAGCCGGGATGTTTCCATGCGCTCCTGCTCGACATCCTGCAGCGTCTGCGCTTCCTGGATTTCGCCGAGAATCTGCGCCGCGTCCGGAGTCCATTCGTAGTAGGCGAGCGCGGCCGTACGGAACTCGATGCCCATCTCATCGGTCAGCCGTTCGCGCATGGTCTCCGCGATATCCTGTCCGATCTGTTCGCGATTCTCGGGGATCGCCATCATGCGGTACTGGCCGATGACATCCTTGGTCGCGTCCTCGAGCTCGGCTTCCATCAGCTCTTCGTAGTTCGGATACTCTCGATAGATGTCGATCGCGCGCTCTTCGGGCACTCGGTAGAGGTATTCGATGGTCGAGGCGGCAACCTCGTAGTTGTCGATGGTCGCCGACGAGACATCCTCTATCGCGCCCTGCTGGACGATGATCGGTATTGTCTCCACCGTGGAGACGACCGGCAGGCTCACGTTCAGACCGGTGCGCCGTTCTCCCACGATCCGCCCGTTGCGGACTTCGATGCCGACTTCGTGCTCACCGACGAAGGTGAAAAACAGTATCGGCACGAGGACCAGCACCACGACGACCGCTGCAGCTATAGCAATATACTTCTGGTATTTCTTTTCCATGAGAGTTTGCTCCTCTGCGTTCGATCATCGCACGGCGCGGCGTTCGGTGTCGACGGAGGACCCGGCTCGGATATCCCTGTGCTCGGTCGTACGAGATCCCTTGTCACCGCCGCGGCGCCCCGGCTACGGTGGCCGCACACCGATCCGTGGTAGCACCGCATGAGCACCACCGAATACGCAGCGCCGGCTCGGGGCGGAAGGCTTCTGCTGCCGATTCTCTCGAGCGCTTACATAGCCGTCACGCTTAACGTGCAGTCCTTTCTCGGAATGCTTCCGCTGATCCGGGAGGAGTTCGCGTTGACCGCCGCACGGGCGGGCCTGTACAACAGCTTCCACTACCTCAGCGCAACCGTCGTCGCGATCGCAAGCGGGTACTTCGTAGACCGACTCGGCAGTCGGCGCGGAGCCTTAGTCGGTGTCGGAAGCGTGACGGTGCTCATCTTTCTCCATGCAATCTCTCCCTCCTACACGCTCATACTTGCACTCGCGTTCCTCACCGGAATCGGCTTCAGCCTGATTACCCCGAGCGTCAGCTCGGGAATCGTCCACGCCTTCGGTCCGACGAAGCGGGCTGGCGCGATGGGGCTCGTGCACGGCGGCGGGACGATCGGCGCGATGCTCGGCGCCGGTGCGATCCCCGCGGTCGGCGTCGCGTTGGGCTGGCGAGCGGCGCTCGCGCTCACCGGGCTTGTTGCGTTTCTCATCTTTGGGGCAATCCGGCGATACTTCCCCGCCCTCCCGGACGAACAGCAGCGTGGGTGGCACGGCAATGGTGACGGAGGGAGCGGCACAGAGTCGTCCGAGGGCAAACTGTCCGGCACCGGACCGGCCGCCGGCAGGCGCAACCGTTCCTTCTCGCGCGGGCTCGCCGCCGTGCTGCGCACTCGCTCTCTACTTACCGTATGTCTTATGGGCGTGACCTTCGGAATGAGCTACTCGAGCGCGACCAACCATATGGCGCTCTTTCTCACCGACGACCTCGGATACTCGCCGGTCCTCGCGGGCATCGGTCTCTCGGTTTTCCACGGCGCCGGCGTCGTCGGCGGGCCCGCCTGGGGCGCGTTTAACGACCGGGTCCTCGGAGCTCGCCGCCGCGGCGGCCTGGTCATGCTTGTGGTGCTCGCCGCGGCGATGATGTACTTCTTCGGCTTCGTGGTGGCAGGCGGACTGCCGTACGCGGTGGTGCTCCTCGCGTGTGCGCTGCTCGGATTCATCATCCTCGGAATATCCGGCCTCTATTTCACCACCGTCGGTGAGCTCGCCCCGGCGGGACTCGCCGGCGTCGCCACAGGGGTGGCGCTCGTCTTCGCCCGGTCCGGTGTGGTTCTTGCCTCGCCACTGTTCGGCCTGCTCTCCGACATTACCGGTAGTTACCGGACGAGCTGGATCGCCCTCGGCACGGCGGTGCTCATCATCGCGGCCACCTTCCGGCTGCTCGACGCAGGGCGCTCCCCGGGAGTAGGCTGACAGCCGCACACTCAGCGTACCGACATGAGCCGCGCTCGGCGACTCTCGGCGCACGGGAAGCACGCTGGCGCGAGCGGGAGTGCGCGAAGGAGAACCGCATTGAGCACGAACGACCGCTTCAATCTGCAGAGATTCCTCGATGCGCAGGAACCGGTCGCCGACCGGGTAACCGCCGAGCTGAAGAGCGGGCGAAAGACAAGCCACTGGATGTGGTTCGTCTTCCCGCAGGTAAAGGGGCTCGGTCGAAGCTCGACCGCCGAGCACTTCGCCATCGGCTCACTCGCCGAAGCACAGGCGTTGCACGATGACCCCGTGCTCGGCCGGCGGCTGCGCGACTGGACGCAGATCGTCGTGGGTCTCGACGGGGTGAGCGCGGAGGATATCTTCGGCTTCCCCGACTATCTGAAGTTCCGCTCCTCCATGACGCTCTTCAGCCGGGTGAAGAACGCCGACCCGATTTTCGAGAAAGCGTTGGAGAAATATTACGGCGGGACCCCGGACGCGAAGACGCTTTCGATACTCGGAATCGAGTGAGCAGCGATGAGAACCGTGATCGCCGATTCGGTCGCAGACCGTCGGCAGCTTCGGAAGTGCGACGCGTCCCTATTCGACTGTTCGGAGCCAACCGCCGTCTACGTAGTAGCTTGATCCGACGCAGTACGCCGCCTTGTCCGAGCAGAGGAATGCGTAGAAGTGTGCGAGCTCTTCGGGGGTACCGAATCTCCCGATCGGTGTGTTTTCCCTGGCGATGCCGTCGAGGTAGTCCTCCACACTCTGGTCGGTCCCTTCGGTCAGGATACCGGCGGTTTTACGCCAATCGGGTGTGAGAATAAGGCCGGGATTTATTGAATTAACACGGATGTTATCGCCGATGAGCTCGTTCGCCAGGCACTTGCCGAACATAACGAGCGCGGCCTTGGTAACGTTGTAGATCGGCTCGTACCCCAAAGGCTGCTTGGCACAGATCGATGCGGTGTTGAGGATCACGC
>SLIN01000366.1 GCA_007135605.1 Spirochaetales bacterium | reverse complement strand
GCCCGGGAGACGGTGGTATGACTCGTACCGGCGATCTCGGCGATCTTCCGAATGTTCATGGCACGACGACTCCCCTTGTGCTGCACCCGGTAACATAGTAGTATGCATGGGCTGCAACCGGTAACATTGTCCGGTGGCTTTCCGGTTCTGTCAAGGATTTTTCCGCACCACACGCAAGGATTTTCGTGTAGTGCGCGGATGCAGGGGAGGGCACTCCAATGGCACGCCGACGTCCCAACATCTTCTATATCCACACGCACGACACCGGACGTGCGATTGCCCCGTACGGGTTCAAGGCAGATACGCCGAACCTCTCGCGCTTCGCCTCTTCGGCGGCGGTGTTCCGGAACGCCCACTGTGCGGCGCCGAGCTGCTCACCGAGTCGGGCGGCGATGCTTACCGGCCGGTGGCCGCATCAGGCTGGTATGCTCGGGCTCGCTCACTTCGGCCACCGCCTCAGCGATCCGAGGCACCACCTGATCCATACGCTGCGCGAGGCCGGCTATATCAGTGTGCTCGGCGGCATGCAGCATGTTGCCGATCGCGCCGACCGCGTTGGCTACGATCGGCTTCTGCTTCCGGTGGACACCGAACCGGTTGTCGATACCGTATGCCCGGCGTTCGAAGCGTTCATGAACGATCCGCCGGAGGAGCCGATCTTTGCGAGCGTCGGGTTCACCGAAACACATCGACCGTTCGAGGAGCCCGGCGCCGGCGAGCCACCGGCGTGGTGTCAGGTGCCGGCGCCGATGCCCGATACGCCGGAAACCCGCGAAGATGCCTCCGCGTTCGCCGCGAGCCTGCGGCGGGTCGACGAGGGCATAGGGCGTGTGCTCGACGCAATTCGGAATGCCGGTATATGGGATGAAAGCATCATCATAATAACCACCGATCACGGCCCTCCCTTCCCGGAAATGAAGTGCAACCTGACCGTGCACGGGACCGGGGTCATGCTCATGATGCGCGGGCCGGGAATACCGGAGACGGCCGGCTCGAATGCGGCGGTTGAAGACGGCGCCGGGGCGGCCGGGACCGTTGAGCCGGCGCCCCCTCCCGGGTCGATCGAGCCCCGCGGCGGGCCGTCGCTCATCGACTCACTCGTTTCCCAGGTAGATCTCTATCCCACGCTGTGCGAGCTCATCGGGGTCGAGAAACCGGAGTGGCTTGAAGGCGAGTCGCTGCTGCCGCTGCTTCGCGGTGAGCGGCGGCAGGTGCACGAGGAGATATTTGCAGAGTGTACCTACCACGTTGAATACGAGCCGATGAGGGCGGTCCGCACGCCGCGGTACCTGTACGTGCGGCGATTCGACGAGCGGCCGGCGATCGTTCCGGCCAACTGCGACGACGGGCCGTCGAAGTCACTGTTCGTCCGCGAAGGGTGGATCGACCGGCGTCCGGCCGTCGAAGAGCTGTACGACACGCTGCTTGATCCGCAGGAGCGGCGAAACCTCGCCGGCTCTCCGCAGTACGGCGAAGTGATGGGGGATCTCGCCGGACGGCTTCAGGCGTGGATGGCGCGTACCGGCGATCCGCTGCTCGACGGCCCGCTGACGCGAAACCCGCGCCGATAGGGTCGCCTCTGCCGCACGCGGCCGCCGGCGGTCGCCCGGGAGACGCGGGGCGATCAGCCGCCCGGGAGACGTGGGGTGATCAGCCGCCGCCGGGCAACCGGCTGGTGCCGCACGCAGCCGCCGGCGCCGCGATCACCCCTGTTCCGCCGGAGCAGGCGCAGCCAGCCGCCGGCGCTGCAGTGCGAGCAGGATCGAGCCCGCCACCCCCGAGAGCGCCGGAACGACCAGCGACACGGGCTCGTTAATCGTCTCGGCGACAATCGACATGATAAACGGAATCACCAGCCCGCCGGCGGGGATCGCAACCTTGACCGCCGCGATAGCCGTGCCGGTCATCGCGGGAAACGCCAGGCCGGTATAGGTGACGATCAGCGGCAGCAACGAGCTGATCATCAACCCTGCAACGAAGAGCAGCGGATAGACGAACATCCCGATGTCGACGAAGTAGATCAGCGCCATGCAGACGGTCGCCCCCGCGAACAGCAATCGGAGGTTTCGGATCATCCGCTCTTCGCGTGTGAGCGAGGCGATGAGTACCCGCCCGACGGCGATGCCTCCGATGAATATCGCCAGGCCGAGATTCGCGGGAACCGGATCGAAGCCGCGGTAATCAATGAGAAAGGTCGGGACCAACCCGATCGTGGCCACCTGCATGCCGTACCCGCAGATCATCGCGGCGAACATGACCGCGACCTTCGGCTCGCGGCCGACTATACCCAGCCGCTCGCGTGGGGTAAGGCGCCGGCTCTGCTCGCGAGGCGCAACGTAGGAGAGTGCGAAAATCACCGCCAGCACCGCCGCGGCGACCGCCGCCTGCTCCATGCTCTGCCTCCAGTCGAGCTGCAGAAACATGAGATAGACGGTGATAATCAGCGAGCCGAGGGTAACGAAGAGATGATTGACGCTGATCGCCAGCGCTCGGCGGCGCGTATGCATCTCGAAAAGCATCGGATCGGTCACCGCCTCGATGCCGCCGAGTCCGATACCGATTCCCATCATTATGAACGCGTTGAGCAGGAAGCTCGGGCTGCGGTAGAGTGAAAAGTAGGTGACCGCAACGATGGTTGCCGCGAGCGCGAGGATCCGGGTCTTGCTGCGAACATCGGAGAGATAGCCGAACAGAAGAACCGATGCGACGAAACCGGCGTTCTGCACGGTTAACAGGACGCTGACCTGCGCGGCACGCAATCCGATCGCCGGGGCCGCGGCTCCAATCACCGCGAGTCCGACGCCGAGCAGAAACATCGACGCGAAAGAGCTGCCGGTCAGGCTCACTTTGCGGACGGTCGAGAGTGTGTGCATGCCGGGAAGCTTCGCCGCTTGCGCGGTCGGAGTCAAGTCATATCGGAGGTGCGCGGAGCGCGGCGGTCGCCGCGGTTGCGTAGCAGGTACGAGCGGCGTATGCTGACCGAATCAGTACACAAGGAGCATATAGAATGAGAGTTCTCGTTACCGGAAGCAGCGGCAAAGTCGGACGGTTTACCGTTCGCGAGCTCCATCGGCTGGGGCACGAGGTTACGCACGTCGACCGCGACCGGCCGGCCGAAGAGCTGCCGGGGATGTGGATTCAGGCCGATCTCACCGATGCGGGCGAAGTCTACGACGTATTCCACCGCGCGAAGCCGCAGGGGGTCTGTCACATCGGCGCGAACCCGGATCCCGGTCATTTTCCGAGTCCGCAGATCTACCGCAACAATGTCATGAGCACATTCAATACGATGCTCGCCGCCGGCGATGTCGGAGCAAAGCGATTCATCTACGCCGGAAGCGAAATGGCAACCGGGTGGCTGACCACCGACGAGCATCCGAAGCGCTTTCCATTCAACGAAGAGGACCGCGTCGACTCTCCGAATCCGTACGCACTCAGCAAGTACAACGGTGAGATAATCGCCGACAGCATGGTCGCCCGCTATCCGGATATGCCGATCGTAACGTTGCGCATCAATAATGTGATTCTGCCCGACGGCTACGACGTTCTCGAGTACCGCCGGAAGAACTACCCCGAGCCCGGAAGTGCGAACTACTGGAGCTACATCGATGTGCGTGATGTCGCGCGGGCGTTCGCCTCGGCGCTTGCCGGTGAGAGCAAGGGGCACGAGGTCTTTCTCATTGCGGCAGCCGATACGTGTATTGACGTGCCGATTCGGCAGGCGTTCGAAGAGCGATTCGGGTTTGATGGTCCGTTCGCCGACGATCACGGCGAGCACGCCTCGGCGTTCGACTGCAGCAAGATCCGCAAATGGTTCGGCTGGGAGCCGAAGTACAGTTGGCGCGACCGGTAGCGTTTTCGGTCACGGCGCGGGGGGTTAGGCCGGTCGCGCCGAGACACGACCGCTGACGTTTCGCGGTCACGGTGCGGTGGTAGCCCCGGTCGCGCGGCGCATCATCAACTGGAATTGATAGAGGAGCTTGGAGTATGCCGAAACCTGTAGTGCTTATCGTGAGAGATGGATGGGGCCGCAATCCGCACCCCGAGCATGCGGAGTTCAACGCGGTTCTGAAGGCGAACACACCGTGCAACGATCGGTTGCTCGTCGAATACCCGTGGACGACGATCCATACATCCGGGGAGGATGTCGGGCTGCCCGAGGGAACGATGGGCAACTCCGAGGTCGGCCACCAGAATCTCGGCGCCGGGCGAATCGTCGACCAGGATTCGGTGCGCATTACCAAGGCGATCCGCGAGGGCGACTTTTTCGAGAACCGCGCGCTCATCTCGGCGGTCGATCGCGCGCGCGGTTCGGATGGTACGGTGCACATCATGGGGCTTGCCTCCGATGCCGGCGTGCATTCGCTGCTCGACCACCTCTACGGCTGCCTCGAGCTGTGCAAGCGCCGCGGGCAGGAGAGGGTCGCGGTGCATCTCTTCACCGACGGGCGCGATACCGGCCCGTACACCGGTATCGAGTTCATCCGCCGGATCGAGGAGAAGATGGCCGAGATCGGCGTGGGACGGGTCGTTTCCATCTGCGGGCGCTACTACGCGATGGACCGCGATAACCGCTGGGAGCGGGTAAAGCGCGCCTACGACATGCTCACCGGACGCGCCGGGGACCTGCCGAGTTTCGCAACCGCGAAGGAGGCGATGCAGGCGTACTACGATGCGCCGAGCAACGATAGCCAGAACGGCGACGAGTTCGTCACCCCGCGCTATGTCGGCGCAGACTGGGAAGAGACCCGGATCGCCGACGGCGATGCGGCGATCTTCTTCAACTACCGCGGCGACCGCCCGCGCGAGATCATCCGCGCCTTTGTCATGGAGCAGTTTGAGGGCAATGTGAAGCCGTCGCCGGACAGCGGTGAGAAGGGGTTCGATCGGGGGCGTAAGCTCGATGTTCCGTTCGTCACCATGACCGCCTACGAGGAAGAGCTCAACAAGATGGTAAACGTCGCCTTCGCCAAACCGCCGCGGATGACGAACATCGGCGGCGAGTACCTGAGCAACCTCGGGCACACCCAGTTCCGGTGCGCGGAAACCGAGAAGTTCCCTCACGTCACCTTCTTCTTCAACGACTACCGCGACGAGCCGTTCCCCGGCGAAGGGCGGGAGATGCCGCAGTCGCCGAAGGTCGGCACCTACGATCTGAAGCCGGAGATGAGCGCCGACGAGGTGCGCGATGTGGTGCTCGGCCGGATCGCCGCCGACGACTGCGAGGACTTCATTCTGGTGAACTTCGCCAACGGCGATATGGTCGGCCACACCGGCAAGCTCGATGCGGCGATCGCCGCGTGCGAGGCGGTCGACTCGTGCGTGGAGCGGATCGTCGAGGCGACGTTGAAGCGCGGCGGCAAGCTCATCGTGACCGCCGACCACGGCAACTCCGAGCAGATGTGGGACCCGGAGAACGACAGCGCACACACCGCCCACACCACCTACGAGGTCGACTGCATCATCGTGGATCCGGATCGAACGGGCGATGCCTCCGGCACTCCGGACTCAGCCTCCGGCGCACTGCGCGCCGGAGGCCGGCTCGCCGATGTCTTTCCGACGGTGCTCGACCTGATGGGCGTGGAAAAGCCGCAGGAGATGACCGGGGTGTCGTTGCTGCGGAAGGGGTGAGCGGCGGCGCCTCACGGCGTTGCCGCCGGTAGGACGTCGGCGCGGCGCTGTGGCCGCCGGCTGCCGCGCACCGTGTTGCTGGGCGCCCGCGGCCGCCGGGGCGACGTGGTAAGACCGCCGGCGGCCGGGTCGCCCCGGCCGCCCGTCGTTCGGCGAACTGTGTGCTGGATGGTGCGGGCCTCAGCTCGCCCCGAACCAGTTCAGCGGCTCGGTGGCGAGGTTCTGGTAGATGTGCTTGACCTCGGTGTATTCCTCGAGGCCCTGCTTGCCGAGCTCGCGCCCGATGCCGGACTGTTTGTATCCACCCCACGGCGCCTGCGCGAAATAGATATTGAAATCGTTGATCCAGACCGTCCCCATGCGCAGTGCTGCCGCCACGCGCTCGGCGCGGTTCTGATCGGTGGTCCACACAGCGCCGGAGAGACCGTAGGTGGTGCTGTTCGCCCGCTCGATTGCCTCCGCCTCGGTTGAGAACTTCTCGACGGTGAGCACCGGGCCGAAGTGTTCCTCCTGGACGATGCGCATGTCGTTCGTACAGTCGACGAAAATCGTGGGCTCGTAGAAGAAGCCGTTCTGAAGCTCGGGATCGTCGGGGCGCTTGCCGCCGAGAATGCATTTCGCGCCCTCTTCGCGGGCGAGCTCAACATAACGCTCGACTTTGGCGCGGTGTTTCTCCGAGATTAACGGACCGCACTCGGTCTTCGGATCGAATGCCTCGCCGAGCTTGATCTTCGCGGCACGCTTCTTGACCTCTTCGACGAGCCTGTCGTGGATCGACTCCTCGACGAGCAGCCGCGCGCCGGCCGAGCAGACCTGTCCGGCGTGGAAGTAGACGGCGTTCAGCGCATAGTCGACGGCGAGATCGAAGTCGGCGTCGGCAAAGACGATATTCGGGTTCTTTCCGCCGAGCTCGAAGGCGATCTTCTTCGCGTTGCCGCTTGCCGCCTGCATAATCTTCCGCCCGGTTTCGATGCCGCCGGTAAACGAGATGAGGTCGACATCGTGGCTCACGGCGAGCTCATTCCCAACCGTTGGGCCGGGGCCGAGCACGAGGTTCACCACTCCCGGCGGGAAGCCGACTTCTTCGGCGAGCTCGGTCACCTTGATCGTCGTCAGCGGCGTGTCCTCGCTCGGCTTCATGACAATCGTATTCCCGGCGGCGAGGGCGGGCGCCATCTTCCAACTCGCCTGCAGCAGCGGGTAGTTCCACGGCGAAATCTGTCCGCAGGCGCCGACCGGCTCGCGTACCGCACGGCTGACCGTATTCGGAATCGGCGAGTCGATGATCTCCCCGCCGTCCTTATCGGCAAGCCCGGCGTAGTAGCGGAAAATGCCGGCGATATCATCCATGTCGACCTTGCTCTCTTCGAAGGTCTTCGCGGTGTCGAGGCTCTCCAGGCGTGCGAGCTCTTCGCGGTCTCGCTCGATGAGATCGGCGAGCGTGCCGACGAGCCGGCCGCGCTCGGCTCCGGTTGTCGAGCGCCACGGCCCGGAGTCGAACGCCCGGCGGGCGGCGGCGATCGCCGAACGCGCGTCTTCGACATCGCCTTCGGTGACCTTCGCGATCTCCCGCTGATCGTACGGGTAGATGATGGTGCGCGTCGCCCCGGAGGCGGCCTCGACCCACTTGCCGTCGATAAACATCTTACCGAGTTTTTTCAGATCCATATGTGCTCCTTGATTGCGTAGCAGGGCCGCGCGCCGCGCGACCCAACGTGAGGCCGCGCGCCGCGCGGCCGCCGGCTATGGCGTCAACTGCGAACTTACCACAGCGAGCCGGCGGACACGGTGATATCCTGTCCGGTGATACCGACCGACTCTTCGCGGCACAGATGCGCGGCGATCGCGCCGATCTCGATCGGCTGTATCAGGCGCTTCTGCGGATTGTTCGCCTTCTCCTCGGCGATCAGCTCATCGCCCTTCTTGCCGAGCTGATTCTCTGCGATGTCGGAGAGCCACTCGGTGCCGAAGGTGGTTTCCACCCAGCCGGGACTGATTGTGTTGGCGGTAACCATCGCGGGGGCGCCCTCCTGGGCAACCGCGCGGGTAAAGCCGCACACCGCCGCCTTCGACGCGCAGTACGCCGGCGAGTACGGAGCGCCGACGCTCGCGGCGGTCGAGGCGATGCTGATAATCCGGCCCCAGCCGCGTTCGATCATGCCGGGCAGCACCTCGCGCGTGCAGCGGAAGACGCCGTTGGTGTTGACATCCATCACCTTCAGCCAGAGCTCCTCGCTGTGTCCGCTCGTCGGATGCTCGGCGGTAATGCCGGCGGCGTTCGCGAGGATATCGACCTTGCCGAACGCCTCGACGCTCTTGTTGTAGAAGTTCTTCACCGACTCGACGTCGCATACATCGAGCTCTACGGCGATCGCCTTAACGCCGAACGCCTCGATGTCCTTCTTCGTCTTTTCCATTTCTTCTTCGCCGGGTCGGTTGACCAGCTCACCCTTCTCTTTTTTCGAGCTGCTCTTCTCCAGCAGGGAACCGATCGCTACGTTCGCGCCGTGCTCGGCGAACGCGAGCGCCATCGCGCGACCCATACCCGACGCGCCACCGGTGACCATGGCCACGCGGCCGTTGAGGTAATCCATCTGCATACTATTCTCCTTATCAGGGAAGCCGGATCCCGAATGACGGTCCGGGTTTCAACGAAAATCTGATAAAACTGTAGCCTGCGGCGATTTCGGGGGGCAAGCCCTCGGCTACGGGCCTGGCAAGCAATTTTCCCGTTCGAAGATTGAGATGAAAATGACGGTGCCTCCGTGTTGTCGTCACCCCGGGCAGGCAATGCCACAGTGCAGGAGTTAACCGGCTAAGCATTTCCGCCGCGGAGCAGGCGACCGGTGTAGCGGCGAAGCCAGAGGTTCGACCACCCGTGGATCGCGCTCCGTCTGATGATTCGCTTGACGGTATCACGGCCGATTTTCACCTCGTCGAACAGTACCGCCGAGTTGTCCCGGCTTACGGCGATCGTCTTCGCGGCGAAGAGGAGCGGCCACATGCACGCGAGTCGCAGGCGGTGCATGCGTCGGGGAAGGGTCCGTACGTAGGCGAGACCGGAAATAAGGTGCTGCTCGGCCTTGTCGATGAGATCGTCGACAACCCGCAATGCGGTGTCGACCCGATCCGGGTTGAAGAGCTCCGCGGGCGTGAGCCCGTATGCGGAGCAGTAGGTGCGAGGCACGAATATCCAGCCTCGCTCGAAATCCTTCTTCAGGCCGCGAATGACATTGACCGTTTGCAGCGCAAGCCCGAACTCGCGGGCAAGAGGCATCAACGTGTCCTTGCGCCGTGCAATCGCCTCGGAGTGCGAAGCGAAGAGGTCGGTGACCAGGTACCCGACGATTCCGGCGACATGGTGCATGTAGTCGTCGAGCTCCTGCTCGTCTTCTACTCTCGGACCCTTGGCCTGCCACTTTGCCATACCGCGGGTCGTCTCCCGGACTCGACGTCGAATCGCTTCGCTCACGTGGCGTGGAAAGCGCTCGAGCCCGGCTATGAGCGACGGGCTCGCGTATGCGACTGTTGCCTCCGGGTCGCCGCTGCGATGAGGAATCTCGCCGAGCGCGGAGAGGAAGTCATCCATCGCGTCGGCATCGCCGAGAACATCTCCCCACCGCTCGAGTAACTCGATCTTGTCTCCGCGATCGATCGTCTCGTGGTCTTCGAGGTAGTCGGAGACGCGAAAGAGCAGATAGGCGACGGTCAGCTGCTCACGCAGCGAACCGGGAAGCCCTTCGATCGAGACCGAGAAGGTGCGGGAGGTCTCGCGCAGCAAAGCGCCGAGTCGCTCCATCTCCGCCGCACCGTCCGTGATAGCCGAATCGGTGCGTATGCCGGGAGTCTGCTGGATCACGCCGTTTGACCTCATAGGCGATGATGGTAGCGGATTGTCGGGGGAAACGCTACCCGCCGGCGTGACCCGCGCCGGCGTGACCGCGCCGACGTGATCGGCGTCGTGGCGACCCGCTCCGCAGTGGCCCGTACCGAGGTGATGCACACCGTCGCGACCCGCTCCGCGTCGTCCGGGGCAGTCGAGAGCCGGCCATCCGCTCGATTGCTCAACGGCGTCGGGACGGCTATCCTGTACGGGTATGGACGACCTGAGGGTGCTCATGGGCAGCTCCAACCGGCCGCTCGGCGAGGAGATCTGCCGCTATCTCGGCATCGAGCCGGGCAGGCTTGCGATCAAGCGGTTCGCCAACGACAACATCTTCGTGCAAATAGAGGAGTCGGTCCGGGGTAAGGATACCTTCGTCGTGCAGTCGCTATATCCGGACCCGAACGAAGCGCTCGTTGAGCTCATGCTCATCCTCGATGCGCTGCGCAGTGCCTCGGCGAGCCGGGTGACCGCGGTCATTCCACACTACTCCTACGCTCGCAGCGACAAGAAGGACCAGCCGCGCATTTCGATCGCCGCCCGGCTTTTCGCAGACACCCTGGTCACCGCCGGGGCCATGCGTTTTCTCACGATGAATCTCCACTCCGACCAGGTGCGCGGCTTCTTCTCAGCACCGACCGATCATCTGCTTTCCGAGCCGATTATCATCGACTATTTGAGAAACAACATGGACCTTTCCAATACGGTCGCGCTGCTCGATCTCGGCCAGCAGAAGCGTGAAGGGAACTTCTCCGCGCAGCTCGACCTGCCTCTCGCAATTATGAACAAGGAGCGAATCAGCGACCACAAGGTGAAAATCACCGAGATGATCGGCGATGTGGCGGGCAAGGATGTGTTGATGTTTGAAGATGAGATCAGCCGCGGCACGTCCCTTGTCGCCGCGGCGCAGGCGGTTCGCGACCGTGGGGCGAAGAGGATTCGGGTCGCCTGCACGCACGGGCTGTTCTGCGATCCGGCGGTCGAGCTTATCTCCGGCAGCGCCATCGAAGAGATCGTGACGACCAACTCGGTTCATATTCCCCCCGAGCGACGTCTTCCGTCGATCACGATCCTGTCGGTCGCGCCGCTGTTCGGCGAGGCGATTCGTCGCACCCATTGCGGCGAGTCGGTCAGTGTGCTCTTCG
>SLIN01000145.1 GCA_007135605.1 Spirochaetales bacterium | reverse complement strand
GCGGCTGGGATCTACGAGAGCTGTCGGGGTTTGCCGGTCCGCCGGGGCGAATCCAACATCCGACGGAGTCGCGCGAGCCATGAGCGCCGGCGCCTCTCCGGTCGGGCAGTTTTTCACGCCGCCCGAATGGGCGCGCGAGCTGATCTCGCGCGGAGCGTTCGCACGCTGGCTCGAGGGCGCCCGCGTGCTCGATCCGACCGGAGGCGACGGCGCACTGCTCGAGGCGTTCGTTTCAAAGGCGCTGGGCTACGGCATCGAGCCGACGGCTGGGATGCTCGCGCGGCTGCACATGATGGAGCTCGACGGGTCGCTGGTCGAGCGCTTTCACGCGCGGATGCGCGAGCGCTACGGTGTGGAGGTGCCGGCTGAGAACACCCGGATCGGCGACTATCTGCTCGAAGGCTTTCCGGGACGCTTCGAGGTACTGGTCGGTAATCCGCCGTGGATGAACTTTACCGAGCTGCCCGAGCGGTACAAGGAGCGGCTGAAACCGCTCTTCGAGCGCTATCGGCTGGTGATCGATCGCCGCAGGCTGTTGTGGGGAGGCGCTCGAATCGACCTCGCCGCGCTCGTGGTGGCCAAGGCGTTCGCCGATAATGCGCTCGCGCCGGCGGAGGGCGGCGGAGAAACCGCGGAGAAACGGGAGCGCGGCGCTGCAGCTGCGCTCCCGCGGGAGACCGCCGTCGCGCCGAGGCCGGGAACGCTCGGCGCGTTCTTTCTTCCCGTCTCCCTCTTCTTCAACGAGGGCGCGCACGACGGATTCCGCGCGCTCGCCGCCGGAAGCGGCGGCTTCGAGGTAGAACGGATTCGGGAACTCACCGATGCCGGTGTTTTCGCCGGCGTTCGCACTCGCTATGCGATGGTCGATTTCTCGGCGTCCGGCCGTTTGCCCCGCCGTCGCAGGCCGAGGCCTGATCGCGCCGGGACGGAGCCGCTGTCGGTCGAGGTGCCGGCGGTCGAGCCGATCCCGATTGACAAAGGGTCTCGCCCGCGGCAGGGGGTGAACACGTGCGGTGCGAACGATCTGTTCATGTTCGATGTCGATGATGCTCCGCCGGTCGAACCCGAGCTGCTCTACCCGCTGATCGGAGCGGAGCACTTTGAAGCGGCGCCCGGCGAGCTCACCGCACCGGTAACCCCGCGCCGGGAAGCCTCGGCCCGGCGCGTTGTGCTGCTGCCGTACGACCGGCGGACCGGCCGCCCGCTCGATGAGCCGACCCTCCGTTACTCCTGTCCCAAGGCGTGGGCTTATCTGTGCTCGAATTACGAGCGGCTCTGCGGCCGGCGCGGCACGGTGATCCGCGGAGCGATTCGACGCGGCCACTGGTGGGCGCTGCTCGGCGTTGGGCCGTACAGCTTCGCCCGCTGGAAAATCGTGTGGCGGGGCACCGGCGGCCGGCGGTTCCTCCCGCGCCTCTTCGAGGGTCGATGGGTGCCAAACCAGGCGCTCCAGATATCAATGAGCTTCGAGAGCCATGCGGATGCGAAGCGGGTGCTGGATCGGCTTATTTCGGGTGATGTCGAGCGCGTGCTCCTGGCCGGCGGCGAGGCGGGAACCCGCGGTTGGGCGCAGCCGGGGCGGATGCGGCGCTTCTTCCGGTTTTCGGATGCATAGGGCAGTCGCCCGGCCCTCGAATGGGCGATGCGCTGCCGGCTGCTCCCGCCCGGCATCGCGCCTCGGCGGCCGTGCGGGTGGGCAACAGCCGGTGCGGTGCATCTGGGCGGCACCGTGTCTCGGCGGCCGTGCGGGGCGGCTAAGGCCGGTGTGGTGCGACGCCCCGTAAGACGCGGAACGGCGCGCCGCGCTCCGACACCGGCCACCGGGGGCAACGCCCCCGGCGTTTCACGGTTTTGTTATTACGGAGTGAATTCTTCGAACTCGCCCTCGTCGTACGCTATGCTGACCGAAGAGTCGCCGTCGACAATGGCGAAGGTGACGCCGATTTGGGCGCTGCTGTTCTCGCGGACCACCGCGTAGACGATATAGACACCGCCGTCGATGGTGGTCTCCGGGTCATCGCTGACAGAGATCTGGCCATCATCGATTATGGCGTTGCTGGCGACCGCCTCGGAAACCTGATCGTCTCCGTCGGTCTGGTCTGCTCCGTACCCCGCATCGATGTCAGCGGAATCTGTCGGCATGCTGTTCGGCATCTGGTGCTCTTCTTCCATCCACTCCTCGACCGCGTTCTCGACCGCCTGGTCGTCGTCGATTTCTTCGAGATCGAGATAGGCATCGATGGCGTCGAGGTCCGCCGCTTCGACCCACACGTCGGCACGTTCGAAGCCGTTATCGCTTAGCCCGGTAACCGTTACTGTGAGCTCGCCGTCGTTGAGCTCACCGACGAACATCGATAGATCTATGGCGTCTCCGAATAGTCCTTCAAAGAGTTCGCACCCGGTGAAAACCACGCTCAGTGTCAACCCCACGGCGAGAAACCTGAAACGTCTTCGAATCTGCAATGTCAGTACCTCCATTCAGTTGTGTCTCTTAAACCTATCACGCCGGCACGGATGAATTCCAAGGCGGGTGTCGGAGATCGGGGCGCCGGCGCATCCCATCACCCCCGATCTCATAGATACCGGTGGCCCGGGCGTGCTAAGGTGATGCGATTGTTTCGGCCGGCCGGCCGGGCGAGAGGCAGGGGCGTGCGCACATGGGTGTATCGAACATTATGGATGGCTTTCG
>SLIN01000234.1 GCA_007135605.1 Spirochaetales bacterium | reverse complement strand
GCGACGAGGATGATGCCATGGGTACCTCCCAATCTGACAGTATCGACAACTGTCAGAATATCCTAATAAACCCTTTCCCACAACCTCCTTACACTTTTCACCACACAAACGTCGTGCGCCCATCGCCCGGGGGTTGATTGCGTCGAGATCGCCGCCCGGTTACAATGACCGTGTCTACTGGCTACGCATGTAACTATCAACATTAAACGGAGAATCACACATGCCGGAAATCGCGAAGGGGCTCGAAGGTGTTATTGCGGCGGAAAGCCGAATCTGCAAGATCGATGGTGAACAGGGCAAGCTCTACTATCTCGGATATTCGATCGAGGATCTTGTTAAGAGCTGCTCGTTCGAGGAAGTCACCTATCTCCTGCTCAACGGCGAGCTTCCGAATCGCTCCGAGCTGGAGGAGTTCTCAGCGGCTATGCGGTCGCAGCGGACGCTTCCCGAACCGGTAGTCAAGATGGTTCGGGAGTTTCCCGAGCGGTCACATCCAATGGAAATGCTCCAGGCGGCGGTCCTGTACCTCGCCGGATACAGGAGTGAGGCCGACCAGTCGGCCGCCGACCTCGATTGCCGCCGGACGATTCACCTTATCTCACAGCTCCCCTCGGTGATCGCGGTGTGGCAGCGAGCCCGTGAAGGGAAGAAGCCGGTCGAGCCACGCTCCGATCTTAGCCACGGAGCGAACTTCCTCTACATGCTGACCGGCGAAGAACCGGGAGAGATTATCGGACGTGTTATGGACGGGTGTCTCGTGCTGCACGCCGAGCACAGCTTCAACGCATCAACGTTTGCCGGGCGCGTGGTAGCATCGACGCTGAGCACATGCTATAGCTCGATCTCGGCCGCAATCGGCGCGCTTTTCGGAAGCCTTCACGGTGGGGCGAACGAGCGCGTTATGGCAATGGCCGACGAGATCGTTGAGCCGGAGAACGCCGCTGCATGGGTCAACCGGGCGCTCGACGAGAAACGGAAGATAATGGGCATGGGCCATCGGGTCTATCGAGCCAAGGATCCGCGCGCGATTATTATCGAGGGCTACCTGGAGGAGCTCAGCGAGACCACCGGCGATGCCGGCTACTACAAGCTGTTGAAAGAGGTAGAACGGGCATTCCGCGAGCGCATGGAAGAGAAGGGTAAACCGATCTATCCGAACGTCGATTTCTTTTCCGGAGCCGTGTACCGAATGCTCGGCATCCCGACCATCCTGTTCACTCCGATTTTTGCAATGGCGAGAATCTCCGGGTGGCTCAGTCACATCATCGAGCAACGCGAGGACAACCGGATTTACCGGCCGAAAGCGCACTATGTCGGAGAAATCGGGAAGAAGGTTGCGCCCATGGAACAACGGTAGGTTCGCAGAGGCAACACCGCGCTCGGGTCAAGCGTTCTTACTCGCCGTCCGGGATGTGACGCTCAAGCTCGCTGATCCAGGTGTCGGCGGAAATATCGCTCGGCGCTCTCCAGTCGCCTCTCGGCGAGAGCGAGCCTCCGGAACCGATTTTCGGGCCGTTGGGGATGCACGTTCGCTTGAACTGGCTGGTCTCGAAAAAGCGCTTCAGAAAAAGCCGCAGCCACCCTTTGATTTCGCCGAGTGAGTACTCGCTGCGGTCGTCTTCGGGAATATCGCGAGGCCACTCCCCGCGGCTCCGATCCGACCACGCCTGCGCGGCGAGGTAGGCAACCTTCGACGGCAGGAAGCCGTATCGCGATACGTAGTATAGGTGGAAGTCCTGCAGCTCGTACGGGCCGATTGCCTCTTCGGTCCGTTGGGCGGGGACTTCGCTGCTCGCGCCCGGTACGAGCTCCGGGGAAATTTCGGTGGCCACGATATCCCGAAGGATTCCGGCGGCCGCGTCACCCACCTCCCCACTGTCGGCGGCCCATCGAATCAGATGCCTGATCAAGGTCTTCGGCACCGACGCGTTGACCCCGTAGTGGCTCATATGATCGCCAACTCCGTAGGTGGTCCAGCCGAGTGCGAGCTCACTGAGATCTCCGGTTCCGAGAACCAGCCCGCCGGTCAGATTCGCGAGACGGAAAAGGTGGCTGGTGCGTTCGCCGGCCTGAACGTTTTCGAAGGTCACATCGTAGACCTCGTTTCCGCCGGCGAACGGGTGTCCGATATCGCGCAACATTTGCATACAGCTCTCGCGGATGTCGATCTCGCCGGCGTCAACACCGAGCGCCTCCATAAGCGCGCGGGCATTCGCGAGCGTCCGATCGGAAGTCGCGAAACCGGGCATCGTGCGAGCGACGATATTGGTCCGCGGAAGGCCGAGGCGATCGGCCGCGCGACAGGCAACGATGAGCGCGTGGGTCGAATCGAGACCGCCGGAAACACCGATAACGATTCGCTCGATTCCGGTCGCCCGCAGCCGCTGCGCTAACGCCTGCACCTGGATGTTATATGCTTCAAAGCAGCGTTCTGCCCTTCGCTTCGGATCCGACGGGACGTACGGGAAACGGGCAACCGTGCGCGTAAGCTCGGTGACCCCCTCGGCAGGTTTCAGGTCGTGCACCGCGACATGACGAAAACCGTCTCCGGTCGCCGCGTCGGTGAAGGTCGTCATCCGCATCCGCTCGCTTTGCAGCAGCTCGATATCTATATCGGCGAAGATCAACTGCTCATCGGCAAGAAAACGCTCCGACTCTGCCAGGGCACGACCATTCTCGTAGATCATCGCATGGCCGTCCCAGGCGAGATCGTTCGTGCTCTCGCCTTCGCCCGCTCCGGAGTAGACGTATGCGGCAAGGCATCGCGCGCTCTGGGATGACGCCAGCTCCCGGCGATAGTCGGCCTTCCCGATCGTAATATTGCTGGCGCTGAGGTTCACCAGGACCGTTGCCCCGGCGAGCGCCGCATGAGTCGACGGCGGAATCGGAGCCCACGCATCCTCGCAGATTTCCATGTGGATGCGCATCCCCGCGCACCCCGGCACCTCGATAATCACATCCGTGCCGAACGGCGCGCGCTGCCCGGCGAGTACGATCTCGGCGCCTGAAGCCACCTCCGCGCCGGAGGCGAAGTGCCGCTTTTCGTAAAACTCGCGATAGTTCGGGATAAACTGCTTCGGAGTCACCGCGAGGAGGCGCCCGCGGCAGCAGGCGACCGCGCAGTTATAGAGGCGGTCGCCCTCGAGCACCGGCAGGCCGGCGCAGATAATCGCGTCGATCGACATACTCTCGCGCAGCAGATCCTCGAGCGCCCGTTCGGCCGCCTCGAGAAGAGATCGCTGCTGGAAAAGATCGTCGAGCGCGTAGCCGGTAAGCCCGAGCTCGGGAAAGACGACCAGGCGAGCTCCGCCGCCCGCCGCCCGCCGCGCGAGCGCGGCGGTCGCCTCCGCATTCCGCGCCGGCTGCGCCGCGTACTGCCGCGGCACGGCAGCGGCCACGCGTGAGAATCCGTGAATGAACGGGCTATAGAACGCGCCGGCCATACGCTGATACTACCCTACCGAGTAGATGCTTTCGAGCGTCTTCACACCCTCGGCAACATGCTCGGCGGAACTGTCGAGCGCACTCTTCTGCTCCGCCGAAAGCGGCAGCTCGTAGATTTCCTCTACGCCGTTCGTCCCGAGCTTGACCGGGACGCCGAGAAAGACATCGTGGTAGCCGTACTCGCCGCGCAGGTAGGCGCTCGCCGCGCAGATCCGTTTGCGATCGGTAATCATCCCCTCGGCCATCTTGGCAACCGACGCCGCCGGCGCGTAGTACGCGCTGCCGGTCTTCAGGTGTTTCACGATCTCCCCGCCGCCGGTTTTGGTGCGATTCGCGAGCGCCTCCACCGTCGCGTCATCGAGCAGCTCGTCAGTACCGAACCCGGCGTACGAGGTATACGCGCTGACCGGAACCATGCTGTCGCCGTGGCCGCCGAGCACCATCGCCTTCGCATCGCCAGGCCACCCGCCGAGTTTCTCCGCCATGAAGTACTGGAAGCGGGTGGAGTCGAGCACGCCCGCCATGCCGACCACGCGCCGGATATCGAAACCGCTCTCGCGGTAGAGCACCATACAGATCACGTCGAGCGGGTTCGCCACCCCGACGATAATCGCGCGCGGCGCATACCGGCGGATCTGCTGCGCGGCGGTTTTCGCAATCCCGACGTTCGTCTTCAGCAGATCCATGCGGTCCATTCCCGGCTTCCGCGGAATACCGGCTGTATGCACGACCACGTCGCTGTCGGCGATCTCCGCGTAGTCGTTCGTGCCGTGGATGCCGCACTCGAACCCGAGCGATCCGCTCGCGTGCAGAAAGTCGTTTGACTTGCTCTGCGGCATGCCCTCGACAACATCGACGAGCACCACATCGGCGATATTCTGCTTCGCGATAAAATACGCGGTAGTCGCCCCGACGTTCCCCGCTCCGATTATAGAAACCTTGGCCATGATTCACTCCTTACGTTGGTGGGCCGGCCGGGCCGGCCTTCAGGGCCGCGGCCCTCGCCGGATAACGGCGGCCCGGCGGCACCCTCCCGACCCGGCGCCCGGCCGCCACTCAGCCGACCAGCTCTGCCACCGCGCTCGCGCTCTGTGCGAACGCCTTTCGCTCCGCGCCGGCGAGCTTCGGCTCGAGAATACGGCGGATCCCTTCGGCGCCGATCATCGCCGGGAGGCTCAGCGCCACCCCGCGCGCGTCGAGCACGCTGCTCACACTCAGTACGCGCCCACTGTCGCGAACGACCGCCTCGATGACATCGGCAGCCACCGCCGCCGGCGCATAGAACGCCGCGCTGCGCCCGCTCTGCTCGACGATTCGCTCGCCGGCGCCGCGGACCTCCTCGATGAGCGCCCGGCACATTTCCTCCGGAAGCAGATGCTCGACCGGAATACCGGAAACCTTGCTGTAGGCAAGGGGGATGATGATGTCACTGTCGTGCCGGCCGACGGCCATCGCATCGACATCCTCGACCGCGCAGCCGAGCTCACGCGAGATGCAGAATCGCATGCGCGCGACATCGAGACAGCCGCCGAGCCCCATCACCCGTTTTGAATCGAGCCCGGCCTCGCGCACGAGAAGCGTGACCATCGCATCGACCGGCTCGGTCGCCACGACCACCACGCCCCCGAAGCCCTTCAGTTGGCCGGCGAGCCCGGAAATCAGCGGGCGGTTCTCTGTGAAAAGCGATTCGCGTGAAGCGCCGGCCGCGCGCGTGGCGCCTGCGGCGATCAGAAGTACATCGCTGTCGAGCACCTCCTGCTCGCTGTCGGTGCCGCGTACGGGAAAGTGATAGCGGCCGAGCGGCGCCGCCTCCATGATATCGAGCATCTTCCCGGTCGCGCGCCCCTCCTCGACATCGCGAACTACCACCGGCCCGACATTCCGTTCCGCGAGAAAAAACGCCGCGTTTGCGCCGACGTTTCCCGCGCCAACTATGCCTGTTGTGCGCATTGTCAAAATCTCCTGGAGTAATCTTTCGAATCGGACACTAACTATGTCACGGATCGACGAGTTCGTCGATAAGGTTGATGATGATGGTTCGCGCCGCGCCGGCGTGGCGTCGCGCCGGTTAGCCGGGGACCGCCGGCAGCGCACCTCCGACCTCCGCCGCCGCTGCCCCCGGTTTGCCCGGCGTGCGGGCCTGCCTGGCCTCCGCCGACCCGCTACCCGGTTTGCCCGGGCGTGCCGCCCGGCCCCGGGTTTGCCCGGCGCGCCGGCCCGCGCTATCATATCCGGCATGAGCCAGGAAGCGTATCGAGTAGAAACCGACACCATGGGGGAGGTGCGAATCCCCGACTGGGCGTACTGGGGCGCGCAGACGCAGCGCGCGGTGAATAACTTCACCATCTCCGACAAGCGGATCCCCGAGGCGATGATCCGCGCACTCGGCCAGATCAAGCGCGCGGCTGCGGTAGCGAACAAGGTGCTCGGCGAGCTCGACGAGAAACTCGCCGATGCGATTATCCAGGCCGCCGGCGAGGTGATCTCCGGCGCGTGGGACGATCACTTCCCGATCGATGTCTTTCAGACCGGAAGCGGCACCTCGTGGAACATGAACATCAACGAAGTGCTCTCCAACCGCGCGAATGAAATCCTCGGCGGCAAGATCGGCAGCAAGAAACCGGTGCATCCGAACGACCATGTGAACCGCGGGCAGAGCTCCAACGATGTGATTCCCACCGCCGTGCACGTTGCCGACCGCATGGTGGTCGAGGAGCTTCTGACCTCGCTCGCGCAGCTCGCCGAAAGCTTCCGGAAGAAGGCGCGCGAGTTCGACGATGTGGTCAAACTCGGGCGCACTCATTTGAAAGATGCCGTGCCGATGACCCTCGGGCAGGAGTTCGATACCTTCGCGTATCAACTCGAGAAGGCGCGCGAGCGGATTTCTCGCACCACGCCGAATCTCGACGAGCTGCCGCTCGGCGGGACGGCGATCGGAACCGGGCTCAACGCGCACCCGGAGTACCGCGAGACGGCCGTGGCCGAGCTCGCCCAGGCAACCGGCCTGCCGTTCAAGCCGTCGCCGCACCCGTTCGAGGGCATTGCCGCGCGCGATGCGCAGGTGGAGCTCTGCGGCGCGCTCAACGGCCTGGCGACCGCGATCATGAAAATCGCGAACGACCTGCGCCTGCTCGACAGCGGGCCTCGCAGCGGCCTCGGCGAAATTGCGCTTCCGAGCCTGCAGCCGGGAAGCAGCATCATGCCCGGAAAGATCAACCCGGTCATCCCGGAGATGATGATCCAGGTCGCCGCTCACGTGCACGGGCAGTGCCTCGCGGTTACGATGGGCGGGCAGAACGCGCCGCTGCAGCTGAATATGATGAATCCGTTGATTGCCTACGAGACGGTCGATGCGATGCGCACTCTCGCCTCAACCTGTCGTGCTGCCGCCGAGAAGTGTGTCGACGGGATTACCGCCGACAGCGAGCGCTGCGCGTACTGGATCGAGTGGAGCACCGCCATGGTCACCCCGCTCGCGAACACGATCGGCTACGACAAGGCGAGCGAGCTCGCGTACAAGGCGTTCAAGGAGCGCCGAACAATCCGGGACGTCTGCACCGAGGCCGGCGTGGTCACGCCCGAGCAGCTTGACGAGCTCCTCGACCCGAAGCGGATGACGTAGTGCGGGAAGGCCGAAAGCGGAAACGATGAGCTAATCATCGAAGCGATCGAGGTAGTCGCCGAGCTTCTCCTCGGCGACGACTCGATAGCGACCGACCACCTTCCCCTCGTCGGCGACCACAATCTCGTAGCGCGTCACGGTCGTATCACCGTGCTCCTGCGAGCTGCCGCGCACCTTCACCGTCTCGGCGCCGGTTTGCGGAAAGAGGCCGGGAACGGGGTTCCATCCCTTGATCTCGTGCCACTCGTTGTTGAGCGAGGCGAGCACTTCTCTACTCGATTCATCGCGCTGATCGCTGTCGCCCATAGCCTGCTCCAGCGTATACCAAAGCGAGCATCGAAGACTACCAACCGGTGCGAAGCGCGCTGCGTAGATCGATTGTGTCCGGCCGACAGCCGACTCACGATTACGCCGGCGTGTCGGTCTGCTCGCTCTCCAGGCAGCGGTGCAGTACGTACAGCGCCGCCAGGCAGGCGAATCGCTTCAGCTCCGGCTGCGGTTCTGCTGAGACGACCGAGCGTGCGAGGGCTGCGGCCCAGTCCATCTTGTACTCGCCGGCTACCGCGTCGAGAATCCATGTCCACATCGCTTCGAAGTTTCCCACGCGAGCCCAACGTACGAGCTGCCCCTTCTGCGCCTGCACGATCTCGAACTCAGCGGCATCTTCGGCCAGATCTTCGAAACCGCGTCCCGGCGTTGCCGCTTCCGGACGAAGATACGTTTCGATCCTCGGATCGAGCTCGAGCTGATTGAGCGCAATGGAGAGTTTCGTCACCGCGAATCGTTCGCTGTCACGCGCAAAAGCGCGCTGAAAGAGCTCCTCAAGCTGTGGGCCTGTCGGATGGATGATCGCTTCGGCAACCGAAAGGTCGAGCTCTGCGCGGGCACTCAAATCGTCGCTCGCGAGCAGGCGTTGAATGTGGGGCAGCACGTCGGTACAGCCGATTCTCGCGAGGCTCTTCATTGCGATCGCCACCTCTTCAATACCGGTATCACGGCAGCCTCGCGTACCCGTGGCCGGCTGTTGGCCGTCGGAGACGATATCCCGCAGTACCCGTTCGGACTCCGGATCGTCGTACGCGCCGAGACAGAAAATCGCCTCGCGGCGGGTATAGCTTCCGCAGTCGCGCGCCTCGTCGATAATGTCGGCGAGCAGCTCCGCGCGCGGACTGCGGTAAAGCGTTCGAAGCACACGTT
The DNA here is from genome assembly GCA_007135605.1 of Spirochaetales bacterium. GTDB lineage: Bacteria > Spirochaetota > Spirochaetia > DSM-27196 > SKKC01 > SLAN01. Next base: position 2,424 of record SLIN01000234.1, on the reverse strand, counting down.
CCTTGTCTGACTCCGAGGGCCCTTTCAGTCGCTGGCGGAGTCGGAATGTAGCCACCGGCGTTGCGCTTCGCTCGAGCGACAGCAGCAGCGTCTCGCGGCGCGCCGGATCCGCGGCGAAGTCGAGCTGATATCCGTCGAGAAAAGCACGGAGGTTTCGCATCGAGAGCATAATATCGGCGGTCTCGCGCAGTGACATGGCTCGTTCGTCAGGAAGTCTAAGGCTCAGCACCATGACCGTCGCGGCAACAACCGCGGTAAAGAGAAAGGTGAAGCTGTACTCGTGAACCACAACGCCCGGCAGCGCCTCGGCCAGATCGCCGAGCGCACCGCCGATAAGACCTATGGCGAGTGCCACGAGTCCGAGCACCACATTCGCTGCCGATGTGTACGGAACGCGGTTACGTTCGGGTATCGACTTGATCATCACCGATCCCTTGAGCGTCAGCAGTGTTCGCATAAAAAAGAAGGCGGCGAAGCCGAGCCCGAAGTAGACGGGCAGGGGGAGGGTACCGGGGATGAATACCCACACGAGCGCGACGGCGGCGAGCCCGAGCGTCGTGAAAGCGAGCAGCGGCTTGTCGCCGATGCTGTCGGCGAACGGTTTCAACGCGCTGTTGGCGATGATCGCAGCGATCGCTTCGAACATCACGAAAAGCATCGCGAGGTTATTCGGCACGTCGAGCACGCGACGCAGAAAGACGACCTGAAATCCGAAGAGCACGATAAGCCCGACGCCGAGCCAGTGCACGAGCAGCGGGATGGCGTGCTCACGACGCCTCATACTCCAGAGAAAGGTCTGCAGTACATTCCGGTCGGGAGTGTATTCGACCACCGATCGCGCGGGTATCTTCAGCAGGTACCAGGCGGCAACCGTATTCATTGCCGCGCCGATGTACGTAATGAGCACCAGTCCGAATACCCCTTCAAGAACGGCAAAGGAGAGAAGACCGACGCTGAGCAACTGGCTGGCGAGCTGTGACCAGCCGAGGCGGATATTCAGTCGAACGACCGAGCCGCTCGTATCGCGATTACGCATGAAATCGCGCTGGACCGCATGTACCACCGACACCCCGACGGCTCGACTGAGACAGAACACGGTGAACACCACGAGAATAATCACGCGGGAAACCACACCGCCGGTGAACAGTACGAAGCCGTAGAAGACGGCAACAAAGCCGCGCACCATCCATCCGTACCCGAACAGCTTGTTAGTACGAACGCCCTCGAAGATCCGCGGGACGAAGAGCGACGCCAGGCCCGCGACGTGGAAGGCGGAGTTGATATAGCCGAGCTCCAGATTGGTGGCCCCGAAGTGAATCGCCATCAACGAAATAATGGTTTGGTTCAGGAGGAAGACCCCGAGGCCGTTCCACGAGATATGCTTCAAGAAGTTGCGGAAACCGACCTCACGCTCGCCGGCGGATAGCACTTCGGTTCGGGTGCTCATATGCGGCCCATCATAGCCGCTTGAATTGTCCGCGTCGACGCGCCGGCGTTCTTGCGTCCGGGGCGGGGGTAGGCCGGTCACCGGACGACCGGGGCGCGATCGGGCCGGCACCCACCCGCCGGCGGCTCCACCCGGCACCCACCCGCCGGCGGCTCCACCCGGCACCCACCCGCCGGCGGCTCCACCCGGCACCCACCCCAACGAGGCCCGACACAACGAGGCCCGACCGCTGGAACAGCGAATCGCATTTCGCTACCATAGGCCGTCGAGATGACACCTATTACCTATCCCGAGAGCGCACGGAGTTCACAGGTTGATGAGTATCACGGGACACGCATTCGCGATCCGTACCGATGGCTCGAAGACGCCGACAGTCATGCGACGCGCGCGTGGGTGGCCCGGCAGAACGAGCTGACCGAGGGGGAACTCGAACTGCTCGACGAGCGCGGTGAGATCGGCGAGCGGCTCGAACGGTTGTGGAACAGTCCGAAACGCGGATTGCCGTTCCTCCGCGGCCCGTACATGTTCCGCCTCAAGAACGACGGAAATCAGAATCAGGATGCTCTCTATGTCTCCGACCCCGACGGGGCGAACGAACGGTGTCTGCTCGACCCGAACGCGTTCTCCGGCGACGGAACGGTTTCGCTCGCCACGTTCTCCGTAAGCGACGACGGGTCGCTGCTCGCCTACGGACTGAGCGACGGGGGTTCCGACTGGATAACCTTCTCCGTGCGCGAGGTCGCATCCGGAGCCGACCGTCCCGATCGCGTTGCGTGGAGCAAGTTCTGCCAACCGGTGTGGATGCCGGACGGCAGCGGTTTTCTCTATCAGCACTACGACCGCCCCGACCGCGAGCTCAGCGGACGCACCGCCGCACCCCGCCTTCGATTGCACCGGCTCGGCACCGGGCAGGAGGCCGACGAGACGATTTTCGAGACCCCGGAGCATCCCGACCGCATGTTCTTCCCGGCGATCAG
>SLIN01000121.1 GCA_007135605.1 Spirochaetales bacterium | reverse complement strand
TCGGACACTACACTAGCGACAGCGCTTCGATCGCGGCGCCACAACACAACTTCACCATCGGTTCGCTTTCGTGTACCGTGGCCGCCATGCGCTGCAGTCACCTCGTTCACATGTGCTCGTCCTCCAATATGCGCCCGCTCGCCGACGAGTCGATCGACCTGGTCGTGACCTCGCCTCCGTACCCGATGATCGAGATGTGGGACGAGAGCTTTGTGTCTGGCGATCCGAAGATCGCCGGCCTGCTGGAGGCTGGCGACGGGGCGGGTGCCTTCGCCCGAATGCACGATCAGCTCGACGCGGTGTGGCGCGAATGCGTGCGTGTGCTTCGACCCGGCGGTTTCATCTGTATCAACATCGGCGACGCCACGCGAACGCTCGGCAGCTCGTTTCGCCTGTACAGCAACCATGCTCGCGTGGTAACGGGCCTCGAATCGCTTGGAATGCGCTCACTGCCACTCGTTCTCTGGCGCAAGCAGACGAATGCACCGAACAAGTTCATGGGCTCGGGAATGCTTCCCGCCGGCGCGTATGTGACCCTCGAGCACGAGTACATCCTCATTTTTCGCAAAGGCGACAAACGGCTGTTCGACGGAGAAGGAGCGGCGCGCCGGCGGGCGAGCGCCATCTTCTGGGAAGAGCGCAACCAGTGGTTCTCCGATGTGTGGGATTTCAAGGGAGCTCGCCAGCCGCTTCCGGCGAACGAAGCTCGTTCTCGCAGCGCGGCGTTCCCTCTCGAGCTCGCGCACCGGCTCGTGAACATGTACAGCCTTCACGGCGACTGCGTGCTCGACCCCTTTCTCGGAACCGGAACCACCGCCGCCGCGTGCGCGCTCAACGGACGCAACAGCGTCGGATTCGAGCAGAGCGGCGAGCTCGCGCCGGTTATCCGCGAGACAGTTGCCGCCATGAACCGAACGGCGAACCGCCTCGTGGCCGAGCGTCTGGCCGCGCACCGCCGCTTCCTGCGTGAGTACGAGGAGCGCCGCGGAGAGCCCCCGCGCCACATCAATTCCGCATGCGGCTTTCCGGTGGTGACCGGCCAGGAGCGGGAGCTGCAGCTTCTCGGACTTACCGATCTGCGAGAGGAAAAGATTGAGGTAAATGATGATGATACCCCGCGCTGCGATACACTGCGCTTCACAGCCGCCCACACAGCGGTCGACGCGGAGTTCGAGGCGCGCGCGCTGTTCGACGCCGAGGACGGGCAGCGCTCGCTGTTCGACATCGACCGATAGAGGACCGCAGGCGCGTCTTCCGGAGTGCCTCGTCTCCTCCGGTAATCGGCGTCGCCTACCACGGCATATCGTTTCCCCGGTAGTCGACGTACACCGGGCCGTCGGTGCCGAGCTTCTCGATGACCTTCATCATGCTCGAAACCGATTCTTCCACCGACAGCGCACCGCCGGGGCCGGCCATATCGGTTCGCACCCAACCGGGATGAATCGCGGCGATCGCTACGTTTTCGGCACGGCAGTGGAACGACAGCAACTTCGTCAGCATGTTCAGTGCGGCCTTTGAAACGCAGTACGGCACCCCGCGACCGCCGCCCTGGCTTGAAATGCTGCCGGCGTTGGAGCTGATCATAACGACTCGGGCGCTCCTGCTGCGGCGAAGCAGGGGGAAGAGACGCTGGGATACGCGCAACGGCCCGAGCGTGTTCACGCCGAAGACCTCGTTCACGTCGTCGATACGGATATCGTCGATACGCTCCTCGTCGGGCGGTCTGGTAACGCCGGCGTTGTTTATCAGCAGATCGAGCGTGTCGAGTTTCGCCTCGAGTTCCGCAGCCGCGCGTTCGACCGAGTCCGCGTCCGATACGTCCATCCGAACCGGAATGCAGCGGTCGGCGTATTCGTCGACGAGCGCCCGCACACCGTCGCTTTCCGGGTTGCGAACGGCGGCAACCACCGTATCGCCGTTCGCGAGATAGGCGCGCGCGAAACCGTGTCCGATCCCGCGCGAGGCGCCGGTTACACATACATTTGCCATCGCTTCGATACCTCCTCGAGCCGTGCCTGTTCTCTCTCGCGACTCGTTTGCCCGGCTTCAGGCAAGCGGTGCGGCTCTATCCCGCTGTGCGCTTCCAGATCGTGCATAACGGCCCACCGGCGCCCTGAACCGGATCGGTGTCGGGCACCGGCACGCGGGCAATGCGCTTATCGGCTGCCGGGCGCTCGGCACTATCGCCGTAACAGGTGTCGTAGCTCATGCCGCTTGGATAGGCGCCGACCACCGCGAAGCCCGCCGACGAATCGATCCGTTTGTGGCCGACTCCGGCCGGAATTATCACAGCGCTTCCGGCGCGCACCTCGAGCATGACTCCGTTCGGCCCCCCGAACAGAACCGACGCCGAGCCGCGATAGCAGCCGAGAACTTCATGACTGGTAGTGTGGTAGTGATGATAGGAAAAAACGCCGTTTCTCCAGCAGCCGCTCCAACCGTTGCCGGTGAACAGCCGTTCGACCGCCCCTGCATCTTCCGGTAGCGCATCGGCATACACGAGCAGCGGCAGACGGCTATTGGGAATCGTCCCGTCATCTTCAAGCACATACTGCTCGGGGATCTGCGCGGTGCCCATGGGGAAATCGTAGCGTTGACGCCGGCCGGGATCAAGCGATCGCGCGTCGCGATCGCGTGCCGTTCGGCGGAGCAGCGTGGACGAACGGGTGCCGCAACACTACTTCTCCGACAACTCG
>SLIN01000252.1 GCA_007135605.1 Spirochaetales bacterium | reverse complement strand
CCATGCAGTTTGATTATGTGAATCTCGGATATCTTATAGCGTCCGTTCTGTTCATTTTGGGCTTGAAAGGGCTCACGCATCCGAAGACGGCGGTGCGTGGGAATATTATCGGATCGCTCGGTATGCTCGTGGCGATCGTCGTCACGCTGCTCGCTCAGGAAGTGCTCGACGGCCCGTTGCTCGTCGCGGGCATGCTCATCGGTGCGATCTTCGGAGCGATCATGGCCGTCAGAATTAAGATGACGGCGATGCCGCAGCTCGTCGGTCTTTACAACGGCTTCGGTGGTGCGGCCTCGATGCTCGTCGCAGGCGCTGCGCTTGTGCAGGCGCTCATGATCGTCGACGCCGGCGGGCAGGCGATTGACCTGCAGATGTCGATCGCAACAGCGGCGAGCGGTTTAATCGGTGCGGTAACATTCACCGGGAGTCTCGTTGCCTTCGGTAAGCTTCAGGGGATCCTCGGTGATTCGCCGGTGCTGTACACGGGCGAGCAGGTCGTAAAGGCGGTGGTTTTCCTGGCCGCTTTTGCCGCCGCGGTGCTGCTCGTGATCGACCCGGCGAACGTTTCCATGTTCTGGATTCTCGCCGGAATCGCCGGATTGCTCGGTATTCTGCTCGTTATCGCAATCGGCGGCGCGGATATGCCGATCGTTATCGCGCTGCTGAACTCCTACTCCGGACTCGCGGCGGCCGCTACCGGTTTCGTCTTTAACAACGTCGTGTTGATCGTAGCCGGTTCGCTCGTGGGCGCCTCCGGGCTGATTCTCACGAGTATTATGTGTAAGGCGATGAACCGCAGCCTGCCGAACGTCGTATTCGGCGGTCTCGGCGGAGAAATCGAGGGTGCCTCCGGCGACGACATATACGCCGGGAAGATCAAGAGCACGAGCGCCGATGAGATCGCAATGATTCTCAAGACCGCGCAGCGTGTCGCCTTCGTGCCGGGTTACGGAATGGCGGTCGCCGGCGCACAGACCGCCGTCCGCCAGCTGACCGAACAGCTGGAGAAGGACGGAATCACCGTCGAGTTCGGAATTCACCCCGTTGCCGGTCGTATGCCGGGGCACATGAACGTCTTGCTGGCCGAGGAGAATATCAGCTATGACAAGCTGAAAGAGCTCGATCAGATCAACCCGATGTTCCCGAATACCGACGTGACGATCGTGCTCGGGGCGAACGACGTGGTGAACCCGGTTGCTCGCGAACCGAACAATCCGATCGCCGGAATGCCGATACTCGACGTCGACAAATCGCGTACGGTCGTCGTGATAAAGCGCAGCCTGAGTCACGGCTTCGCCGGAATCCCCAATCCGCTCTTTGCGCTCGACAACACACTGATGTACTTCGGCGACGGAAAGAAGACAATGGACGATCTGGTTGCCGCCTATAAGGAAGCGTAACCGCGTGCGCCGAGCGGCGGCCTACGGGCCGCCGTGACGCGCCGCTGTTATACCTCAGCGACCTCTCCATGCTCTTCGCTGTACTTCTCGGAAATCTGTCGGATGCTCGGCAGGATATCGAAAAAGATGTCGACGAGCTCGGGATCGAACTTCGTGCCCGACATCTTTCGCATCTCTTCGAGCACCTCGTCGTGGCTCCACGCCTTCTTGTAAACCCGCTTGCTCGAAAGGGCATCGTAAACATCGGCGATCGACACGATTCGGCCGTAAATCGGGATTTCGTCACCATGCTTGCCGAGCGGTCGTCCGCTGCTGTCGGCCTTCGTCGGCTCTCCGGTTGTGAGATCGACGTGTCCGGGATAACCGCTTCCGTCCCAGTTCTCGTGGTGCGATATCGCCACCTGGCCGGCTATGTCGTCGAACTCCGACTGCTTGTCGAGAAAGAGGCGCGCACCGGTAACCGTGTGGGTTTTCATTATCTCGAACTCATCCGGAGTGAAACGCGCCGGCTTTTTGAGGATGGTATCGGAGATTCCGACCTTCCCGACATCGTGCAGCATCGCCGCCATGCGGAGATTGTCCCGAGTTCGTTCGATCTGTCGCGCGGGTAACCCGTTACGCTGTCCCCACCGCTCGTAGATCTCCACCGCATACCCGGCCACTCTGTTGACGTGCGGGCCGGTCTCTTTCGGATCCCGGAGCTCCGCCATCCGGATCATCCGGAGCAGGATTGCTCGAGTCATTTGCGCTCGCTGGAGGGCTACGGTTGCGTTGGTGGCAAAGTGCATGGTGACCAACTCGTCGTCGGCATTAAAGGTACCGACAGTGCCTTGATCATCCATCTTGTTAATCAGCTGAATGACGCCGAGGATCTCGCCGGTATTCGTGCGCAGCGGAATGGCGAGCATCGATCGACTCTCGTACTTACTTATTCGGTCGTATTTCGGGTTGTAACCGTACGGTGCGTCTTTCGGCAGATTGTACACGTCGGAGATATTCACCTGCTCGCCGGTGGCGGCACAGTAGCCGGCAATCGTATTCATGCCGACCGGGACGGTGAACACATTGTAGATAAGTTTCTGACCGGGCGGAAGCTCGCGCTGTTTCGTATCGTTCTGTGCGTACGAAATGATGAGCTCGTCACCCCGGCGAACATAAATCGACCCGGCATCGGCGTTCACGACCCGTCGAGCTTCGGTCAGGATGCGTTCGAGCAGTATGTCGAGATCCTGGATCTTGTTCAGCTCGGAATCGAGACTGATGATGCTGCGCAGCTTGCTTTCGTCGGCGCTCATTTAGTAGAAGTCTATGCGCCGCT
>SLIN01000320.1 GCA_007135605.1 Spirochaetales bacterium | reverse complement strand
GGCGCGGCGCTGTGGACCGCCGGAGTGTGCTCCGATCTGGGAGAAGGTTCGAAGATGGTGTGCGACCGGCTCACCGACGGCTCGGTGCGCGATTACGTGCTCGGGCTCATCGAGGCAAGCCGGCGGATGGCCGGGGAGTAGGGGCGGGCGGAGCCGCGGTGTCGGGCGGCTCCGGGGCTGCGCCGTCGGTCGGCCCGGGATCGCACGGGCGCCTCACGGCGCGGCCGGAGCCGCGCCATCACGACGAAGGGGAGGAGAGCAGCGTGACACCGAACATCCTCGTTCGCATTGCGCAGCAGCGACGCGAGCGCCTCGCGCGCGAGGGCTACTGGTTGTCGTGCGCGGAGCCGGACGGAGACTCGCCGGCTGCGCGGCGGAGTGCCGGCCCCGTGCGGTTCGTTCCGACCGGCGGGGTCATCTGCGAGATCAAGCGGCGCAGCCCGTCGCGCGGTGACATCAGCGCTTCACTCGACCCGGTGCAGCAGGCGGCGCTCTACCGCGAGCGCGGCGCCGATGCGGTGAGCGTGCTGACCGAGGAGGATCATTTCGGCGGCTCGCTCGCCGACCTCATGGATGTGAAGGAGCGCTTTCCGGAGCTGCCGGCGCTCCGGAAGGATTTTCTGCTCGATGTCGAGGATGTACGCGTTTCCGCGCGCGCCGGTGCCGATGCGGTGCTTCTCATAGCCGCGCTGCTCGAGCCGGGTCAGCTTGCCGAGATGCATGCGGCGGCGGGTGAGCTCGGCATGGCGGCGCTCGTGGAGGTCCACGACGAGGCGGAGGTGGAGATGGTCGCTGCGCTTCGCCCGCCGCTCGTGGGCATAAACGCGCGCGATCTGACGAGCTTCCGTGTGGACCCGCTCACACCGCTTCGCGTGCGGCCGGCGATCGACTGGCCGGCGCGCGTCATCTACGAGAGCGGGATCTTCGAGGCCGAACAGGCGGCCGTCGCGGCACGCGCCGGATTCGACACGGTGCTCGTCGGCGAGGCGGTTGTGCGCGATCCGGAGCGAATCGGACGCATTCGCGAAGGGCTCGGCGGGGTGCCGGTGGCAGGCGGCGCGCCCGGACGCGGCAGGATCCCGGCGGCAGGTGGCACCCGGTCACATAACGGGGTTGCCGGCCGGCAGTTCTGGCCGGCTGTCGCGGCGCGGTTGCACCGCGGTCTCCCGCTGGTAAAGATCTGCGGCATAACGAACTACGCAGATGCTGCCGAGGCGGTTCGCCTCGGCGCCGACCTTCTCGGTTTTGTCTTTGCCGACTCGCCGCGGCGGGCGGCACCGCAGGTGGTGCGCGAGTGCGCGAGCCTCGACTGTCTGAAGGTTGCCGTGGTGGTGAGCGAGGCGGTGGCTGACCGAGGCTCGCCGCGCGCGGAGCGCCGAGGAGAGGCGGCGACGGACGAATCGTGGCCGGGCGAACCGGCGACCGGCGGCGGGTCGACCGCGCACCGCCTTCCCGAGGGTGTTACCGAGCTTCTCGCCGACGGGGTGCTCGATGCGGTACAGTTCCACGGCGAGGAGGCGCCGGAGGAGTGTGCGGCGCTCGCCTTTCCGTACTACAAGGCGCTCAGGCTGCGCACCTCCGCCGAGGTCGAACGCATCGACGCCTACCGCTGCCCGAGAGTGCTCGTGGATGCGTTTTCGCACGGCGCCCGGGGCGGCACCGGCAAGCGCCTCGAGCCGGCAATAGTCGAGGCGGTCGGCGAGCGCACCGCCGTGTGGCTTGCCGGCGGTCTGAATCCGGAGAACGTGCGCGAAGCGATCACGCGATTCCGCCCCGAGCTCGTGGATGCGAGCTCAGGGCTGGAGGCCGAGCCGGGGCGGAAGGATCACGCGGGGCTCGCCGGTTTCTTCAACGAGGTACGATATGCCCGAGATCTATAACGATTTCTTCGGCGCGTTCGGCGGACGCTACGTTGCCGAGGTCCTGCGCTCGCCGCTCGACGAGCTCGAAGCGGCGTTCCGGGAGGCGATGGGCGATGCTGAGTTCGTCGCGGAGTTTCACGAGGTACTTGCCGAGTACGTGGGCCGCCCGACACCGCTTCTGTACGCGGAAAACCTGACTCGCGAAATCGGCGGGGCCGACATCTACATCAAGCTCGAGGGGCTGGCGAATACCGGGGCGCACAAGATCAATAACGCGGTCGGCCAGGCGCTGCTCGCGAAACGGATGGGAAAGCGGCGAATTATCGCGGAGACCGGCGCCGGGCAGCACGGGGTGGCCACAGCGGCGGTCTGCGCGAAGCTCGGGCTGGAGTGCCGCGTCTACATGGGCGAGGTCGACATGCGGCGCCAGCGTCCGAACGTCTTCTGGATGGAGCTCTTCGGCGCCGAGGTTGTGCCGGTGCACTCCGGGGCGCGCACGCTCAAGGATGCGGTCAACGAGGCGATGCGCGACTGGTCGGCGAGTTTCGCCGGCACGCACTACCTGCTCGGAAGCGCACTCGGACCGAGCCCGTTTCCCGATATGGTGCGCGAGTTTCAGAGCGTGATCGGCCGGGAGGTCGAGCAACAGTTGGCAGAGCGCGGGGTCGAGGCGGACGCACTCGTCACCTGCGTGGGCGGCGGATCGAACGCCATCGGCTTTTTCGCACCATGGCTCGAGCGCGAGAAACCGGAACTGATCGGTGTGGAGGCCGGCGGACGCGGCGAATCCACCGGCGAGCACGCCGCCCGCATGAACGGTCTCGGGCGCGAGGGCATCGTGCAGGGCTATCGCAGCCTCTT
>SLIN01000259.1 GCA_007135605.1 Spirochaetales bacterium | reverse complement strand
TCGAATGCCGGGAGCGAAGCCGGAAGCGAGATTGCGAAAGCAACGACGAGAGCGGCGGTCCAACGATGCCGGCGGCGCACTATGTCGCTCGATCGTATACTCATTCGCTCAACCATACCGCGCTTTGCCGCCGGGCGAAAGGTATCAGAATTCGTTCGGGCGACCGACCGATAGAATCTTGAAAGCTCCGGATTCCGGGAGCATACTGATCGCATGAATGGATGGGATACACTCGCGGTGGAAGCGACGGTTGCGAACTCTCGAGGCACCTTCGATGTCGAGCTCGAGCGACGCCGCACGAGCGACGGATGGGAGTTCGTCGTGCACGGCGACGGGGAGCGTGCGGTCACGGATCTTACGTTTCGATGTACGACTCCGCCGAGCTTCTCCGAAGTGTTTGTCACCGCCCCCAATATGGGCGGCGTGGAGCTCGTGCATCCGCTCCAGACCATTTATCTCGGACTCGGTGAAGAGCATCGCGACGCGATGTTCGGCAAGCAGTGGATTTTTTCGCCGCCGCCGCTCGTTCTGCCGGTGCGAGTCGGTGAGGTGTGGTACGGGATGGCGATCAGCGCGCCTTCGGGCAAGAACAGCTACTCCGGCTGTACGTATCGACCGCGCGCCTGTGACCGCGTGGTGCGCACCGCACCTCCGGGAGCGCCGGAAGCGTATCGCGACTCGGTATGCTGCGGCGCCGACGACAGCGTACCGACCGAGTTCGAAATAGAGGTGCATTACGACGGATATACCGAGGTCTCCGGCCAGGTGCTGACCTTTCACGTTCTCGCCGAAGCGTGCGATACACCGTACGACGTCGTGCGCTGGTATGCCGAGCGACTCCGGGAATCGGATGCCGCGCCGACGCCCGACCGGCGGGTTGCCCGCTGGTGGCATGAGCCGATGTTCTGCCAATGGGGCGAACAGTGCAATCAGGCCCACGCCAAGCGACCGGCGCAGTGGATGGAAGAGTCGGTTACGATGTACGAGACCGACGCAAATCAGCGTCGATGGCTGCACGTTCTCGAGTCTCAGTCGGTTCCGGTCGGTGTTGTGACGCTATCCGACAAGTGGCAGTTGCACCGGGAGCGGCTCGTACCCGATACGATGAAGTACCCCGATCTTCGCGGTTTCGTCGATGAACAGCACGGGAAGGGGCGCAAGGTAATCGCCTGGCTCGGACTGTGGCGCTTCGACGATCCGCCGGCAGACTGGTGCATTCGCAGCGCGGACGGAGAACGGCTGGCGCTCGATCCTCAGAGCCCCGGCTATGCGGCCGCGCTCGAGGACGGGGTGGGCGAGCTCATCGGCCCGGACGGATACGACGTAGACGGCTTCTTCCTCGATTTCACCGCCGACCTGCCGTGCCGCGGCGGTCTGGTGAAGTCCGGGGACCTGTGGGGCATCGAGTTGCTGCACCACTACGTCGCCCTCATCCATCGGGCGGCGAAGGAGGCGAAATCGGACGCGATGATCATGACCCATTGCTGCCATCCGTACTTTGCCGACGTCACCGACGTGTTGCGACTCAACGACTGGGCGTTCAAGCGTCCGGACATCGTAGAGCAGGCGTACTACCGGCATGGGGTGGCGACCTCGGTGAGCGACTGGCTCATCAACACCGACAACTGGTTCATGTACGATATCGAAGAGTGGCGTCGCTACCTGCCGGTACAGCCGCGGCTCGGAATTCCCGCGAGCTGGTTTGCCGGTGGAATCCGGGGCGACGGGACCGGCCGCTACGAGCCGTTCACCGACGAAGACTACCTCGAATGGAGCCGTATCTGGAGCGCGTATCGCGCTGCACACGATCTGGAATGAGATGGTGATGTGATGGAACCGGCGCGGCCGGGGCCGGCCGGGGCCCATGTACCGGAGACCGGGCTGCGGTGCGACCACCCCGGGTGCGCCGGCTCAGCCTGCCGGTCGGTCATTCGGCCGCGGGCAATCCGGCGGCCGGGAAATCCGGCCGCGCCCGGCGAACGCCGCGCCGCCGTTCAAACGGCGCGGTACGTCAGCCGGCGCCAGAGAAGCTCCGCCGGCCCGTAGCGGAAGCGCCGGACCCACAACGAGCTGAGCAGAAGCTGCAGCGCATAGATCGCCACGGTAATCGCGAGACCGACCGCCGGGCCGACCCGGCCCATCAACCCGAGCCCATAGCCGTAGAAGAGCGTCGTGCAGATCACCGATTGCAGCAGATAGTTGCTCAAGGCAAAGCGGCCGACGTTTGCCACCGGCTGAAGCAGGCGGCGAACGTGCTCGCGCCGGGAGGCGAGCACGATCGTGGCGACGTAGGTAAGGCTGAGCGCCGGCCCACCGATGAACATGCCCGCGGTGCGCAGCGCGAAAGGCCAGGAGAGGTCGAGCGGTTCGGCGGCGAGCGAAGCCCAGGTGTAGACGAGGCTCGCGATTACTCCGATCGGTAGCGCGGTTCGAAAGAGGCGCCGCCAGCGATCGATGTTTCCCTCGACGTCGGAAAACATCGCTTGTCTGCCAAACCAGGTGCCGAGCAGGAACATCGCAGCGATAAGGAAGAGGTTGGAGCCGATGAACCCGCCGATGAACTCGAGCGAGAAATCGGCGAGCCGTTGCACGGTCACCTCGGCGAAGGTGCCGGTCGAGTAGGTCGCGAACGCCTGCTCGTACAGCCGCTCGAACATCGCGCGCTGTTCGGCGATACCCGCCTCCATCTGAGCGGCCGCCTCCGGAGATGCTGCGGCCACCGCCGCCAG
>SLIN01000138.1 GCA_007135605.1 Spirochaetales bacterium | reverse complement strand
TCTACCCACCCCTCGATTCTGAACTCCCACGGTCCGACCCGGTCGGGAACGAAGTCCGCTGTGAAACGATCGTTTCCCTGCGGCTCCATGATCGTCTCTTTCCATGCGGCCGGACGCTTGCCGCCGCGATAGCGGTAGTGCAACGCGGCGGCGATCTTGTCGTGGCCGTCCGCGAATACGTACGCCTCCACGGGTACCCGATCGCCGACGATCGCCTTGGCCTCGAACCGCCCGGCGTCCACCGCCGGAGACACACGTTCGACAACTGTCCGGCTGCGCGCCGAGTGAGTATCCGGTATTCGATTCATGCAGGAAGAACGATACAGGATAGTCACGGAGATTGTCACGGCGGTATCGGTCGGGATACGGTGGGTGCAATGGACGAGCTGTTGCGTATACCGCTTTTTCCGCTCGGCGTGGTACTCCTGCCGGGGCTTCCGCTGCCGCTCCACATATTCGAGGAGCGGTACAAAGAGATGATCAACTACTGTCTCGACGAGCATGAGGAGTTCGGTGTCGCCTATTACGACGGCAGCAAGCTGCGCAGCAACGGTTGTGCCGCGCGAATCGATACCGTTCTCAAGCGGTACCCCGACGGACGACTCGACATCATGACGGTGGGTACGCGCCGGTTTCGCGTCACATCGGTCGATTCGAGCCAGTCGTTTCTGCAGGCGGATGTCGAGTTCTACAACGACAGCGATGCCGGTGATCCGGATGCCGAGACCGAGCGCCAGGGAGCACTCACGGCGCTGAGCGAGTTCGCCCGTTACAGCGAGCAACCGATAGATACAGAGACGCTCGCCGAGCTCGATCCGACCGCGCTTTCGTTCCTTATCGCGGGCACCGATGCGTTCAGCCCGGCGGAGAAGCAGCGTCTTCTCGAGATCGATTCCACTCGGGAGCGGCTGCAGAAGTGCGTCATGGCGCTCGAACAGACGCTCGAGCGACTGCGACTGAACGAAGAGATAAAGCAGATAATCGGGACGAACGGTCACATTCCCGATGCGTTCGGGAATTGACGCCGTTCGCCGCTCTTTTGCGGTTCCCGGCGACGTCGCCGCTGCTCCGGCGAACGTGGGCGGCGATCACGCCGCGCGCGGTGCTCGACGAACCAGAGTCCGAAGGCGAGGATAGCGGCGAGGGCGAATCCGGCGGCCACGACGATATCGACGGTCATCGCGTCGACCTCGAGACCGATGAGCCGGATGACGAGATACTGGATATAGCTTCGCGGCAAGCCGGTTTCGCCGAGCTCGCGCAGCACGCGCCAGTGCCAGTCGGTCAGCGGGCAGTACCCGATCGTGGTGAACAGCCCGAGGCCGAACCAGCTGAACGCTGTGGCGACGACCGCGTAGCGGTGTGCGCGGCGCGTGAATCGGGAGAGCCATCCGGCGAGGATGAAAACAACGAATGCGGTATGAAAGACGACGAAAAAGAGATCGAGCGCACGCAAGACCGGATAACTCATGGTCGCTGCTCCGTTGTATCCATGGTGGCGCAGAAGCCGGGGATCGACAAGGGGGCGCGAAGTACGACATCGGCGGTATTGGCGGGGCAGACCTTCGATATCGTGTTGGTAATCGGGGCTATCGAGGAGTGAGCGTGTAGCCATGCACGACCGGTTGTATTCACTGCTACGTTCCCTTGATCCGGCGTCCGCCGGCAACCGGCTCATGGCCGTGGAGGATCGGGTGCTCGCCCTCGCCGCGTGGGGGTGCGATTGGCACGTGCGCCGGCTGCTCCTGACGAGCATTCCCGGCCGGAAACGCACGCGTGTCGAGGAGGAGCTGCGACTGCTCGAGCGCCGGCGTTTTTCCCGGCGTGATACGGCGGACGCGTTGGCGACGGTTGTCGCCCGGCTCGAGGGGCGGCCGGTCCGTTCGAGGGCGGGCTATCTGCGGCCGAGCGGAAGAGGAGAGTGATGGGCACGCGGGGTGTACCGGAATCCGGCGGCGCCGGCAGCAGCGCAGCGGCCGGTTCGGAGGGCCGGAACCGCCGGCGACTCGACTCGCGGGCGCTTCGCACGGCGGCACCGATTCTGGTCGGGCATTGGCCCTTTGCGATCGCCTACGTCCTGGTGGGACGGGGTGCGGGGCTCGAGGCGGGCGAGCTTCTACTCATGTCGGCGACCGTATTCGCCGGGGCATCATCGCAGTTGATCGTCGTAACCATGATGCGGGAGGGTATTTTCGCCGTCGGCGTTCTCACGGCCACGACGCTGCTGGTCAACCTACGTCATCTGCTCATGGGCGCGTCGCTTGCCCCGCACCTCGAACGGCACCGGTTTTCCGTGCAGGCGCTTGCCGTATTGAGCCGCACCGGTACACCCGAGTGGCTGCGGCGCGGTACGTGCCGGTGGGGGTACCCGTTGCGCTCATCGTCCCGGCGATTCTCGCCCCCGAGGGAGCGGTAGTAATCGGTCCGACCAACCCGTACTTCTTCGCGGGTATAGCCGCGGCGATCGCTGCCTGGCGTACACAGAATATCGTGATCACCCTTGCCGCCGGCTTAGGAATACTCGCACTCGCACTCCTGAGCGTAGTTCTTTAGCCGTTCAGTCGTTCGGCTCGTTCTCCGGCTTCGATTCAATCGGCTTCGCCTCGGCGGGGGCGGGCAGCGCTTCAAACTGCGAGTATCCGAGCAGCAGCAGAACCGACGTGAATCCGACGAAAACACCGACGATCAACAGTCCGATAATCGCGCCGACCCACGGAATAATCGCGAATAT
>SLIN01000352.1 GCA_007135605.1 Spirochaetales bacterium | reverse complement strand
GCCACGCCATGGTGCACGTATGTAGGCAGATCGCTGTTCTTGACGAGAAACGCTTCGAGCGTGCCGGCATCATCCTTAACTCGTAATTGTCTTCCGCCGAACGAGATATTAATCCCTGCCGCGGTAAAGTGATCCCGAATAGAGTCGAAAATACGCCCTTTCGGAAGGGCGATTGTCAACGGCGTTCTCATGCGTTCTCCCGGTGCGGCAATCGCCTACAAGCTCGTGTTCCGGCCGGAGTGCCTCGCTTCTTCGGCCTCCCGGAGGCGGTCGAGAAACTCCCGGCCGTCGGGTTTCACCTGTTCTATCGTCGGCAGCTCGCCGGCACATTTGAGCCGTTCGAGGCGACGCAACATGATCGAAAAACCGACCGCCGGCGTTTCCAGTCCGAAATGCCCATACAGTGTATCGTAGCGACCGCCGGAAGCGACAGCCGCCTCGGCTCCGGGAGCGTACGCCTGAAAGGCGACCCCGGAGTGATAGCCTTGCGACCCGGTCTCCGAAGGGTCGACCCGAATGCGCTCCGGGCCGTACAATTCTTCGAGCACCTTCGCGATATGAATCAGTCGCCTCGCTTCCTCGAGAAAGCAGGAGGACGGAGAGCCGGATACCCGACCGAGCTCGCGTTCGAGGTCTGCGAGCGCTCTGCCGGTCTCGGCGGCCGTCCCGATCGAAAGGAGAAATCCCATAATTACGTCCGCCGGTTCGGCCCCGACGCCCGCTACCGCAAGCACACTGCGACAGGTCGGGTCGTCGTGCAGCGCAAGCGCTCTCCGAAACGCCTCCGCATCCGGCTCCGACAATGTGCCGGTGATCTCGTCGGCGATCACTCGGCTTCCGATATGCAGTACCGATTGCTCCGGTAGCGCTGAGTCGAGCAGTTGCATGAGCAGAACCGCAACCTCGAGATCGCCGTCGGTTGTGCCGTCGCCGATCAACTCGGCACCGATCTGGAAGAACTCGTTTCGCGAGATATTCCGGCGATCGTCGGGCCGAAGAATCGTCTCCGCGTAGTATACGCGAACCGGCAAATCGTCGTTTCTCAGCATTCGTGCAACCTGCTTGGCCAGAAAAAGGGTCGCGTCGGGACGCACCGCAAGAATATCGCCCTCGCGGTCAATCAGTCGATACATCGCGCCGGTGTGACCGTCCGATAGCAGTGGAGCAAATGCATCGTAATAATCGAGCACCGGCGTGCGAATCGGAAGGTAGCCCCACCGTTCCATGAGCGCGCTCAGCTCACCGACCAACCGCTTGTGGTTCCACGTCTCCCGTAATTGCAGCCCTTCCGTGCCGCTTGGCTGATCGAGGATCGCTCTTCGCTTCGGATTCACCGCTCGTACTCCAAGATTGTGGTGGCGGGTAGTGTGCCATCCGGTGTCGCGCCGCGCAATAGTATCACTTCATCCGCTCCTGGGCAAAGGACGCCCGAAAAATATCGAGATGTGATTTGCCGTACCGTTTTCTCTGCTCCAGTACCATATGCGCCGGCTCGCCGAGGTCGACACCGGGGTGGTGAATGAGAACGAGCGTTGAGGCGTGGAGCAGCTTACTGCGGCCGATTCGATTCAGGAGGTCCGCGCTGTGGCGATACTCGAACGGAGGATCTATGTAGATGATGTCAAACGCCTCCTTCGCCGTCATAACGTAGCGCTCGGCCGGTTGAAAGAGTACGCTGACCGCACCTTCGGCCAGCCTGATGTTCTCCCGCACAACGCCGGCGTTGCGCCGGTCGCGCTCGACGGTCACCACCTCCGGCGCACCGCGACTCGCCGCCTCCACCGCAACAACGCCGGAGCCTCCGAAGAGGTCGAGGAATCGGATTCCGTCGAGTGGTCCGAGCATAGCGAAAAAGCTCTCGCGCATGCGGTCCATTGTCGGACGCACATCTCCCGGCGGCATGCGCAACGTTCGTCCGCGATAGACTCCTCCGGTGATCCTCATTCTCAACCCTCAATGACCCGTTCGGAAAACGCGCCGAGTGCGGCTCGAAGCGGCTGCTGCGCAGGCTGCAGGAGTCCGCGATCCTCGGCAAGCACGCGCTCGGCGGCGTGGCGGGCGCCTTGAAGAAGCGCGAAGTCGCCGGCGAGATCGGCAATATGCAGGCGAACGAACCCGGATTGCCGTGTGCCGACCACATTGCCGGGTCCACGGATCCGAAGATCCTCCTCGGCGATCTCGAAGCCGTCGTTCGTGCGGTGCATGACCCGCATGCGCTCCTTGCCGGCATCCGTGAGCTCTTCCGAATAGATCAGAAAGCAGTAGCTCTGGCGGTCGCTGCGACCGACGCGGCCACGCAGCTGGTGCAGCGCAGACAGCCCGAAGCGCTCGGCATGTTCGACTACCATACAGGTAGCACTCGCCACGTCAACCCCTACTTCGACCACGCTCGTGGCCACGAGAATATCGAGGTCGCCCCGGGAGAAGGCGGTCATCGTCGCCTCCTTCTCCTCCTCCGGAACCCGCGAGTGCACCAGTCCGATTCGTGCCTCCGGAAATACTTCGGCGGCGAGCATATCCCGCATCGCCGTCGCGCTCTTGATGCCCTCGGTCACCCCCTCGTCGATCAGCGGATAGACGAAGTAGGCGCGGTTGCCGCGGGCGATCTCCGAACGCACCCGCTCGTACACCTTCCGCTCGTTTCCGGCGCGAGCGAGGTGCGTTACAACCGGCTTGCGCCCCGGCGGCATGGTCCGAATAGTGGTGATATCGATATCACCGAACAAACCGAGAG
>SLIN01000226.1 GCA_007135605.1 Spirochaetales bacterium | reverse complement strand
GCAGCCGTCGGCGTCGCTGAGGTTCACCCGGAACCGGATCTCACCGAGCGGGCATTCGGGGATGCGGAGGGAATTCGTTCCGAAGATCGTCGCACCCGCTACCCGGACGGGAATATTCCCGGCGCCGAATCGTGGGACCGTGTGCGCGGGCGCGCACTTCAGGCAATCGAACGTGTCCGTGCTCGCTGGAGCGGGCAACGAGTTATCGTTGTGAGTCACGGAGGAACCATCATAAACCTGCTGAACTTGCTTTCGGGCGGCGAATATGGGCCTCGTCGAGTACGCATCGACAACGCCGCGATGAGCCTCATCGAGTACGACGGCGCATGGCGCGTGATGTGGAGCAATCGAACCGGCGCACCGGCAACCGCCGACCCGGTGTAGTGTAGCCGCATGAGCAGTGCAACCGGAGCGGCCGCCGGTGGGGCCGCAGGCGCCTCCGCGGCGTCGGAGGCGGCGCGCCTTGCCGAAATTCGGCGCAAACTCGAAGGAGAGCACATGTCGATCTGGGTCGTGAATCAGAATAAGGACAAGTCGATTCTCGTCATCGGCTTCAGAACGAAACGAACGCGCTTGCAGGCGCAGAGCCTCGGCACGGGGAGTTGGGAGACGGTCGGTCGATTTGCCGACGAACAGGTGTGTCAACGGGTTTTGCGCGAAATATATACGAAGCTCTCGGACAAAGACATCAGGCGAATAGAAGTCCCTGCGCAGTAGCCGCCACGGTACCCGCCGAACGATCATCGAATGTGCGGCGGCTCCCATTTCCTCGCCGGCGATTTCACACGCCCGTTCTCCGCGGATATTGGGTCACCGATGTCCCGCGACATCAATGTCTCAGTATGAAATCCATCCGTAAATGGTGCCGCGAATTATTGCCGACTTTATTATTTTCATACGCCATGATATCGTTTACTTCAGTTAAAAGTAATGTGGTCGCCTGTGAGAACGCCCGGGCGCACACTGGTGACTTTGCGGGCTTCGCGGTCCTTTGACGTGGGGGCCTCCGGGCGGGCTCGCGCACGGAGGAGTTAAGAAATGGAGCACGAGCGAGCGGCATTCGCTCGGTTACTGTTCATTGACAGTGAGATCGCGAAAGGCACCTATCCGAATGCAACCACGCTCGCGAGAGCGTGGGCGAACGTCAGCGAACGTACGATTAAACGCGACATCCAGTGGCTACGCGACGCGCAGAACGCTCCCATCGAGTACGATGCCTCCCGGCGTGGCTACTACTACGGCGACGAATCGTATCGCGTGCCGTCGGCGTGGATCGGTGCGCATGAGTTGTTCGCGATCTCGCTTGCCGGCGAAGTGTTACGCCAGTACCGGAACACTCCCGTCTTCGAAACGCTGGCCGGGGCATTCGACAAGCTCGCCGCCATGCTTCCCGACCGCGTCAGCGTCGACCCGAGTTGGCTCGATCGGCGTATCTGGGCGGTACACGATCCGGCAGCGTGTATCGAAAAGGATCTGTGGAACGCGGTGCTGTTGAGCCTGCGCGAGCAGCGCCGCGTGCGCATTCGTTGTTTTTCACACAACGGGAAGCCGACCAACTCCAAAGTGGTAGATCCGTACCATCTCGTGGCCTTTCGCGGCGATTGGTACCTCATAGGGTACGATCACTCCGAAGGGGAGCGCCGTTGTACCGCCCTGTCGCAACTGCAGCAGTGCGAACCAGCCGGCGAGCGATTCGAGGTGCCGGACGATTTCGACCCGGATGACTTCGTGGATCCACGCTTCGGAGTCCGCCCGATCGATGATCCACGGCCGGTTTCGGTGCATTTCTCCGCCGAGCTCGCGCCGCACGTACTGCGAAAGACATGGCACGCCACCCAGAACATAGATCGGCATGACGACGGCTCGCTCACGCTGCGCTTCGACGCGACGCATCTTCACCAGGTACGTGCCTGGGTGCTCGGCTGGGGGGCGGGATGTACCGTGACCGAGCCGGCCGAGCTCGCCTCGGCAATTCGATCCGAGCTCAGGGAGATGGCGCAAAGCTACGAACAGATACGCCGGTGACACTCGACGAGCTCGGAGAGCATCATCGCCGTCGCACCCCATATCCGCAGTGTGCCGTGCTCACCGTCGGGCAACTCGTAACACGGCGCATGAAGCGTACCGTGGGCTGTATTGAACGACGCCGAGGAGACTGAATCGCGGAGGCAATCAAGCCGAACGGTGATAACATCCGCGACCTCCCGCGGATCCGGTACGTAGACCGGCGATCGCCGATCGTGAATAACACCGACCACGGGTGTTACGGTGAAATTGCTCACCGGAATGTAGAGAGGTGTCAATGCGCCGAGTACCCGTATCGATTCGGGCGCGATTCCGATCTCCTCATGCGCCTCTCTCAGCGCGGTTCCTACCGGAAACTCCTCGCCGTCCTCGGTTGCACCGCCGGGCAGTGCGATTTGTCCCGAATGCGGCCTGCCGTCTTCGGTACGAACTATTGCCGGAAAGGTGGGCGTAACGTGTGAAGTTGGTGAAACATCCCCGGATCGTCTATCATCCGCACTCCCATCCGCACTCTCGCGATTGAAAAGTGCGATCAAAACGGCACTCCGCCGAGCGCCGAGCGGTGCAGCCTCGTACTCGTGATCGATGCGCCCGGTCGGCGAAAGCCGCATCTGCGCGGCCAGACCGGGCAACGTCCCGGAGATGAGCTGCTCTTTGAGAGATTCGATATAGGTGTCGAAATGCATAACCGGTTCAAGACGAATCATAGCCGG
>SLIN01000221.1 GCA_007135605.1 Spirochaetales bacterium | reverse complement strand
GGATTGGAGCGACCCGGAGAACTGGAAGAAGCAGGGGGATGACGATCCGCTTGGCGCGGGCGATGACCCCCCAACCAGCGATGATGCAGTTATAATCGGTGAGCCGGAGAGTGGGAATGACTCCCCGGTACTCTCCGCCGAAAACTCCGAGGCCGCGAGTGTCACAATTCTGGCCGGCGGTGAGCTCGATCTTGCAGACAATGCATTAACCATAGACGGTGAGCTTTCCAACGAGGGAACGATCCGCCGGCAGGTACTCGATAGCCCGATCGGAAACAGGCTCAACAGGACCGATACCGATTCGGGAACGACTGTCTACTACGGTACCGGTACCGACCCGGATCCGGCGTATCTTCAGGACTACGGCTCGTTCGATTACCACAATCTTGTACTCGAAGACGTGGCAGTTGATCTGTTTTATGACCTGCGGCTCACCGGCAGCTTGACCATTGACACCGGCAGCACGCTCGAAGCGGATGGGCGCAACGTGCGACTCTCCGGTGACTGGATCAATAATGTCGGGGAGGCCGGTTATTCGGCCGGCGGAGGTAGGGTGCGTTTCGACAACGCCGCTGTGACAAGCACCGTATCAGGCAACACAACGTTCGGCGAGTTCCGAGTCGTCTCGCCCGGCAAGACGATCCGCTTAGAATCGGGGTCGGTACAGACGATCGCCGATGCCTTAACGATTGTCGGCGAGAGCGGCAATCTCATCGTCCTTGAACGCGAAGGCGGTGGAGGCGACGATCAGTGGGAGGTCCAAGTCAATGCGGGGGCGGATATCAGTGTCTCACGGGTTGAGGTTTCCGACAGTAACGCCGCAGGCGGCGACGAGGATATAGCCGCGGCATCAAGCGTCGACGGCGGCAACAACGACGGCTGGATTTTCGAAGGCCACTTCATTTGGACCGGTGAAGATTCGGAGAACCCATCAGCCTGGGAAGAGGCTGGGAACTGGGACGGAGCTAACGGGAGTTTTCCCGGTGACGAGGCAACCGATGATATCGTCGTGATTCCGGACGTGAATAACGGACCTTATCCGCTCCTCAATACCGACAGGACTATCGGTTCGCTGACGATCGAAGCCAATGCCGAACTCGATGTCGCCGGGCATTCGCTTACGATCGGTGAAAGCTTCTCGAACGAAGGAATTCTATACCGCGAAGGCGGCTCATCCGTAAGTCGCACCGATACCGATTCGGGACTGGTGGTGTATCGCACCACCGCAGGCACGATTCAGGATTACGGCGCGGTCGACTATTACGATCTCATGATCGAAGACGTAACTTTCGAGCTCGGCGCATCGCTGCGGGTGGCGAACGATTTCGACGGTGATGCTTCCGCCGTGCTCGACGCCTCGGGGCTCACGTCGTCTTCGGCGGTGGTACGCGTTGACGGTGACTTCACCGTTGCGAACTACACGCCGACAGCCGGTACCACACAGGTTGGTGGGACCTTCGACGTATCGACATTCGACGCGGCCGGCGTCGGAACGGTGGTGCTCGCCGGCGGCGGCGATCTCACCGGGGGTATTTTTCGCGACCTCACGATTCAATCCGGGACTCGCACTTTGACCGGCGACATCGGCGTTACGCGCGATCTCACGATCGCGTCGGACGCGGTACTTGCGGTGGATACGGATCAAACCATCACCCTGGAGCGCAACTGGATTAACAATGCAGGGGCAGGCGGCTTCAGCGCAGGAACCGGCCCGGTGATTATAGCAAACGCCGACCGGACATCCCGGATCGAAGGGAGCAACAACTTTCACGACCTCGTAATCGATACGCCGGGGAAACGGGTTCGCTTCGAGAACGGTGCAACTCAATCGGTTGTCAACCTGTTTCGCGCCGTCGGAAGTGACGGCGATTCGGTGCGTCTTGAAAGCACAAGCAGCGGGCTGGAATGGTTTCTCAACATCGATGCAGGTGCCACCGATGAAGTCGAGCATGCGGCCGTTCAGGACTCGAACGCATCGGGTGGCGAGCAAGTGTTCGCGCAGCGGTCGACCGACGAAGGCAACAACACGAATTGGGTGTTCTTCGATCCGGACGAAGATGCGTTGGAGTGGACCGGAAGCGAGGACGAGAACTGGCACAACGCATCGAACTGGATGCCGGAAATCGTTCCGAACGCGGACTTGGCGGCGGTGATTCCGGACCTCGGTACCGGCGGGATCTACCCGGAGATCAGTGCCGACGATGGCGGGGCGCGCGAGCTCAGGATCGCCTCGGGCGCCGTATTGACTCTCGGCGGCCTCAACGACTTGCGCGTCGTGGATCTGCTTCGCGTCAGGGGCGAGCTCGACGCGTCGACACAGAATGCTTCGAACGTCGTGGAGCTCGACGGCGATATGGAAGTCATCAATGGAGCGATCGTGCCGAGCACAGACGGGGCGTTCTTCGTTTTCAGCGGCGAGCGAGGACAAACGCTGACAAGCGACGGGCAGAACCTCGGTAATGTCCGCATAACGGCGGCCGATACCGTCCTTACAATAGCAGACAACGCATTCTTCGGTCACGTGGAAATAGAGTC
This sequence comes from Spirochaetales bacterium, assembly GCA_007135605.1. Taxonomy (GTDB): domain Bacteria; phylum Spirochaetota; class Spirochaetia; order DSM-27196; family SKKC01; genus SLAN01. Next base: position 8,349 of record SLIN01000221.1, on the reverse strand, counting down.
GGCTGCCGAGCTTCATGCCGGCGGTGAGGCAAGCGACACGTTCACGATCACCGTATCCGGCGACTGGACGAATAGTGTTGGAGTCGACGGATTCGTGGCTAACCAGGGAACGGTTGTCTTCGACTCCGCCGAGGAGCAGCAGCTGACCACCGGCGGGGCGGCGTTTTACAACCTGACGCGAAGCGGTGGGGGAGATAGTCTGACAGTCGTCGGTGGTCCGTTGAACATCGGCGGGCAGCTGACGATTGAAGGGCAGGACGACGAGATCGATCTCGCCGGCATCAATTTCGATATCAATGAGCTCTCGAACGCCGGCACGCTGTCGCTAACCGGGGCGCAGGACAGCGTCAACGCTGTGATCACGACGATGGCTACCGATAGCGGTCTGGTCCGCTACTACGGCGACGGGGGGACGGTATTCGCATTCGGTGGCGCCGGAGAGACCGACTATCACGATCTGGAGATCGAGGCCGCCGGTGTGAACGATTCCTTCGTTTCCGAGGCGGAGCTCGAGGCGGCGGGCTCGCTGCTGGTGCAACAGGGCGAAGTCGATCTATCCGGCTTCAATCTCACGGTAGGCGGAAGCGTTACCGTCGCCGCTAACGGTGTGATCGACGCGCATGTCGGCGATGATGCGGCCAACAATACGATCGCAGTTGCCGGCGACTGGACGAACGAGGCGGGAGCCGCCGGCTTTGTTGCGCGCGAGAGCACGGTTGAGCTGAGCGGCGGTGACGCCGCGGAGGTGCGAGGCGCGAGCGTGTTTTTCACCTTCCGCGTGAACACATCCGGGAAGGTGGTCCGCTTCGAGCGGGACCAGCTTCAGGTGGTCGAAGGCGATCTCGAAGTTACCGGCACCGTCGGAGATCTCGTGGAGTTCGCGGCGATCGATCCAGGCACTGAACAGTGGCGCATCCGGGTGCTTACCGAGCAGAGTGTGAACAATCTGCGGGTGTCCGACAGCGAGGCGGATGTCGACGACGGCGAGCTGATCACGGTTCTCGACGGCGAACGAGGCGATAATGTCACCGGAAACTGGTACTTCGATGGTGAGACGCTGCGGTGGACCGGAGAGGTCAATGATGACTGGTTCAACCGGCAAAACTGGCAAGAGGGCCTGGTACCGAGATCGAATATCGCGGCCCACATTCCAGAAGTGCAAGTAGATGACGACGATCCGCGGATCGAGGGCAGCGAGCCGGCGCAAACGCTCGAGTTGACGGTAGATTCCGGCGCGAGTGTGACGCTCGCTGGTGAGGGAGTGCTTGAAGTTCACGGAGCTCTGGTTTTCGACGGGTTGTTGGAGTTGACCGGCGCGGATGCCGAGGTGCAGCTACTATCGGATGCGGAATTCGGTGAGAATGCCGCGGTGGAGAATGACGGTGATGCGTACGGACTGTGGTTCCTCGGGGGCGGGGCGCAGGAACTCACCGTTGCCGCCGATGTGAATATTGGCAACACGGCGATCAGCGGAGCGGGCACGATCGTTGAGCTGCAGAGTGCAGTGCCGTTGGCGAACGTGCTGATCGAAGACGGTGCGGTGCTCGATGTCGGCGGTGACAATCACGAGATTGTGGTAACCGGTGACTGGACAAACACGTCCGGCGCCGGCGGTTTCGAGGCACGGGCGGGCACGGTTGTCTTCGACTCGACCGAGGAGCAGCAGCTCACCACCGGCGGTGCGGCGTTCCATAACCTGACCCGACGCGGCGGGGCGACGTTGGTCGTCACCGGCAACCAGTCCGACGATGAGCTTGTGGTCGACGCGTTGTTGACGATCGACGGGCCCGACGACGAGGTCGATCTCACCGATATCAACTTCAATATCACTCAGCTTTCGAACGCCGGCACGCTGTCGCTGACCGGTGAGCAGGTTGCAGTCGATGCGACGATCGACAACCCGGATACTGAGAACGGCACGGTTCGCTACTACGGTAACGGCGGGAGTGTCTTCCAGTTCGGCGGTCCCGGTGAGAACTACTTCGATCTCTTGATTGATGGCGGCGCGGAGGCCGACACGTTCACGGTTTCGGGAGCGCTCGAGCTTGCCGGTTCGCTTTCGATCGAGATCGGCACGTTCGATCTGGCCGGCGAGAACCTGACGATTGCCGGATCGATTGAAATCGGGACGGACGGGATTCTCTCGGCTGGGGATGCGAGCGCGGAACCCACCATTGAGCTGTCCGGCGACTGGATCAATAGTCACGATCCGGCAGGCAACGGATTCGTTCCGCGGAACAGCACCGTCCGTATCGTCGGAGACGGCGCGCAGGAGATTACGTCGAATAGCGTAAGCTTCTACATCCTGGAGGTCGAGAAACCCGCGGACTCCGCAACGGCAATCGACGTCATTCCGGCGGCAACGTTGAATGTCATAAGCGGAGGGCTTACAGTCGATGCGGGAATCGACGTCGGCACCCAGGCGACGGTGAGCGGTGGTGATCTCGCGGTAAACAGCAATCCGATCACGTTCGGGAATCTCACAGTGAGCGACGGCAGCGTGACGTTCGCCGAGTTGGGGTTGACCGTCGATATTGTGAACGATCTCGTAGTTTCGGGGGGAGAGTTTACCGCCGCCGATGCGACAATCTCGGTCGCTGGCGATGTCGACATCCAGGCTGCCGGTGATTTCCAGCCGGGGACCTCGTTACTTCGTATGACGGGGGGCGATGCGGACCTGTCGGTCGCGGACAACGAGTTGCACGACCTCCGGATTGTCGTCGGAGCGGATACTATTACCTTACAAGCCGATCTTGCGGTTCGCAATCTGCTGACGGTAGCGAGCGGTACCTTCGACCTGAATGCGTTCGACTTGACGCTCACCGGTGAAGACGAAGACACCACCCCGACTGCCGACCTTGGAAGCATGCTCATTTCAGATGGGGCGGTGCTGGACGCCGATGCAGGAGAATCCGCGGGCACCAACAGCATCAGCCTGACCGGCGACTGGACCAACGAGCATCAGGATCAAGGGTTCGTAGCTCGTGTCTCTACGGTGCGGTTTACCGGAGGGAACGAGCAGTCGGTCCAGGCGCGAGGACCGCCGTTCGCAGCCGTAGAAACTGATAAGGATGCCGGCGAGGTCGTGTTCACCGATGAGCTGGTCGCGGAGAGTCTCCAGACCGTTTCTACGGATGCGTACGCAATTCGGCTGCGAAGCGTTGAGATCGAGCAACGGGTCGAGTTCCTTAACAGCGGCGAGCTCGACCTCGGCGGAGATGCAACCGACGTGCTCCGCCTTGCCGGCGGAGTCGAGACAGGCGACAACTTGACGAATCCGACCATAACGCGCATCGCCGGAACGGTGCGCAGCGACGCGGCAACGATTGAGTTCGGGCCGATGGAACTGGCCGCCGACAGTGGCGTCGATACCACCGACGACGGCGGTAGTCCCGACGGCGCGGACATAACGTTCGGCGCACCGATTAATGACGACGGGCAGACTCAACCGTGGGACCTTTCGGTGACCGCAGGCAATACCGGCAACGTCTTTTTCCAGGCGGCGGTTGGGGACAGTGCAGCGCCGGGATCGCTTACCGTAGACGCGAGCGTGGTGGAGTTCGCCGACGATGTATCCACCGACGGCATTCAGTCGATTGCCGCCACCGATATCCGTTTGAGCGGAACGCACACCACCCAGGGGGGTGCGATCGAACTGACCGGGGAGGTGGAGTTGCTCGAGGATGTCGAGCTTCTCTCCAACGATGGTGATGTGACGGTCTGGGAGGCGGTAAATGCGGAAATCGCCAACGAGCAGGGGCTCGAGGTCCGCTCCGGCGCCGGGGAGATCGACCTCCAGGGCGCCATTGGTAACGAGCGAGCGTTGGCCTATCTGATTCTCGACTCGTCTGCTCACGGATTCGATCTCGGAACGATATCGGTTGAGAACGAGCTCGAGCTGCTCGCCGGAGGGGAGGTGACCCAGACCCGCGAGTGGGGCGGTACGCGGCTACACGTACGCACGCGCGATGACGATGGCGCGGGCATCATCCTCGAGAACGACAACTCGTTCGACGTGGTTTCGTTCGAGACGCGGAACTCTGCCGATAATGCCGACGCGGCCGGTACGATCTCGTATCGCGATGTCGATGTGGCGGGGTTCGATCTTGGAACGGACGCGGCAGGAGGAGCGGGAGTGCGCACGACCGCACAGAGCACCTTCGACGGCGCCGGAGCGGTTACCCAGAGCGGGGCGGTCATCAGCGGACAACTGCTGCTGCTCGGCACCGGGGGCTACGCGCTCGATGCGGCGGGAATAGCGAACGAGGTTGGCGAGCTCGCGGCGCAACTCGGCGATGAGGGCGCCGAGCTCAACTATGTCGGCACGAGTGCACTGAGTGTCGGTGAGCTGACCAATCCGGATGGGGTGAGTAATACCTCCGGCATTATGACAAACGACGGCAGCGTATCGCTGCGTATCGACGGGGCCACACTCAACGTAGATCGGTCCATTTCGAGCGGTGACGGGGACATTGCACTCGATGCAACCGGGGATACCACCGTCAACGCGGATCTCTCAACGAGCGGAGGGGCGGTTCGCTTCGGAGAAACCGAAGAAGGTGGAGCTGTTGTCGCAGCGGATGTGCTCACAGCCGGGGGCCTGGTGCACTTTTTCCGGACGGTCGAGCTGTCGGGAGATGTGGCTGTGGATACCACCGACGGCGGCGCCACTCCGGCCGGAGCGGATGTGACCTTCGACGCCGCGGTCGACGGCGACGGCAGCGAGCCCGCCTACGGGCTGACCGTGGATGCCGGTACCGGCGGTGAGATCGTCTTCGCGGCGGCGCTGGGAGCGACCGAAGTGCTCGGATCGCTGACGGTGAGCGCGGCAGAGATTACGTTTGCCGCCGATGTGTCGAGCGCAGGCGAGCAGTCGATTGCCGCCGATCTCATTCGAACGAACGGGGCGCATTCGACCGACGCAAGCGACGTGACCTTCGACGGCGCGGTGCGGCTTGATTCCGATTCAAGTGTCGACACGGGCGCCGGAGCAGGCGATGTCGTGTTCACCGGTACGGTCAACGCTCAGGTCGCCGGAGGGCAGAGCCTCACGGTAGGCGCCGGCGAGGGAACGATCGAGTTCAACGGGTCAATCGGCGACAATGAAGTCTTGAGCGCTTTGACGATTGAAAGCGCTCTGGCGGGAACCAGTCCAGCCGGTACAACGTTCGGCGGTCCCGTGCACGTCGAGAATTTCGTCGCCGGGGACGACAACATGGTTATCGACCTCGCCGGAAACGAACTAACCGTCGACATCGACCTGAGTCTCGGAGACGGAGTGACTCTCGACAAGCATCTCGACGTGGCTGCGGCGGACAACGCGATCGCAATTGCGGGCGACTGGCAGATGGACGTGAATGCGGTCTTCCAACCTCGATCCGGAAGAGTCGACTTCGACGGAGCCGATCAGGCGATCACCGCCGGCGCAGTGGAATTCTACGACATCGTGAAGTCGCAGCCGGGCCTGCTCACGGTCACCTCATCCGGGGTGTTCGAGGTAAACAACGAGCTGGAAATCGTCGGCGACGAATCGACGGAGGTCGCCGTCGGAGAATCCGAGTTTGATGTCGAACGGCTCGTATTCAATCTGAACGGCGGCGACGCCACGATCGTCGAGGACAACCCGATCTTCTCGCTCGACGGTGTGGCCGCCCAGGCGGCGAGTCGTATCGGCGAGCTCACGCAAGATGCCGGCGCGATCCGCTACTCCAGCAGCGGGGGAAGCGGCACGGTCTACTCGGTCGGGTTCGGCGACGATCCGGCGGACTATGACTACCACGTTCTGATCGTCGCCGGAGACGGCAGGAGCTTCACGCTCGAAGGCGACACGACCGTCGCGCGCTTTGTCGATATACGGCAGGGCGAGCTTGCAATTGACACTCACACACTCGAGGTCGGTCACGCCTTCGGACGTCCGAGCTTCGTTCGCATTCAGGCGAACACCACGCTCGACGCGGGTGCCGGGGTACTCGATGTCGACGGCGACGTCTATGTCGGTGGCGGTGTGCTGACAGCCGGAAGCTCCACGATCCGGCTGACCGGTCGATGGCTCAACGACGGAACGTTCGACGCCGGAACCGGCGAGGTCGAGTTCTACGATGCAAATCACGCCTCGGCGATCGGCGGCAGCAGCGACTTCTATAATCTGACGGTCGACGAGTCGGGCAAGTTCCTCTGGTTCGAGGACTGGGGTTACAACGGCAACAACAACGAGCAGTCGGTGGATGAAGCCGGAGAGATCATTCTGCGCGGAGGCGGGACCGACGACGATCGCGTACACCTGCTCAGCACATGGATTCTCGACATAGCGGAGGCCGACGCGCTGCTCGATCCTGGCGCGGTGATCGCGGCTGGCGAGTACATACGTGACCGCGCTTCGCTCGAGGAAACGGGGCCGCAGGGCGATCGCGGCGCGCATCCCGATGTCCCGATTCCCGACCCGCGCAGCCAGGTCCGCGATCAGCAGTGGGTGTTCGCGCCGGCGCTCGACACGGTCGCGACCATCGAGAACATCTACATCCAGCTTGGTCATTCGCGTGTGCCGCTGTTTCCCGACAACGCGCAAATCATTGATCCGAGCGATCTGGACTGGACCTACAACTGGCGGGTGGAGATTTTCGTGTTCGAGAGTCAGACGCTCGACACCACCGGCGACGGGCGCATCGACCGGATCCGGGCGGTCGTGGCCGACGACGAAGACGACATCAATGTGAATGCAATTCTGCTCGATTTCACTGCCGACTGGAAATCCGGGCTCACGATTACGGTAGACGGTTACGAGGTGGAGGACTTCGAGCCGGCGCTCGACAACGACTACGACGGAACGTTCTACATCGTGCTGAGAACGGACAATCGTAGCGAGATGGATACCGACGCGACTCCGGCGTGGCGGATCGATCAGAACGCCTCGCTTCGGGCGACGACTCCGTCGGGGGATGTACTCGTGCAGACCGACGGCGACCAGACGCCGCAGGATAACGCGAAACCGATCATCGCACATACGCTGGCGGTGCCGGGCGGCCGGCCGGAAATCTTCGTCCGGTTCTCCGAACCGGTAGCCGGAGCAAACGGAGCGCCGCTGACAGTAGGTGACTTCGACTACCTTGGAGCAGGCGAGGTTGAGTCGGTCGCCGCGATCACCGAACGCGACGGGGGCGTGGTCGAGCTTCTCCTACGTCTGACCGAACCGGTCAGCGCCGAAGAGGCAGTCGACGCGATACCGCTGCGCGTCACGGGCGACGTATTCGACCTCTCCGACGGCGAAACGGTACTCGGCGGGGAGGGACCGATGCGCCTTCGCTGGGACGATTTCGAGTGGGATGACTACGAATACGCCGGTACCGATCCGAAGCGGGTCGACCCACCGGGCGACACCACCCACCGCGTCAGCGACCTGATTCTCGGCTCGGGAATCGAGGGACCGCTGGTGCCGGTATTCGTCACCGACGAGGCCGAGCGCGACGACGAGCGCACCGGAATCAGTCTCGTACGCGAGTTCGACGGCACCGGCGGCTACGTGCAGCCGCAGCGGTTGCGGTTGCAGATACGCGCGGGCGCGGAGTTGAACCAGCGGATCGACGAAATGGGAAATCCAATACTCTTCTACGACTCCGACGCCGACAGCCGGTTCGTCCGCAACCGCCTCTGGCTGCCGGATTTTGACAAGCGCGAGTTCAACGGGCTGGTTCCCTTCGGAAACACCGACGCGAATCGTCGAACGCCCTCCTCGCAGATGGGAACCGGCGACGGAACGCTGTACGAGTACACGATCCCCGAGAACGACGCGAACATCACCTCCGGTCGCGACTTCGAGTTCTTTTTCCGCATAGGACCCGAACCTGCCGGGGCAGCGGCCGATCCGCATGAGCGGCCCGACCAACCCCTCTACTTCGCCCGCATCGCCAATCCGAGCAGCAGCACGTGGTACCGCAACGTGCGCCCGTGGGAATTCGAGATTGATGATGTGCTCGTCGGGCGCGGCGGGGTGACCATCATGAATAACATCATCAACAACGAGCGCGGGGAGACCACGCGGATCCGCTACGAGCTCGAGAGCGCCGGGATGGTGACGGTAAATGTCATGAACCTTGCCGGCGATCTGATCGACGTGATTCACCGCGGCCGGCAGAGCGCCGGCGAGTACCAGTTTTCGTGGGACGGCACGAACCGCCACGGGACGCGCGTGGCCCGCGGGCTCTACTTCATTCGCGTGGTGGGGCCGGGATTCGACGAGTACCGCAAGGTGATGGTGGTGCGATAGCGCGCGGCGGGGCTCAAGGGCGCGGCACGGCGCACGGGTAGACGTCGGCCGGTCGGCCGCCCGACACACGGGGATTGCCACGCACGACG
>SLIN01000170.1 GCA_007135605.1 Spirochaetales bacterium | reverse complement strand
GACATCCGAGTCAGCTCTACGAAGCGGCGCTGGAAGGAGTCGTATTGTGGCTTGTGCTCTGGTTTGTCGTCGACCGTCTGGCGAAGCGACAGGGCACGGTGACCGCTTCGTACGTGATCGGTTACGGAATCGCACGCTTCATCGCCGAGTACTTCCGCCAGCCCGATGTCGATCTCGGCTTCATCATCTCGTTGAGCGGTGATCCGGGACCGATTTACCTTCTGAGCTCCTTCGGTGATATCACCATGGGACAGATTCTCTCCGCTCTCATGGTCCTCGCCGGAGCGATCATGTTGCTCGCTCTGCACATACGGGGCCGACGCCAACCGAAGGTAGCAACGTATGGCGGGCCGGGCGACAAAGCTTCGCGTATACGCGGCGAGGACGAAGCCGCACGCGCAGCTCGCGCACGCCGCAAACGCCGACGGGGCGGAGGCTGACCACGGATCGCCGGTTGAACCGGTGGTCCCCGGGCAGGAGTCCGACGGGTTCCTACCGCCGCTCTCTGCGTATACCGAAGATTACCAGTCCGAGCAGCCCCACCCCGGATGCCACCGGGAACCAGTCACCGAGCCGCGTGTAAAGTGTCGTAGGCGGATTGTCGCTCACTCCTATGTCGGCTGTCATCCACGCCTCCTCGTAGTACGGGAGAGTGCCGTGGATCTTACCGTACGGATCGATGTGACTCGTAAGCCCGCTGGCCGTCGATCTGAGCATCGGCCTGCGATTTTCGACCGCCCGGAACAGCGCTCCGGCGAAATGCTGCTTCGCCTGCACCTCGGTCAACGACCAGTAGTCGTTGGTCAGGTTGAGGATGACATCCGCCCCGGCATTCACGAACTGTCGCACCTCATTCGGAAACACATCTTCGAAGCATATCGGAGTTGAAAAGGTGAACTTCGGGTGATGAAACACCGTGCGCTCGCGGCCCGGCTCCCAGAGGTACACATCAAACTCCTGCAGTATCTCGTACACCCAGGGGAGAGTGTCGCGGTACGGGAAATACTCGGTGAACGGAACGAGGCGGATCTTGCGATACGTTTCGCGCCGGCCTCCGGTATCGTCGAACAGGACTGCCGCATTGTAGCCGTTTCGCTGCACCTCCCGCCCGTCGAGCGTGCGAATGAGCTCATAGTCATCGTTACCGGTGAGAAGCCACTGTCCGATCTTCTCCTGATAGTCGAGGAAGTCGTTTACGACCGGCGTGAGCGATCCGGGCGGATCCTCGGCCGCCCAACGCCGAATGTTGGGCACGAACGCCGTCTCCGACCACGCCACGAGATCGGGCTCCTCCTCCAGCGCTTCGTCGGTCAGTCTCTGGAGGATTCGCAGCGTCGTCCGGTACTGCGCCTGGCGGGGATCGGTATTCTGTTGAACCAGCGCCACCCGCGCGGTGCGTTCCGGTGGCTCGGCACGCGAGGCAGCGAAGAGCGCAAACGCGCCCCCGACCCACACCACAGCGACGACCGAAGCTCCGGTGACGAGCGGACGCCACACCGCCCGCGAATCATGCGGTGAGAAGAGATAGCGAGTGAGGGACTCGGCGATCGCAGCATTCACGAGCAGCACCAGGAAACTCACCCCCCATACTCCGGTAATCGCGCTCACCTGGATAAGCGCGGTACTCGCGAACTGCGAATGTCCGAGTAACGTCCACGGATACCCGAGAAAGCCGGACGATCGAAGCATCTCGAACAGCGTCCAGGCGAGAGGAAAAACCAGAAATCGCAGCGGCGTGATTCGCTTGTAGATCCACACCGCGACAAGCATGAAAAGGACGAAATAGCCGAAGAAGAGCACGACCGCAAACTGGAGCGAAACGAGGTTGAACGTCGCGAGCCAGAAGTTGGATTGCATCGTGAGTAATGTGCCGAACCACGTGCCGTAGAAAACGGCCCGCCCGTACGGGTTGACCGCAATCAAAAGGAAGAGCGGAACCAGCGCAACCCAGCCGAAAACCCCGATACCATCGAGAACGAGAAAGTTCGGAAAGGCGATCGCCTGTACGAACGCCGCAAGCGCCGCGATCGGAAGGCTCCAGAACACCAGCTCGCGACGTACCGCGCATGCACGAGAGTGCGTCGGTACGTGATCGAGCAGGCTCGATGCAAGAAGCCGCCGCATGCGGATCCTCGGAAAGAGATAGCACACGATGTTCACCACAAAGAACGGCACAAACCGAATGAAGGCGTTCAGCCGTTCAGTGGCGGTATCGAGCGCGAGGCGCAACGTTCCGTCTTCGATAAAGCGCTCGACATACTCCATGTTCGCGTTCAGTGCATAGATGTAGTTGAACAGGAAGAATACGGCGGTTACCGCGAGCAAGACCTCGGGCGCCAGCAAGGCGCGCCGAAGGCGCCGGCGGCTGAAACGACGCGGACTCGCGAGAAGAGCGATCGCCCACGCTGCGTGTGCAACCATCAGAAGATAGAGCGGCAGATCGGCCGGCCCGTCGCCGTCGAGGGCAAACGGTCCGGTTGCCGCAATTATGAGAGCGGCTACTGCCGCGGCTGCGTAGAGAGCGGCCGTTACGACGGCTGTCCGACCGGGGGATGACATGCCTCTCATAAGCCAATCATAACAGCACCCCGCGCCGCGTGACGACTGTTATTCGACTCAGACTAACGACTCATAATCGGCGACCGAGGCATCGTCGAAAAACGCCTCCACGATGCGCCGTGCATCTTCGCTCAGCTTTCGGTCGAGATACCCTTCAAGCTCCGAGCGGAAGAAGTCGGTGAGTATCTTTGCACCCGCATCGTAGCCGGCATTGCCGACTTCGACCTGATCGTGGACCGTGAGAAGACCTTTGGGAATGCGTTGCCCGTTTATACGAAGCTTCGGAACCGGATAGCCGAGAAGCGGACATCGCGCCGGCTTCAACTGCTCCTCCCGATACCTGACTCCCCCGCGACGCGCCATATACTCACGGGCGATCCACTCCGCCTTGAAGCCGACATGGTACGCACCGATATACTGATTCGGTATCAGGGTGTAGCGGGTTCGGGGCGTGGCCTGGATCTGTTCGAGGAGGATATTGGCATGGCGGGCGATCGTACCGGTCGCGAACGGCCAGTATGAGCCGACCCCCTCACTACTGAGACCGGAGGTGTTCGTAATGCTCGGGTTCGAGTGGCCGCGGGGCGCCACGAGCCTCCAGAGCCATGCGAGCGCCGGCGGGAGAATGTGAAGAATGCCGATAATGCCGTAGTTCGGGTGTTCACTTGTGCACGGCGGGGTACGGACACCGAAACTCCGCACATCCACTTCGACGGCTCCTTCAACCGTTCCACGCACGAAGTGTCTCGGCATAACGATCCTCGGGTTCGGGCACGGTTTACCCGGAGCATCGAGCGTGTGTTCCCAGGCGAGCGCTGTCGCGCCGACCTTGCCGTCGATGTTGAGGAAGATCAACGGTTCCGGCGGATTGATAGTCAGCCGTTCCAGATACGGCTCGGTTCCGTATTGCGTCAGATGATCGACGCGGAGGAACCATCCGGCCTCAGCATCCTCGACAACCAGCTTTCCGCTCTCTCGCTGTAAACGAGGAGCCGCCAGTGCCATGTCGTCGGTGACCGGATGCAGATCGCACGTATCGGAGAGCTCGAGGTAGAGTTCATCCCCGGTAACCGTATCGCTACCGAGCAGGACACGGCCATCCGGCTCACGGTGGAGCTCCTGGATCATCTCGCTCTTGCCGCCACCGCTCGCTCCCTCGTGCATAATCACGAACTCATTGTCGTACGGCGTTATCAGCCGCACCGCCGAGCTATGCAACGTTGCCCATCCTTCTCGTTCGCCGTGGGCGAGTAAGACGCCGTAAACCCCCTTTTTGGCGCTCGGCCCGGGGTAGAGATTGTAGGAGAACACCTCGTGCATGCCGCCGGTGCGGTTATGTACCACAAGCTGCTTCCCGGAGAAGTGCGTGTGTCGAAACGGGGGTGCTACGAATATGATCGATGTCGGCTGGAATCCTTCGGGAAGCGCGTCACATGGAATGAACCCCTGCAGGTCCGCGAGCGCGGTCACGAAAAACCCGGCATTTTCCGGCGCGATGATCATCGACGGATACCCGTCCGGCCCTCCCCCGGAGCGGAACGGCATGACGATCAAGCCGGGCTGCGCGGCAAGCCATTCGAGCGTGCGGGTTCGAACCGTCTCGAACGGATAGTCGAACCGATCGGCGAAGCGCTTCTTATCGGTTTCGTGCTCGTCGGCGATGACCATCGCCTCCGGATCACGGCGACGCATATACGCCTCGGAGTAGTTCACCGATACGCCGTTTTTGCACCGTGTGACGAGCGCCTCGACAACTCTCCCTTGTCCCTCTACTTCGTAGGCAACCTCGAATCGATCGCCGCCCTCCTCGCCGAAGGTAAGGTCAAGCAGATGATCGCGTGAGGCGGGAATCGTGACACGGGTTTGTTCGAGTACACTCTTGATCCGATCCGGTAAATCGAAGCGAGTGGAATGCACGGCTAATCGTTCAAATACGCTCATTATGCAGCTATTTTACGACTTCGGCGCGCCGTTTCGCAAGTATATGCACTCACACCGGAAGAGACGAAACCGATGTCGAGGCTTGACCCTCGGTCGCGATGGGCGGTATGATTCCCTTCCCGTACACGCTTTTTTTAGTATTTCCTGGAGGCATATTATGGCCGGACAAATCTCCAAGAACGCCCGACGCGAGGGTGCCAAGGAGCTCATGAGCCGCTGGGGCGGAAAGATAGTCATGAAGACACGTTTTCAGAACGGCCGGCTCAAACACTACGCCGTCTGCGAAAAGACCGGCAAGGAAGCACGCCGCCCGAAGGATCTCATGTAGGAGGACTTTTTACTATGGCAAGCAAAACGAAAGGGAATCTTCAGCGGGTCCGACTCAAGAGCACCGAAAGTCCACACTGCTACTATACGGTGAAGAACAAGCGAAATCTGCCGAACAAGCTCGAGTTCAAGAAGTACGATCCGGTTGTCCGCCGGCACGTGCTCTATCGGGAATCCGGAAAGGTATAGCGCAGGGCACCGGGGTCTGCTTTTATATTCTCTATACTCATAAGGAACAGAAAATGCCTACTTGCAAAATAAGTGGAAAAAGGCCGCTGTCGGGCAATAACGTCTCGAAGGCCAATAACAAGACGAAGAAAACGCAGCATCCGAACCTTCACCGGAAACGTGTATACGTTCCCGAGCTCGGTCGTTCGGTAACTCTTCGCGTTTCCAGTCGCGGCTTGCGAACGATAACCCGCACTGGACTCATGGAGTTCCTGAAGAAGAACGGATTGCAGCTCAAGGACGTGGTCGATTAGTTTGTCCGACTTGACTTCGAACGTGGATTTCGCGCATGCGCGTTGTGGGAACCGTATCCCCCGAAGGGACGGTATACGGAGCGGACGGCACCCCTATGGTCGGACCGCATCGTAGATAACCACATCGTAGATACTTGAGACGGCGCGTCGACCTGACGCGCCTTTTTTGTGTTGTTCGCTCGCCCGTACCGGCAGGCACGCGGTCACTGTTCATCGCTGTAATGATCGAAAACTGGATTACCGGAACGATACTCAACCTTCTCATCGCAGCCCTCGCCTACCGGAAACGGGCGGTAACCGCTTCCGGCGCGATCGCCGGCTTGGCGGTAGGAACCGTTATTTTCGCCGCCGGCACCGGATTCTGGGGGTTGCTCATGCTCTTCTTCGTCGGCTCGACACTGTTCGGTCGCACCGGACGAACGTATCGCCCGGACCTTCGTCACATACACGCGAAAGGAGACCGTAGAGACGCCTGGCAGGTGGTTGCCAATGCCGGTCCGGCGGCGGTCGCGGCGGTAGCGATCGTGTTCGGCGCCGGTCCGTGGGCTGTTCGTGCACTCGTTGCGAGCCTCGCGGCGGCGACGGCCGACACGTGGTCGAGCGAGATCGGTGGGCTGAGCTCGACGCCTCCGGTTTCCATTCTGACGCTGAAACCATCCGTTCGAGGTATCTCCGGAGCCGTGACGCGCCTCGGAATCGCGGCCGGATTCGTCGGTGCGGTTGTCACCGCACTCGCGGGCGCAGGCGTAGTGGCACTCGCGGGAACACCGGCGACGGAGGCGCTGATCGTCGGAACCATGGGGGCGGCTCTCGGGATTCTTGGAACGCTTCTCGACAGCATTCTGGGAGCTACGGTGCAAGTGCGGTACCGGCGACGCGACGGCTCGCCGACCGAGAAGCCCACTGACCGGGCGGGCATCCGGAACGAAGTCGAGCACGGCGTACGATGGGTGAATAACGATGCCGTGAATCTGATAACTACGGCGACCGTTGCGGCGGTCGCGGTGGTATTGAGTGTGTAGCAGAATCACGCCTGCCGATCGCTCAGGAGCTTGTCGGACTTCACTTCGGAATTGAATATTGGGCGTATACCATGGGCAACCATGCAACGCGATTGCCGGAAATATGCAACCGCCCGTCCCGATATTCAATACTGCCCATGTGTCCGACTAGACCCGCACCTCTTCGGAAATCCAGGAAAGATACTCGGACAATCCGCTCTCAACCGGAACGAAAATCAGCTCGGGGACTTCATATGAGTGAACGGATCTCAGATGACGCTCGAACGATTCACGAGCCGCCTCTGTAGTCTTGCACAGAAGCACCGCCTCCGGCTCATCTGCTACACTACCCTCCCAGCGAAAGAAACTCCGCACTCCCGAGACGATCTGGACGCAGGCGGCCAGTCGTCGCTCAACGAGGCTCCGTGCCAGGTCGGCGGCCTCAGTCTCGGGGGCGGTCGTGATTGCAATACGATACTCCGTCATCGGGGCGCACGCTCCGCGTCAACCCGCGGATTCGACTGCCGCGGCGATCTCTTCATCGCGGAAGATCCGGTCGATATCCAGAATGATAATGAAGCGCTCATCCATCTTCCCGATACCACGAATGAATCGGTTGTTCACCTTGGTTCCGATGGAAGGCGCCGGCTCGATCTGACCATCGTTCAGGCCGATTACCTCTTGCACCGAATCGGCGAGTGTACCGAGGGTCACCGTTTCCTCATCGACAGTTACTTCCATAACAACAATCGAGGTATCGATTGTCCGGTCGGTCTGACCCATGTCGAATTTCAGACGGAGATCGACCACCGGTACAACGCTTCCGCGCAAGTTGATCACTCCCCGCATAAACTCCTGAGTGCGGGGGACCTTGGTGACTTCGGTATACTCGAGAACCTCTCTTACCTTGTTCACCTCGACCGCATATGTCTCGCCGGCGAGCGTAAACGTCAGGTACTGATTATCGGCGGTCTGCACACTGTCACTCATCGATTCGCAACCCCCTTGAGACCGCCAGTATACGTCCGGTCGTTGCCACGGGTAAAGACGAAACCGGCTGCCGGAATTCTGCATCCGAATCGGTTGACATATAGCGTATTCCATGGGATTCTACCATTCGGCAACACAAGATATTGTGTAGTAAGTCGCGCACGCCGAATTAATGAACGCTTTCGGAGCGTTGCGCGGCGCTATTCGCGACACCGGCCCGTGTGGCTGTGCAAATGGCAGAAACCGAACACTCAGGACGGCAGATCATGGCGAAGGCAGCAAAGAAAGCACAAACGGAGATCTCGTTTCAACCCGCCTCCGTAGATATATGGGACCAGAAGTACCGCCTCAAGAGCAAGGAGGGCCGTTGTATCGATGAGACCATCGACGATACGTACAAGCGAGTCGCCACGACGCTTGCCGGGATCGAGCGGGAGCCCGAGCGGGAACAGTGGTACGAGCGCTTTCTCTGGGCGATGCGAAACGGCGCGATCCCCGCTGGACGTATCATCTCGAACGCCGGCGGCTGGGAACACAAGCCGGCTACATCGACGATAAACTGCACCGTCTCGGGAACCGTCTACGATTCCATGGACGATATCCTGAAAAAGGTGCACGAGGCCGGGCTGACCCTTAAGGCCGGATGCGGAATCGGCTACGACTTCTCAACGCTGCGCCCGCGCGGTGCATACGTTTCGGGGGCCGGCTCGCACACCTCCGGTCCGCTCTCATTCATGGATATTTACGACCGCATGTGCTTCACCGTCTCGTCGGCCGGCGGCCGCCGCGGGGCTCAAATGGGCACCTTTCACGTCGGGCACCCGGATGTCACGGAGTTTATCCGGGCCAAGCGCGAGGACGGACGCCTTCGCCAGTTCAACCTCTCGCTTCTGATTACTCACGCCTTTATGGAAGCGGTGAACGCCGACGCCGAATGGCCGCTCGCCTTCCCGCTGACAGCCAAAGAGGTCGAGGCCGAAGGAATCGACGTCAACGACCCCTCGCTCGTAGTGTGGAGAGAATGGCCGGTTTCCGAGCCGTACGTAACCGACGAGAACAACCTTGTCGCCTGTCGTATCTTCAAGACTATCGAGGCGCGCAAGCTATGGAACCTTATTATGCGCTCGACGTACGACTACGCAGAGCCGGGGTTCGTTCTCATCGACGAGGTGAACGAACAGAATAACAACTGGTTCTGCGAAACGATCCGCGCCACCAATCCGTGCGGAGAGCAGCCGTTACCACCGTACGGCTCATGCCTGCTCGGCTCGGTAAATCTCACCAAATTTGTCGAGTCGCCGTTCACGAGCCGGGCTCGCTTTAATTGGGATCGGTTCCGGGAAGTCGTAACGGTGTTCACCCGAATGCTCGACAACGTCGTCGAAATCAACGGATTGCCGCTCGACAGGCAGCGGGAGGAGATCGAGCGCAAACGCCGCCACGGCATGGGCTTTCTCGGCCTCGGCAGCACTGTCACCATGCTCACGATGAAATACGGCTCGCCCGACTCGGTCGAGTTCACCGAAGAGGTTTCCCGTGAGCTCGCGCTCGCCGGGTGGAAGGCGGGAATCGAGCTCGCCGAGGAGAAGGGGCCGGCTCCGATCATGGAAGAGGAGTTCGAGATTACCGCCGACATGTTGCGGAAACGTCCGGAACTCGCCGACGACGGCTATTCCCTCGGCGACCGCCTGCCGGGCAAGGTGCTGCTCGCCCGTTACAGCCGCTACATGCAGCGACTCGGCGAAGAGGCGCCGGAGCTCGTCGACGGGATCGCGGAAAAGGGCGCCCGCTTCACCCATCACTCGTCGATCGCTCCGACCGGCACCATCTCGCTCTCTCTCGGTAACAACGTCTCCAACGGCATCGAGCCGAGCTTCGCGCACCACTATTTCCGGAACGTGATCCGCGAAGGGAGGAAATCGAAGGAACAGGTTGATGTTTTCTCCTTCGAGCTGCTCGCCTACCGGACGCTCGTCGATTCGGAGGCGCTACCGCACGGCGATACCGGCACCGCCGAGGAATCCGAGGGCGACAGGAACGGCGCGGTAAACGGGTCCGCCGTCGACCACACCTTGCCCGACTACTTCCTGACTTCCGAGGACATACACCCGATGCAGCACGTCGATATCCAGGCGGCCGCGCAGAAGTGGGTCGACTCATCGATCTCGAAGACCGTGAACATCCCGACCGACTATCCGTACGACGATTTCCAGGACGTATACATGTACGGCTACCAGCGCGGCCTCAAGGGGTGCACGACCTTCCGCTTCAATCCGGAGGTATTCCAGGGAGTACTCGTGCGCGAGCGTGATTTGAAAAATACGATCTACGAGTTCGTCCTTGCCGACGGCAGCGTCGTCGAAGCGCGCGGAGACGAGGAAGTGGAATACGATGGTGAGGTGCATATCGCGGCGAACCTGTACGACGCGCTGAAGGAAGGATACTACGGGCGGTTCTGAGCGTGGAGCTCGCGCGAGAGCGGACGGATCCGACCACGGAAGCCGCGCGAAAGCCGATCGATCGCGCGGCGACGGTCACAACGAGCGGAAACGCTTCGACAGATCGAGAATGAGGAGTTTGAAATGGCAGCGAAAAAAATCGAAGGCGAGATCGTCGACTACCGGGTCAGAACGGCGAAGAACGGTGAGGTTCACGCCAACGATGCCGCCGATACAAAGGAGCCGGAGAACGCGAAGCCGTCGGGCGCCGCCGAGTCGACGGCCGATACACCGGCGCAGAGCGAAATCGTGTCGCTCAACGAGTCGCTGAAACGCCCGGAAGAGCTCAGCGGCTGCACGTACAAGGTGAAGACACCGGTTTCCGAACATGCGATGTACATCACGATTAACGATATCGTGCTGAACGGCGGCACCGAGCACGAAATCCGCCGGCCGTTCGAGATATTCATCAACTCGAAGAATCTCGACCACTTCCAGTGGATCGTCGCGCTTACCCGGATTATCTCGGCGGTCTTTCGTAAGGGCGGGGACGTAACCTTCCTCGTCGAAGAGCTGAAGGCGGTCTTCGATCCGCGCGGCGGCTACTGGAAAACCGGCGGAAAGTTCATGCCGTCGCTCATCGCCGAGATCGGAGATGTTATCGAGGCGCACATGATGAAGATCGGTATGATCGCGCCGAAAGAACTCTCCGAGCACCAGAAAGCGCTCCTCGCCGAGAAGCGCGCACAGTATGAGGCTTCGAAATCGTTGAGCGGGACGGGCGGGAGCACGACGAGCGGGGCCGGCTCGTCACCGGGAGGCGGTGGGGCATCATCGACCCCTGGCTCGAACGACCCGTCCGCTTCAGCCTACGAGCACGAGGCGAGCGCGTCACCGGCCGGCGGGGCATCCTCCGAAACGCCATCCGGAGCGGACTCCGGAGACAAAGCCTCCCCCTTCCCCGACGGCGCCACGCTCTGTACGAAATGCAACACCGCCGCGGTCGTCCTGCTCGACGGCTGCAGAACGTGCCTGAACTGCGGCGATTCGAAGTGCGGATAGAGGCAGGCGGGACCGGGGTGGGTACATACTGATTCGCACACCCGGCTCCGGGCTACAGGCGGCATTCCGGGAGCTCGTCGGACATGTGGGCAGT
>SLIN01000128.1 GCA_007135605.1 Spirochaetales bacterium | reverse complement strand
TACCTGCTTCTCCCTGACGAGGTGCGGATCGGAGGTGACGGTCTCGATTACATCAATGATTCGAGAGCGGACATTTCTGAAGCATGGAGTTCCCTGAGCCTCAGAGACCTTGCACCGTCATTCGGAGTGCTGCTCGGCGGCGCGATCGTCAATACCGCCTACCGGTTCTGGGCGTCGAACGACGCCGGTCGTCGTGCGACACGAAACATAGACGAAGGAGTCGTTCAGTTCGATCCGCAACCGATACGGTTCGTTGGAGATCAACTCGGGTTCGGAGCGTCACTCCGCTACTGACACGCGTCGCCATCAATGTTCCGCCGACGCCGGGACGACGGGCCCGGCGTCATTGGTGAATGACACCACGGTGACCCAGGCACCCCCGATCCATACCTTGATTTCGCAGGAGGTATTCATGTTCAGTCCGAGAAACCGCAGTCACGCATTCAACGCCAGGCGCGTGCTTCTCCCGATCTTCGCTGTGGTTGCAGTCGCGTGCGCAGCTCCCACACCGAACGGGATCGAGGTGGATGAAGGCTCCTACAGCGCCCACGAAGTCGTCGGCGGACTCGAACGTCCGTGGGGGCTCGACTTCCTCCGGCCACAGAGCGCCGACCAGGCGCTGGTAACCGAGCGAGCCGGCGGGCTGCAGCTCATCGATCTTGCCGAAGGAACCCGGCAGGCGGTCGGCGGCGAGGTTCCCGAGGTGGTCGCCCGAGGGCAGGGAGGCATGCTCGATGTCGCCGTCCACCCCGAGTACGGCGAGGGAGACGGCGAGAACGACTGGATCTACCTTACCTACTCCGGTGCGAACGACAACGGCAGCGGCTACGCCACGCACCTGGGGCGTGCACGGTTCAATCCGGACGATGCGAGCCTCTTCGACTTCGAGGTGCTCTACGTTGCCGAGCCGTTCCACTCGCAGACCGGGCACTTCGGTTCCCGCATCATATTCGACACCGACGGTTACCTCTATATGACCTCCGGCGATCGCCGCGAGCGTGACTCCGCGCAGGACCTGTCGAGCAATTGGGGCAAGATCTTTCGCTTCCACGACGACGGCAGCATTCCGGATGACAATCCGTTCGTCGGCGACCCCGATGCCCTGGACGCGATCTACACCTACGGCCATCGCAACCCGCAGGGACTCGCCATCCATCCGCAAACCGGCGATCTGTGGCAGAACGAACACGGCGAGCGCGACGGAGACGAGATCAATATCATAGATACGCCGGGCGGCAATTACGGCTGGCCGGTCGCCGTCTATGACCGGGAATACGTCGGTGGCGCCGCAATCGGCGACCTGCCCCACGAACGCGACGACATCATCAATCCCATCTACTGGTGGGATGGAACCCGCTACGACGACGGACAATCCGGATTCCCGCCGTCGGGAATGGCCTTCACGAACGACGGGCTGTTCATGGGCAATCTCGCCAATCAGTATCTCGGGTGGTTTCACCTCGACGGCACCGAACGTTCCTCGGCCGAGGTAACCGGCGAATCGCGAATCCTCGGCGGGTACGGGCGCGTCCGCGATGTCCGCTCCCGGGAAAACAGCGACGCGCTGTACGTGCTCATAGACGCCGACGACGCGCCGCTGTTGCGAGTGACGGTCGAGCCATAGCAGTTCGGCGCGTCACGCGAAGCGTTCGGACCTGCTGAACCCTCGCCGGTGCGGTAGACTCAGCGAGCTGAAGATGGGCACGAGCCTCCGGTCGGCGTACTCGGGAAAATACTCGAGCACATTCCGGAGCTCGACATGTGAACAAGTTTTCGCATAAACTATATTTCCTTATGAATGTGCCGATTCATGTTTTTCAGCACGGTCCGTTCGAAGGAATCGGCAGCATGGCGTCCGATTTCAAGCGACTGGGACGCGACATCCGCGAGGTCCACTGGTACCGCGGCGATGAACCGCCGGGCGACGAAGACATTCGCGCTCTGATTGTTCTGGGCGGGACGATGAGTGCAGACGGGGACACGCAATACCCGTGGCTGACTCGGGAGAAGGATCTGATCGCCGGCGTGGTGAAGCGCGGCGGGTCGGTACTCGGTATTGGACTCGGCGCTCAGCTGATCGCCCGTTCTCTAGGAGCTTGTCGGACATATGAGCAGAATTGAATATTGGGACTGCCAAGTGCATATTCATAGCAAACACACGGCATACCCACGCAATAGTATCCGCCCAATATTCAATACCGAAGTGAAGTCCGACAAGCTCCGAGGTGCAGAAGTACGTCCGGGGTACCATGGGGAGATGGGTTGGTTGTTCCTCCGTCCGACCGCCGAGGCGCTCGGATCGCCGTACACAGAGATTTTCGACTGGTCGCGCTTGGTATTCCACTGGCACAAAGACGAGTTTGACATCCCGCCGGGCGCTACCAGACTTGCCTTCAGCGATGCGTGCATGAACCAGGCGTTCTGTATCGGCACGCGCGTGATCGGGGTGCAGCCTCACATCGAAAAAACGCCGATGTCCGCCCACAAACTGATCCAGCACTGCCGGGACGATGTGGTCGGCAACCCCTCCATTAGATACCCCGGCCAACTATACGGTACGCCGAGACGATTCTACGAAATGAACGAGATGCTCTCTCGCCTCCTCGCCATCTGGCTGCCGGAGGCGGACAAAGACAAGGTGTCGTAGATCCCGCTCCGACGCCTGGATTCTACGTATTCGAGCCGAACGAAACTCGCATTCGGCAGCGACAGATCGGTTGCCGCAGTCTGCTCTTTTGGTTGACTGCACCGAGCAAC
>SLIN01000293.1 GCA_007135605.1 Spirochaetales bacterium | reverse complement strand
GCGAGGTCGACCCGGAGCGGGTGCAGATTCCGTGTTTCACGATTCAGCCGCTCGTGGAGAACGCTGTGCGTTACGGAATTGAGCCGCTCGAGGAAGGGGGCACGGTTCGCGTGCGAATCCGGCGGGTCGACGACACCATTCGCATCCAGGTGGAAGATTCCGGCGTCGGAATGTCCCGGGAGCGGCGCGCCGGCATTCTCGAGGCGGCGGCGCGCGAGGCCGGCGCTTCGACGGCCCCGGGCGGAGCCCCGGCCGAGGCGGTATCCGGCGAAAGTGCGTCCAACGGCGACGGCGGAATCGGGCTGCGAAACGTGATCGGCCGCCTGCATCTGCTCTATCACGGCCGGGAGCGCTTCGATATCGAGAGCGCCTCGCCGGGAGGAACGCGCATCACGATCGATCTGCCGTACCTGCAACTCACCGGGGAGCGTGCCCGTGTATAAGCTGCTCATCGCCGACGACGAACAGATCGAACGCGACGCGCTGCGCTATATCATCACCCGGAGTTGCGAGCGAATCGATGAGATTATGGATGCGTCGAACGGGCGCGAGGCGATCGAAATCGCCGAATCGGAACACCCCGATATCGCGATCATGGATGTAAAGATGCCGGGAAAGAACGGGGTGGATGCTGCACGGGAGCTGCGCGAGCGCTCGCCGGCGGTGCGGCTGGTCTTTCTCACTGCGTTCGACTACTTCGATTACGCGCAGGAGGCGGTGCGCCTCGGCGCCGACGACTTCATCGTTAAACCGGCGACCGACGAGCGCGTGGTCGAGGTGATCACCGGGGTGCTCGACCGCCTCGACGAATCGAGGCTGCGCGAGCGCGAGCACGAATCGGATCGCCGCCGACTGGAGCAGATGCGGGCGGTGCTCGAGCGCGATCTGGTCGCCGCTCTTGTCGCCGGGGCCGTTGTGCCCGAGCAGCTTACCGAGCAGTTCGATGCGCTCGGCCTCGGCAGTCCGGGTGCGTGGAACACGTACGCGCTTTCCGTCGAGATCGACTTCGACTCCTATCCAACCCGCGTCGAATCGAGCGGGCAGCGCCGCATTCTCGCGCGGCGGTGCAGCGGGGAGCTCGGCCGGGCGTTCTCCGCCGAAGGGATGACGGTTCTCGCGTGCACGCAAGACGCACTCGTGCATCAGCTCCTGCTCCACCGGGAGGAGATCTCTCCGGAGGCGCTCGTCGCCGTAGCCGGGAAAGAAGTGGAGAACATCAGACGGAAACTCTCCATGGTCGTTCATGTCGGCCTCGATCCGACTCCCAGGCCGCCGGACGACGCGGTGCGGGGATTCCGTCATGCGGTGGTGGCTCGCGCTTCCGCCGATGAAGGGAGGCCGAGCGTTCGTACCGATATCGCTCGCCAATCGATTCCCCGCAGCCGGCACGCGCGCAGTCGCCCGGAGGGCGTCGATTGCGACGAAGAGCGCTATCCGTACGATCTCGAGCAGGAGCTTTGCCGAGCCGTGATCGCGGGGGAGGTCGAGCAGGCGGTCACCGTCGCCTCGCACGCCGTCGACCGCCTCGCGGTCTCCGAGCCGAACATTCAACGCATCCGCCGCCGGCTCGCAGAGATGTTGACCGTTGTTACGCGTGAGCTGGATCTGACCACCGACGATATCGAGGATGATGGAATCCCCGTGCTCGATCAACTCGAGCAGGCGGCCAGCCAAGCCGATCTCCGAACGGCGATACGCAGCGCCGCATTCGCGCTGACCGAGCGAGCCGATAGCGCGCCGCGGGAAACCTCGCATACGGCGGTCGAACGCGTTCGCACATTCATCGAGCGGAACTTCGAACGCGATATCCCGCTCGAAGAGGCGGCCGCCCGCGCGCGCTTCTCACCGCACTACTTCAGCCGGGCGTTCAAGGTGCACACCGGCATGACCTTCGTCGACTATGTGAATGCGGTTCGGGTCGACCGGGCAAAGCGGCTGCTGCGCGATTCGGACCTTACGATAAAGGAGATCGCCGCCGCGGTAGGTATCGGCGACCCGAACTACTTCAGTCGTGTGTTCAAGCAGCACGCGCGCCTCACGCCGAGCGAATACCGGAGCAAATCGCTGCTATGAACGCAAAATCGTGCTATGCGGCCGCTCGCGCGACCGATGACATCGGAAGATTATCCTGTAGATGGCAAATCTCTGTAGAGCGCATACCTCGAATCCGGGGATAGGCTGGCCGGTAGAAAGCCCAGACACCCGTTAAGGAGGGTAGGTATGAAGAAGATTACGGTTCTTATTTCGGCGCTGGCGCTGATAGCCGCCGGCATGGCGTTCGCGGGCGGAGCCCAGGAAGAGGAGGCGGAAACCCATACATTCCGGCTCGGCGAGACGCACTCCGAGGACTATCCCACCACGCAGGGCAACTACCGGTTCGCCGAGCTGGTGGAAGAGCGCACCGACGGACGTATCCAGATCGAGGTATTCCCCGACTCGCAGCTCGGTGAGGAAAGCGACGTTATCGAGCAGGTGCAGTTCGGCGGTATCGATATGACGCGCGTGTCCATCTCGCCGGTGTCGGCGTTCGTGCCCGAGCTCGACGCATTCCAGATGCCGTTCCTCTACGAGGATCCCGACCACATGTGGGAGGTGCTTCTCGGAGATATCGGACAGGAGATGTTCGAAGCGCTCGAGCCGCACGGCTTTGTCGGACTCACCTGGTACGACGCGGGCGCGCGGAACTTCTACACGACCGATCGCGTGGAAACCGTCGACGATCTCGCCGGCATGAACATCCGCGTGCAGGAAGCGCCGCTGATGATGG
>SLIN01000109.1 GCA_007135605.1 Spirochaetales bacterium | reverse complement strand
TCGGCGAGCACCGCCCGGCCGGACTCGGTAGCGTCGCTCGGGCTCGGAGTCACCGTTGCACCGTACGTCTCCATGAGTCCGCGGCGGTACGGTTTCTGATGGTAACTGACCTTGACCATGTAGACTGCCAGCTCGATGCCGTACTGAGCGCACGCCATCGCCAGCGCGCTTCCCCACTGTCCTGCGCCGGTCTCGGTGGTCAACCGCTTTACCCCTTCGTTCATGTTGTAGAACGCCTGGGCGACCGATGTGTTCGGTTTGTGCGAGCCGACCGGGCTCACTCCTTCGTACTTATAGTAGATGTGCGCAGGGGTATCGAGCGCCTTTTCCAGCTGTCGTGCCCGGTAGAGCGGGCTCGGCCGCCACTGCCGGTACAACTCGCGAACCGGTTCCGGAATCTCGATCTCCCGTTCGGTCGAAACTTCCTGCTTGATGAGCTCCATCGGGAAGAGTGGGGCGAGGTCGTCGGGGCCGACCGGCTGCTTCGTGCCGGGGTGCAGAACCGGCGGAAGCGGTTTGGGGAGATCGGCCTGAATGTTGTACCAGCTCCTGGCTATCTTATCTTCGGGCAAGAGGTATTTGACGGTGTCCATAGGGCAACGGTATAGCACAATTTCGCACTTTGCGAAAATACACGCGAAGCCGGGCAACTGTGTTACGCTTATTGCTTAACTATGCGATCCGAACGCGCTTCCGAACACACTTCCGAACGCACCGAGGAGCGAACGCTCTACGTTGCCGGCCACAAGAACCCGGACACCGACGCGGTGTGTGCGGCCATCGCGTATGCCGATTACAAGCGCCGGACCGGCATTCCGGCGAAAGCCTTCCGCGCCGGAAACCTGAACGCCCAGACCAGGCACGTACTCGGCCGGTTCGGCGTCGACTCCCCGCCGCTGCTTACCGACGTCTTCCCCCGCGTCGGCGATATCATGCTCGACCGTCCCGACATTCTCGTGCTTCGCCCCGAGCAGCCGCTCGCCGATGCCCATCGCATAATGCTCGCCCGGCGCTTCTCCTTTCTCCCCGTCGCCGACGCGGACGACCGGTGCATCGGTAAGGTGTCGCTGCTGAACCTCGTGCAGCTTCTCACGCATCTCGGCCGCGGCTGCACCGAGGGGCCGAAGCGTTTCGACCTGGGGGACTTTGCCGCGCGAACCGGCTCGCGCCTGGTCGAGTACGCGGACGGGGTGCCGCGAACCGCGGCCGATCGGGCCGGTGAACCCGGCGACCACCGGTGGTTCGAAGGGTTTTTCTGGTCGAGCGAGCTGTGCGGTGATCCCGAACCGGCGGGTTCGGAAGGAGAAAGCGCCTACCCGGATTCCCCGCGTTGCGTGATCACCGATCAGTGGGCCTTGCTGAACGGCGAGTATCCGCCGCTCGACCCGAACGACCTGATCGTCGTCTACAATGCCCCCAGTGTTCTGTTCGACGACACCGACGAAGAGCTGCGCGCACATTACGGGAATCCGCCGTGCGCCTTACTCCTCGCCCCGCTGAACTATATCGACCTGATCGTACAGCTGCACCTCTCCATGCCGGTCTCCGAATACCTCGAGACCGCCGAGCCGACCTTTCGCCACAACGACCTCATCCGCGATGTCGAGCGAGCGGTCAACCGCTTCAATCACGGCGGTTTTATTGTGACCGATGATGATGGAAAGCTGCGGGGCGTGCTCACCCGCATATTGCTCGCCCGAACCTCTCGCTATCTCGTCGCGCTCGTCGACCATAACGAGTATTCGCAGGCGGTCGACGGAATCGAACAGGCGGATGTCGCCGAGATCGTCGACCACCACCGCCTCGGCGCCCGGACAACCGACCAGCCGATCACCTTCATAAATCGCGTCGTCGGCTCCACCTGCACCATCATCGCCGACATGTTCCGGAGCGCCGGACTCACCCCCACCCCGCCGATCGCCGGCTGCATGCTTTCGGCCATCCTCTCGGATACGGTCATCCTGCGTTCCCCGACGACCACCGAGCTCGACCGCGAGATCGCCGGGGATCTCGTCGGCCTTGCCGGCGTCGACCTCGAGCAGTGGGGCGAGGAGATGTTCGCCGCCGGTACGGAGCTGCACGATATCGCGCCGCGTGACATCATCCTCCAGGACCAGAAGCAGTACGAAGAGGCGGGGTGGCGCTTCGCCGTGAGCCAGATCGAGATGGTCGGCTTCAAGAGTTTCAACGACAAGAAGGACGAGATCCGCGCCGCGCTCACGCAGGTACGCGCCGAGCAGGGCGTCGACTTCGCGTGTCTGCTCGTCAGCGATATCTCGAAAGAGACGAGCCTGCTCGTGTTCGAGGGCTCCGATCGCATCGCAGCCGAACTCGGCTATCCGGCGATCGAAGAACGGCTTTTTGAGCTCAAGGGTGTGCTCTCGCGAAAGAAGCAGCTGCTGCCGCATCTGCTCGACGTAGTGCGCGCGGCATAGCCGCCGGCCGGCGCGAGACCGGCCCCGGAACCGAATGACACCGGCGCCGGATGACGGGCCGCGATCCGAGTCCTCGGCGGCTCCTCTCGCCACCCCACGCGCGGTGTGAAACAACATTCACGATTCTTTACAGAACCTTAACAGTCGCTGGGCGAGCGCTCCACATCGTACTGGTATGCTCTACTCAACAACTTCGAAAGGAGAGGGATGCTATGAAGAAACTTATTCAGGTTCTTGTTGTTGCCTTTGCCGTTACTTTCGTCGCGCTCGCATGCGAGCCGGTGGAAATCGACGAAGACATCGAAATGGAGCAGGACTTCTAAGAGTCCTCGCTG
>SLIN01000312.1 GCA_007135605.1 Spirochaetales bacterium | reverse complement strand
TCCCGAGCCGCGATTGCTCGAACCTGCTCCGTGGCCGGTCGAAGAGCGCGCTGCTCCCGAGCCGCCGCTGGCGCCGCCGGCGACCGAGGAGATCGATCCGGACTTTTTCATAGCCGAACCGGTTCCGGTGCGGCCGCTCGATCCGGAACGCCCCGATCCGGGGATCGCGATGCGCAGGCCGGAGCTTTTCGAGGTTGATGTGGAGCTCAGCGAACCCGACCGCCGCCTCGCCGATCCGGAGCCGGAAATGCCGGACGACGACGAGATCGTCGCCGAACCCGACGAGGAGATCGACGAGCCGATGGACCGGCTCAAACAGGCGATCGAGCGGGCGCGCGAGCGCAGGCCGTCGCCGCGCCTCTTTGCCGCACCGCACGGCGAAGCGCCCCCGGCCGGACTCACCCGCGTACCGGGCGAGCGCGAGCCGATCGACGAGCTTCCCGAGGAGATCGCACGACTCGCCGAGCCGCGTGAGCCGGAGATCGCAGTGCCTCCCGATCCGGTGCCGCGGATCGAGCCGGAGTTCCCCGAAATCGTCGATCCGCGACTGCCGGAAGCCGTGGCGCCGGAACCGGCCCCGGAGCGTCCCGAGCCCGCGCCCGAGCCGGAACCCGAGCCGGCACCTGAGCCCGACCCCGAGCCGGTTCCGGAGCCCGACCCCGAAGCCGCCCCGGAACCGCGCGAGCCGCGCCGCGTTCTCGACGACCTACTCGTCGACCCGGATCCCGAGCCGCCGATCGAGCCGGAAGAGCCGGTCGTCCCGGCGCCGGTCGACGGCCTTCCGGTGGTCGACGAGCTCGACGCCGGCGCGTACTATCTGCAGGTCGCCGCGTACCGCAGTCCGGAGAGCGCTCGCACCGTAGTGCGCGGTCTCGAGGAGCGCTACCCGGTCGCCGTTACGACGATCGGCGACGAGGAAGGCGACATCTACCGCATCTTCGTCGGACCGCTCAGCCGCGATGAGCGCGGCGCCGTTCTCTTCGACGTGCGTAGCCTCGGCTACGGAGATGCTTTCGTTCGCCGGGGAGGGCAGTCATAGAACCGAAAGAGGAGGCGCGGCGGCTTCGCGAGCGGCTGCGCGAACACGAGTACGAGTACTACGTGCTCGGCCGCCCGGGCATCTCCGACACCGAATTCGACGGAATGCTCGAGCGGCTGCGGCAGCTCGAAGGCGAACACCCCGAGCTGCAACGCGACGACTCACCGACTCAGCGGGTCGGCTCCGACCTCTCCCACGACTTTCCCGAGGTCGAGCACCGCGTGCCGGTGCTCAGCCTCGACAAGGCGTACAGCTATGACGAGCTCATCGGGTGGGTGAACCGCACAGCCGGAGGGAGCGACGCCGGCGCGAGCACCGGCCCGGACGCCGGCGACCGCCCGGTCGCGGCCACACGCGCCCCCATCCTCGTCGCCGAGGAAAAAATAGACGGGGTGAGTATCGTCCTCTACTATCGCGACGGCGCGCTCGAGCGCGCCGTAACCCGCGGCAACGGCCGCGTCGGCAACGACGTCACCGCCAACGTCCGCACCATCGCCTCGGTGCCGCTTCGCCTGCGCGAGCCGGCGACCGTCGCCGTCCGCGGGGAGATATACCTCCCGATCTCCGAGTTCCGCGCGCTCAACGAGCGCGGCGAGACCGCCTACGCCAACCCGCGCAACCTCGCCGCCGGCAGCCTCCGGCGCGCGAAATCGGCCGAAACCGCCGCCGTCCCGCTGACGATGTTCGCCTACGAGGCGTACTTCGACCGCGAGCGCCACGCCACCCACCGCGACATCCTCCACCGCATGGCCCGACTCGGTTTCCGCCTGAACCCGACCGTCGGCTTTTTCAGCGCCGACCCCGCGCAGCTCGAAGGCGAGCGCGAGCGCTTCCCCGGCGCCGCCATCGGCGACCTGGCGGAGCTGCGCGAGTTCATCACCAGAGAAACCGAAGAGCGCGACTCGCGCGACTACGAGTTCGACGGACTCGTCCTGAAGCTCGACTCGCTCGAACGCCGAGAGATGCTCGGCTACACCGGCCATCACCCGCGCTGGGCGATCGCATACAAGTTCGAGTCGCCGCAAGGGGTCACCACGGTCCGCGCGATCGACGTGCAGGTCGGCCGCACCGGGCGGGTCACCCCGGTCGCGCGAGTCGAGCCGGTCTTCATCGGCGGCACGACGGTGAGCAACGTCACGCTGCACAACCAGGCGTACGTCGACGCGCTCGAGCTCGGCCTCGGCGACGTCGTCGCCGTCAGCCGGCGCGGAGACGTCATTCCGGCAGTGGAGCGCGTAGTCGAGCAAAACCCCGACAGCGGCGGGCCGTTCCGAATGCCCGAACGCTGCCCGAGCTGCGACAGCGTGCTCGAGCAGCACGGCGCCCATCACTTCTGCGTCAACTACGAGTGCCCGGCGCGCATGCGCGGCCAGCTCTACTTCTTCGTCGGCCGCTCGCAGATGGATATCGACTCGCTCGGCACCGAAACGCTGTCGCTGCTCATCGACGAGGGGATGGTGCGCGATGTCGCCGACATCTACGACATCGACTTCGATCGCCTGCGAGAGTACGAAGGCTTCGGCGACAGGAAAATCGCCGCACTCCGCCAATCGATCGAAGAGAGCCGCACCCGGCCGTACCGCACCGTGCTCGCCTCGCTCGGCATTCCGGAAATCGGCCCGAAAGTCGTTGAGCTCCTCGCCGACGCCGGCTACCACTCGATCGACGACCTCTTCGCCGCCGCCGACGCCGGCGACCCCGAGCCGCTACTCGCCATCGACGGCATCGGCGAGCGCACCGCCGAAGTCATCAT